>DMUF01000150.1 GCA_003476445.1 Gammaproteobacteria bacterium | reverse complement strand
CGCCGGTTATTGGTTGTGCACGGCGATGAGTTCGACGTGGTTACCCGCTATCACCGCTGGATCGCGTTCCTAGGAGACGTCGGTTACAACGCGCTGCTCGAGCTGAACCGTTACTTCAACCGGCTTCGGGTGCAGTTCGGATACGGGTACTGGTCCTTGTCGGCGTGGGTCAAGCACCGCGTCAAGCGTGCGGTGAGCTATATCGGCGACTACGAGGACGCACTGGTGCATCAGTGCCGCCGCGAAGGTTTCGATGGCGTGGTGTGCGGTCACATCCATCACGCGGAAATTCGCGACCTGAACGGCGTGCACTACATGAACTGCGGCGACTGGGTCGAGAGCTGTACAGCGCTGGTAGAGGACAAGAACGGTCGGTTCAGCCTCCTCGACTGGAGCATGCAGCCCGCCTCGGTTACAAACGTCATTGACCTCGACACCGAGCGGCTGCGGGCGTGAGCCACCTGCTGCTGATCACGGATGCCTGGTCGCCGCAGACCAATGGTGTGGTAACGACCCTTCGATCGGTGATTGCCGAGCTGGCGCTGCTTGGGGTTGCGGTTGAGGTGATTCATCCCGGTCTGTTTAAGACCGTGTCATTGCCCGGTTACCGCGAGATAGCTATCGCCCGCAACCCTTGGCGGCTCGGCAAGCGGATTCTTGCGGCACGTCCTGACACGGTTCACGTCGCGACGGAGGGGCCGCTCGGACTTGCCGCGCGGCAGTTTCTCGCGCGCAATCGGATTCCGTTTACAACCTCGTTACACACGAAGTTTCCGGAGTATATCCACGCACGGACACGCCTGCCGCTGGGATGGGGTTATGCGGCGCTGCGCTGGTTTCATCGTCCCGCGCTCTCGGTGCTCTGCACCACCGCATCGCATGTTGCCGAGCTCGAGGCCCGGGGGCTCGAACGCCTGGTGGTGTGGGGCCGTGGCGTGGATGTTGCACGGTTTACGCCGGTGCCCCGCGCGGGCGCGCGGTCACGCCCGCGGCTGCTGTACGTCGGGCGCGTGGCAATTGAGAAGAATCTCGAAGATTTTTTGCGGCTCCGAGTGGATGCTGACAAGGTCATCGTCGGCGACGGCCCCGCTCGTCCTGCGCTTCAGGCGGCCTATCCCGAGGCCGCTTGGCTCGGCTATCGGCACGGTGCCGAGCTGGCCGCGGAGTACGCAGCGGCGGACGTGTTCGTATTCCCCTCACGCACGGATACCTTCGGGCTGGTGATGCTCGAGGCGATGGCCTGTGGTACGCCGGTAGCGGCGTATCCGGTCACCGGACCGCGTGACGTGGTTGTCGACGGGGTGAACGGGGCGCTCGATACGGATTTGCTTGCCGCGGTTGAACGCGCCCTGCGGGTGGATCGTCAGGCTTGCCGTGCCTTCGCAGAAACGCACAGCTGGCGCGCCGTAGCACAGCGGTTTGTGGAGCATCTCGTGCCGATCGACTGGTCGACACGGATGCCAAACGAGCCCGCTGAGAGAACCCCGATCAGGGCATCCGCAGGATCGGCTTGATCACTGTGCCAGTCACGGCGGTGTCGTGAATGGCCGTCTCGATGTCTTCGAAGTCGTAGAACTGTACGAAGCGATCGAAGGGTAGTTGACCCGACGCATACAGCGATGCAAGCCAAGGAATGAACGTCTGCACTGCCGCGTCGCCCATGACGACACCTTTGATCCCGCGGCCGAAACCCAGGTGGTCCATGTCGATTGCGACTTCCGTGCGCGCGGGTGTCGCCCCGACTTGTGCCGCAAGACCCGGTCGACCCAGACAATCAACGGCCTGGCGAACGGCGAGCGGCACTCCCGAGCATTCCACCGCGAAATCGGCGCCGCCGCGGGTGATGTCACGAATCTGGCTGACCACATCCGGACCGGCTCGAAGCGCGTGCGTTGCGCCGAGAGACAGCGCCATCTCGAGGCGGGATTCACGTGTATCGATGGCGATGATGGGGGCGACACCGAGGAGTCGCGCGCCCATCACCGCTGCAAGCCCAACGGTGCCCACGCCGAACACGGCGATGCTTGCGCCGGGTGACGGCTTGAGCGCGTTGACCACCGTACCCACGCCGGTGGTCAGCCCGCAGCCAAGCGGACCCATGAGCTCGAGCGGCAACCCCTGCTCAATCCGGATGGCAGATCGCTCGCTCACCACCGCATGGGTGGCGAAACTGGATTGCCCGACGAATCGCCCGCGGATGGCTTCGCCCTGAAGCCGCATCGGCGAGGAGCCATCGATGCGCCACCCGGTCAGGTTGCGGTCGATGAACTCGTCGCAGTAGGAGGGAAGCGCGTGCCGGCACGAGCGGCAATGACCGCAGGCATCGCCGGACAGCACGACATGGTCACCCACCGCGAGCCCGCGCACGCGGGCGCCAACGGCTTCCACGACGCCCGCGCCCTCATGGCCAAGCACCATCGGCAGCGGGAGCGTCACGTCCTGGTTTCTTACCGCGATGTCCGTGTGGCAAATGCCAGTAGCGACGATCCGTACCAGAACCTCGTCATCCCGCGGCTCATCAAGCTCGATGTCCGTGAACTCGAACGGCCCACCCGCAGATCGGACCAGCGCTGCACGTGCTTGCATGGTTCAGCGCGCCGGGGGGAATGTGCCGGGGAATGCCCCCGTCAGATGTTTTTCGGGCCACAGGAACTGAATCGTGCTGCGCGAAATCTGCCAGGTGCCATTCACGCGGCGATACTCTTCGTCGTACACCGCAAGCCAGATGAACGGATGTTGGTCGGGTGCACGGTTGGTCAAGAGGTCGAGGAGATAGCGACGCCCAACCGCCGTATCGGGGCCGGTCATCTCGACCCAGTGATTGGTATTGGCATGCATAGCCTGATACGGCTTCGAGCCCGGGTTCGGGCCGGATGTCCGCTCAACCTCAACGTAGTTCTTGTAGATGGTGTCGCGACCGATCCACTGCCCGTAGGGTCCAAACTCACACACGGCATCTTCGGTAAAGAGTTCAGCCAGCGCTTCCAGGTAGTCGCTGTCCAGGTACTGCGAATACAGTACGCCGACCTTGCGGATTGCTTCGATATCGAGCAGTTCGCGCAAACGCGCGATTTCTTCCGGGCTGAATGATGGTGCGCTCACAGATGGTTCCCCCTTCGTTTGAACTGCAGACCTTCACGCCTGCTGGTGACGTGCAAGAATCGCGCGTGCTGGCAGCGCTGGCAAGGGCGCGTGGGCGTTGGACTGAACGCCGTGCTGGCAGAGCGTGAACAACCCTGTGGATTCGAATCGCAAATCCGAAGTGCGAAGCGCGGCCGACGCGGAGCTGCGTGCGCGGCTCGAAGGCTGGCAGCCGGACCTTGTCGGTACGCTGCTCTTCATTGTGCAGGAAGGGCGTGTACTGCTGATTCACAAGCGGCGTGGGCATGGTGCGGGCAGAATCAATGCCCCGGGCGGCAAACTCGAGCCCGGTGAGACGCCGCTTGCCTGTGCGCTACGTGAGACGCACGAAGAGACGGGCGTGATTGCCCTGGGCGCGACCTTGCGGGCCGAAATGCGATTTCTTGATCGTGCCGGCCCGGACTGGCTCGGCTATGTATTCGTCGCGACCGGATCACGGGGAACGGCTGTCGATACGCCTGAGGCGGCTCCGGTCTGGTTTGCTCTGGATGAGATCCCGTACGAAAGCATGTGGCCGGATGATCGTCTCTGGGTGCCGCGCGTGCTCGCGGGAGACACGTTGCGCGGCGACTTTCTCTTCGAGAACGGTCTTCTACTCGCCAGCCGTCTGACGCCCGGGCGTTTCGACCACCCGGGCGCGGGTCCTCAGAGGTCGTAGCCGCGTTCGTTGTGCGAGACGATATCCAGGCCTTGTTGCTCGTCTTCGTCTGACACGCGGTTGCCGATCAGGCGGTCCGTCAGCCACAGCAGGATCATGGTTGCCACGGCGGTGTAGATCAGAGTCGCGACAACGCCGATAGCCTGAGCGCTGAGCTGCGTGCCGATGTCGATTGACTCCTGCCCGCTGAAGATGCCGAGTGCGCTGCTCGCGAAGACGCCCGTGAGCAGCGTGCCGAGAATCCCGCCCACGCCGTGTACGGGAAAAACGTCGAGCGAATCGTCGATGCGCAGCGTGCGCTTGATGTAGTTGGTCGCGACGAAGCAGATGCCGCCAGCAAGGATGCCGATGACGAGCGCGCCAGCCGGTCCAACGAAGCCTGACGCCGGCGTGATCGTACCAAGCCCGGCCACCATACCCGTCACCGCGCCGAGCGCGCTGGGCTTGCCGTACTTGATCCACTCCGCCGACAGCCACACAAAGGCGCCAGCCGAGGCGGAGATGTGGGTGACGAACATCGCCATTGCCGCATCGCCATTCGCGGCGAGGGCGCTGCCGCCGTTGAAGCCGAACCAGCCTACCCAGAGCATGCCAGCCCCTGTCAGGGTCAGCGT
This sequence comes from Gammaproteobacteria bacterium, assembly GCA_003476445.1. Classification (GTDB taxonomy): domain Bacteria; phylum Pseudomonadota; class Gammaproteobacteria; order Pseudomonadales; family Azotimanducaceae; genus UBA7803. The sequence goes on along the minus strand of DMUF01000150.1, from coordinate 4,679 downwards.
CATGTTGTGCGGCATCATGGGTGTTTCCATGAAGCCGCGCCGATTGCCGAGCATCATGGCGGCAACCAAGGCCGCGGTGCCCGCCGTGATATGCACAACGATGCCCCCGGCAAAGTCTTTCACGCCCATGGCGCTAAGCCAGCCGCCACCCCAGACCCAGTGACACACCGGAACGTACACGACGAACAGCCACAGGGCGCTAAACACGAGCACGGCGGAGAAGCGCATGCGCTCGGCAAACCCGCCGACGATGAGGGCGGGCGTGATGATCGCGAAGGTGAGCTGGAAGAGGGCGAAGGCGGTTTCGGGAAGCGAGCCGCTCATGCTGTCCTGACCCACGCCGGCGAACAAGGCTTTGTCCAGACCACCGATGAACGCGTTGCCTTCGGTGAAGGCCAGGCTGTAGCCCGCGACGAGCCAGAGGATAGACATGAGGCTCGTGATCACGAAGCACTGCATCAGGATGCTGAGCACGTTCTTCGATCGGACCAGTCCGCCGTAGAAAAGTGCGAGACCGGGAATGGTCATGAACAGCACCAGCGCCGTTGCGGTCAGGACCCAGGCGGTGTGGCCCGAGTCCGGCGTATCGGCGAAGGCGGAGGGTGCCAGCAGGCAGCCGGCGATGAGTGCTGCGGAACTAACCAGAGCGCGGATCATGGTGTCCTCGGTAAATCGGATGGAAATCGATGCAGGGACTCTAGCGCTCTGCCAAGTGCGGGTGAACCGGTTTCGCGCGCGGCGTGCACATTTTTGTCAAAACGCACTTCGTTGGTGCGGAATCAGCCCTTATCGCGGCGATCGGGCCGACATTTCCACGTTCTCGGAGGTAGAAAATGCACCATTTATGGGCATCAGCGCGATCCGGGCTGGCACCTGTTCGTCTGTTTGTCACTGCCCGGTGGGGGCGCACGCGGCGGCCGTCTGCAGGGCCTCGATGTCGCTGAGCGCAGGCTCGTGCTCCGGGACAATCCATGATCCGGCGGAAGCGAACGGTGTCGTGGGAATTGGTCGAGCTGTTCGCGGCGGCGCGCCGGCGGGAGGCGCAAGGGCGTCCAGGGCGCGCTCCGCGAGCGATGCGGCGTCCCCCCAGTTTCCCGAGACCGCCTCGACCCGTGCAAGCGTTGCGAACGATGACCATTCCCGGTCCTCGAGTGCGCGCCACGTAAGCACGTCCCGGGCTTCTTCGAGCGCGCTCAGCCGCTCGTCCTGCGGCACGTCACGCGCCTGTGAGCGGCATTCGATCAGGGGATCTCGGGCTCCCTCCCGTGTTCCCAGCACGCTTTTTAGCAGCGTCTGTGCCAGACGCTCTGCCGCGAGCGGGCTGCCCGCCCGCAGCGCTCCGCGATACCACTGGGCGGCGCGTGGGAGGTCGCGCGTCAGGTGCGCGCCCGATTCAAAGAGGTCGCCAAGCAGGCGCTGCGCCTCGGCATGCTCGCCCTCGGCGGCGGCATGAAGTAGCTCGAGTACCTGGGCCAGGTCGGGTTCGGGGTCATCCAACATCAGCGCAGCCAGTCGGTAGGCGGCCTCGGTGCTGCTGGACTTTGCCTGCCGCAACCAGGTTCGTGCTCGCGCGGGATCGGGCGCGGGCTCTTCGAAATCAAGCCATGCGCTCGCGAGTAGCAGCCCCGCGTGCGGGTCGCCGTCCGCGGCTGCCTGCGAGAGCCAGGCGAGAAGCGGTGGTGCGACGCCGCGACCCTGGCGGCTGGTCAGAGGTCCTGCAAAGGTTTTGCCGCTCGGCAGCTCAAGCAGGCCGCTCGATACGCGTTCACTTTGCCATACCCCGCGGACCTCGATACCTGACGCATAACGGCGCGTACCCGGTCCCGTCGGCACATTCTGTTCCCACGTGCCTTCGTAGCGGCTGCCGTCGGCGAAGAGGGCCCTTCCTGTGCCATGACGAGTGCCTGTATCCCATTCGCCCTCGTAGTTGCTGCCATCCGGGCGTTCTTCGCGGCCGGCCCCCTGGCGGCTTCCCTCTCGCCATTCGCCCTCGTAGACAACGCCGCTCAAACGTATTTCTCGCCCGCGCCCGGATCGCAATCCATCGCGCCATTCGCCGAGATACACGGTGCCGTCCGCCGCGCGATAGATGCCGGTGCCGTGCGGTTTGTCATTCGACCATTGGCCGTCGTAGGTCTCGCCCGCGGCGCTGCTCCAGCTGCCGCTGCCTTGCCTCAAACCCGCGTGCCATTGACCGACATAGCGACTGCCGGCGCTGCCGCGCAGTTCGCCGAAACCTTGCTGGAGGTCGTTCGCCCATTCGCCCTCGTAGACGCCCTCGGGTCCCTCGAGAATGCCCCGACCCGCGCGCTTGCCGTCCTGAATCTCGCCGCGGTAGAGCCCTTCGCCGGGTCGGTACAGTTCGCCAAGGGCGGGTGAATCGGCGGCGCCGCCAGGCGTTGGGCGTTCCGGCGCGCGGAGCGCGCAGCCGGGCAGAAGCAGGGCGAGCGCCATGACAACGATCGCGGCGTTTCGGTAGAGTGCCTTGCCGATGAAGCGCGGCGCAGTCAGATCGAGGAGAAAGCTCATGAGCGTCGAAGGAATCAACCGCGAAGCTGTGACGGCGTGGCTGCAGACACAGGTGCCTGACCTTGCGCCACCGCTCGAGTTTACGCTCATCGCGGGTGGTCACTCCAACCTGACCTATCGTTTCGTCGACGCGCGCGGCGCGGCTTACGTGCTGCGGCGGCCGCCGCTTGGGCATGTTCTCGAGAGTGCGCACGACATGGGTCGCGAGCACCGGATCATTTCTGCGCTCGGCCAGTCGAGTCAGGTCCCCGTGGCGCCTACGCATGGTCTGTGTCGGGATCTAGAGGTCAATGGCGCGCCGTTTTACGTGATGAGCTTCGTCACCGGCGCCGTGCTGCACGATGCCGAAAGTGCGGGGTCGCTGCCGGCGTTGGAGCGCCGCGAGCTTGGGCTGCACGTGATCGACGTACTCGCCAATCTGCATCAGCTCGACCCGGATGCCGTGGGTCTGGGTGATCTCGGCCGCAAGGAGGCTTACCTCGCGCGCCAGCTGTCGCGCTGGAACAAGCAGTGGCAGGCATCCAAGACGCACGAGATTCCGGAGATGGAGGAAACTTCGCGCCTGCTCGAGACGCGAATGCCCGAGCAGGTCGGCGCCAGTATTGTCCATGGCGATTATCGGCTCGGAAACATGATGGTCGGTGGCGGTCGGATTCGCGCTGTTCTGGACTGGGAGCTGTGCACGCTGGGTGACCCGCTTGCCGATGTGGGTTACCTGTTGAATGACTGGATCGAGCCGGGAGAACCCAGTGCCGAGCTCAAACCAACAGGCGCCGGCGGGTTTCCAAGCCGCTCCGAGCTCTGCGAGCGTTATGCTCGAACCACGGGGCGTGACCTGGAACAGATCAACTACTACCGGGCGTTCTCGCACTGGCGTCTCGCCGCCATCGGCCAGGGTGTCTACAAACGCTATCTGGTGGGCGCGATGGGCGAAAATCGCGGCATGGATCTTTCAAGCTACAAGGACAGCATTCAGACCCGCGCGGCTGCTGCGTTGGCGCTGCTTACGGGCTGAGTCTGTGCGGTAGATCTACTGATCCAACCTCGGTCCCGTGCTGATCGAAGACCTCGATTCGTCGCAGGGAGCCGCGCGGCAAACCCACGACCACGCAGGGATGGGTGATCACCTGCGGAAGAATTGCGTCACGCGGCGGCGTGCGCCAGTTGACCGTGAGACGTGCCGTCTCTGGAGCATCTTCTGCCGATTGAAAGTCAGCCAGCGCGAACCCGTAGCCGGGCGTGGGCTGATCGCCGCGCGATATCACGAACAGGGTCGTGTCGGGCGCTGGCTCACCGCCGGGCAGATCGAGCGCTCCCCCGTGAATGCCCGGAAGATCAGCCGCCGCCACGATACGGACGCCTGCAGCAACCCCGGTGCAGTAATCCAGATTGAAGATTTCAGCCACAGCGGACTCATGAAGCCCTGCCAGGGCAGGGCTCGCCGGCAGGGCGAGAATCAGGAGTGAAAGTAGCGGAAACAGGCGACCCGGAACGGCCTCGCCAGAGGGACCCCTGAGGGGTCCTGACACCGGGGACCATCGCCACCGGTATCGCTTGCGTGCAACCGACCCTTTGGTCGGGGCCGACTCGAGAGTCGGTAATAAAAAAGGCGTGTCAGCGACCGATGAGGGTGCTGAGGTCAACTTCGTCTTCTGGGGGAAGGACACTTGAAAGGGAGGACTGCATGAAGTTGCGCACACGCCGAAACCATCTGATGTACAGGTTATGTACAGGACGCTTCCGTGTCAACCCCTATCTGTACGCGTACAGTACTTAAGCCGTTGAATGACCGGCGGAGCCGATGGGCTAGCGGAAATCCGCATCGGTGAGACCAGCGAGAGCGTCCTCGAGCAGCGCTCGGGCTGCCGCCACGCGCTGACTGGTTTCGGCGTATATCTGACCTGTGGCTGCTCCGACGCTCTCCACGCAATGCGTGGCGTAATCCGCGTAGGCATTCAGGCTGCTGATGAGTTCCACCAGATAGCGGGTGCTCTGGTTCGGGTCCTGGTCACTCGCGGCAAGGGCGACCAGCGCCGCGTCATCGAATCGCCGCGCGGCAACGCCGGTGTGTGTGGGATCGTTGCCCAGCGAAACCGCGCGTTCGATCTCCGTCCAGCTCACCGGCCAAGACAGCGCAGGACGCTGCCGGG
>DMUF01000229.1:10281-10924 GCA_003476445.1 Gammaproteobacteria bacterium | reverse complement strand
CGTCGACCCACGCCTCCGAAACGTGCCGAACCAGGGGCCCCTCGTTGAAGATGAAATCAGACGTGAAGAGCCCCGCTGAAGCCTGGAGCAGCACAACAAACGGAAGGGCAAGCCCCAGTAGCGCCCCGGGCCGAGATCGCACGGAGCTTTGCGCTCCCGACTGCACACCTTGCCCGTCCAGCCCGATTTCAGCAGGGGGCTCTCCTGCCGCGAACGGGCGGCCGGACAGAGTCGCCTTGAAGCTGCCCCAGCGTGCGGCGCCGGAGCCCCAGAACCCCCAACCCAATCGCCACACCAAAAGACCAAGCGCGGCCCAACCACAGCGCTGGTGCCATTGCATGAGGGTGACATCCCGCAAAAGTCCAGTGACGAGCGCGCCCGCAACGGCGCACGCAAAGCACCAGTGCCAGAGTCGTAGCGGAATATCCCAGACCACAACTGCTGTCTGCGCTGTTCGAACCCCAGGCGCTTGGTCCATCGTTTCTCACCTCAGTGATCAAAATCGGATCGGGATCGACTCAAGTTCCCGCGCCGCCCACCGCTCTCCACAAAAACATCATACGGCGCACTGGCACGGATGGGAGCCTCGCCATGTCCGATGAGCAGAATGAAGAGCAATCCAATGCGCGGCTGGGTGAGCAGC
>DMUF01000229.1:6667-9971 GCA_003476445.1 Gammaproteobacteria bacterium | reverse complement strand
CTGTCGGACGAACAAAACGGTGAACTGTTCGAGGTCCTTGACCGAGAAGGGCGCTACCTCGGCATCATGCCGCGCGCACAAGTCCACCGCACCGGACAGTGGCATCGCTCCGTGCACGTCTTCCTGTTTGACGCAGAAGGACGCCTCTGGATACAGCGCCGCGCAGCAACGAAGGACCTGTTTCCCAATCGCTGGGATCTCAGCGTCGGTGAGCACCTGCGCGCCGGCGAATCCTTCGCCCGCGGCGCCCTTCGCGGTCTGGCAGAGGAACTCGGACTACCTGCTGTCCTGCTAGAGCCCCTCGGCGGCACTCGGACCTACTGTTTCGACGGCACCGAGCGGGGAATCCACGACCATGAATTGCAGCAGACCTTTCGTGCCACGTGGTCGGGCACGCCAGAGGCTGACGGCGTTGAAGTCGCCGCGCTGGCGTGCGTCGATGCCGCAACGCTCGCCGAGTGGATTGCGCGCGCGCCACAGGAGTTTACCCCCTGGTTCCTGCACGAACTGGCGCAAAGACCAGGACTGGGCAACTTTGCGGCGGCAATGAATGGACACCATGAGCCCCGCGAGAATGACTAACGCCACAAGACCTTTCACGGGGAATTCATCTGCCGGCGAGCACAGTCCTCGCTTGCCCTGCCGAAACGGGCCTCCGTCCAGCTGTGCTGGTGCCGTCCGGAAAGCCCGCTCCACAAAGCCCACGCCATGATGAATGAACACGCCAGTATCCTGATTGTAGAGGACCACCCGGCTCTCGCAGAGACCGTGGGCGACTATCTGGAGGCCAAGGGCTACCAGGTCGACTTCGCTGCGGACGGCGTTCTCGCCATGCAACTGGCAACGACCGAACACTTTGATGCCATCGTCCTGGACGTGATGCTCCCCCGCCTTAACGGGATCGAAGTCTGTCGGCGGCTGCGGCAGGAAGCGCAGAACACCACACCCATTCTGATGCTCACAGCCCGCGACCAGCTCGATGACAAGCTAAAGGGGTTTCAGGTTGGGGCAGACGACTACCTGGTGAAGCCGTTCGCACTGCCGGAACTGGTGGCTCGTATCGAAGCGCTTTTGCGCCGCGGTCGCGGCATGACATCGCTGTACCGAGTCGGCGACCTCACACTCAATCTGGAGACAATGGAAGTCCACCGCGGCGGCGTGGAAATCAAGCTCTCCAAGACCCTGTTCGACATTCTGCGCATCCTGATGCGCGAGGCACCTAAGGTCGTACCCCGGGAGACCATCGAGCGCGAGCTGTGGGGCGATGACCTGCCGGACAGCGACACCCTCCGCAGCCACCTGTACAACCTGCGGCGAGCGATCGATCGCCCCTTTGACACCCCCGTCATCGAGACTCTCGCTGGTCGCGGTTATCGGGTACGCAGCGGCGACGAAGACTGACGCTGCCATGACCACCCTGGTCTGGTTCCGTGAAGATCTGCGGCTCGAAGACCACCCGGCACTGCACGCCTCAGCCCAGAGCGGCAAGGTCGTCGCCGTCTTTCTGGTGGCGGCGCGGCAATGGGCATCTCACGACTTAGGCATTCACCACGCAGGATTTCTCGGCAGCAACCTCACCGCTCTCGCCCACGATCTCGGAGCGCTGGGCATTCCTCTGGAGATTGTTTCGGCACCGCGATTCAGAGACGCGCCGCAGGCTCTGTTTGCGCTGGCACAGACCCATGGCGCCAACGCCGTCGCCGCGAACGAGGAATATCCGCTGAATGAGCGCGTGCGCGACTCTCAGGTCGCGAACTACCTGCGCGACCGGGGCATCCGGTTTCAACTGCATTCGGGCTCTACGATCCTGGGCCCGGGGCAGGTACTAACGGGCACGGGCGAACCGTATACGGTGTTCACACCGTTTCGCCGCCGTTGGACTTCGCATCTCGACACGAATGCCGTGCGACCGCTGCCTGCTCCAGACTCGCAGGGACCACCAGTCGTCAACGCGCTGGACACAGCGGCACTTGGACTGACCGAGACCCCAATATCGACGCAGTGGCCGGCGGGGGCGGCAGCGGCAGCACAGGCACTCGCCGCCTTCACACATGCCGCAATCCGTCGCTACGATCGCGACCGGGATATTCCGTCGATCACGGGTACAAGCCGCCTCTCGCCGTACCTCGCACAAGGAGTCCTGTCACCACGGCAATGCCTGCACGCGGCCCTCGACGCGAACCAGGGGCGGTTGTCCGGTGGTGAACCAGGCATCGAAACCTGGATCAGCGAGCTCGTCTGGCGCGATTTCTACCGCCACGTCATCGCACTCTTTCCCCATGTCAGCCGCGGCGAAGCGTTTCGCCCAGAGGCTGACCGGGTCCCGTGGCGTAACGACCCAGCAGAGCTAGACGCGTGGCAGAGCGGCAGGACCGGTTATCCGCTCGTCGATGCGGCAATGCGGCAACTGGCGAACACCGGCTGGATGCATAATCGACTGCGCATGGTCACCGCGATGTTTCTGACCAAGCATCTGCTGATCGACTGGCGTCTGGGCGAGCGCCACTTCATGTCGCACCTCGTGGATGCCGACTTCCCGGCAAACAATGGGGGCTGGCAGTGGAGCGCTTCGACCGGCACCGACGCTGCACCCTACTTTCGCGTCTTCAACCCGATCACTCAGGCAGAGCGGTTTGATCCCTCCGGGGATTTCGTTCGTCACTACGTCCCTGAGCTTGCTCACACCAGCGCCGCCGCCACCCTCGCTCCCTGGCGTCACGGCGTCACCGGTTACCCGCATCCAATCGTGGATCATGCGTTTGCACGAACTCGAGCGCTCGAGACCTATCGAAAGGCTCGCTGACCCTCAGAACCGGATTTCCATGGTCGTGCCTTCTCCGGGACGACTGTGCGCGGAAATCGACCAACCAAACTGCCTCACCAAGCGCTTTACGATGGATAGACCGAGTCCGTGGCCTTTCGTGAGCCCACGGCTCTGGTCCGCGCGATAAAACGGCTCAAAGGCTTTTTCCAGCTCATCGCTCGACATCCCGACGCCCGAGTCGGCCACCCGCACCCCATGGGATGTGACGGTGGCCTCGATACTGCCATCGCGCGTGTAGTTCGCCGCGTTGCGCAGCAGATTGCCAATCACGATCTCGACCACCTTCGGCGGCGCCCGCACCTTGAGTTCGCCTTCCTCATGCAGACTGAGGCGGTTGCCACCTCGGGCAGCAGCGGGTTGCAGCAGCTCGACCTGGCGCGCGACGAGATCGTTGACCAATACCGATTCCCGCGGCAGCTCGATCTCGCTCTCGCGCGCGAGCATGAGCAGGGTCTCCAGCAACGCCTCCATATCATCAAC
>DMUF01000229.1:0-6367 GCA_003476445.1 Gammaproteobacteria bacterium | reverse complement strand
CTTCCCTTGAGCACTGCCACCGGGGTCCGTAACTCGTGACCCGCGTCGCGAGTGAACACTCGCTCACGCTCAACGAACGCATGCAGCCGATCGGCAAAGGTATCGAGCGCCTCGATCATTGCCAGAACCTCCGCGTCGGCCGCATCGCGGAGCGGCTCGAAATCAAGCGCGAGCCCACGGTCTCGGTCGAAATCGTAGTCCTCAAGCTGCTGCGCGAGTTGAACGATCGGGGATATCGCACGATGGGAGAGGCGATAGGCGAAAAAAGCGAGCCCGTAAATGATCAGCAGCACAATCGCGAGTGGCACGATGCCAAAGAAAAACGCGATGTCGTAAATCTGAGCCTTGGCCCAGACCAGGTAGAGTCGATGCCCGTCGCGCTCGGACACGTGAACCAGCTGCTGGTCTTCATCAACGGTGCGCACAACGCCGTCCGCAGGAAGGTCCCAGAACACTTCGGGAACGCTGTTCAGATCCTCCTCGACAGCCATGTAACTGCGCATGTTCGAGGTATCGGGCAGGCTGGCCGCGGGATCGCGATCAAATCGGTCCCAATAGTAGGCGGCCTCGTTGCGCAAACCTTCGCGCAGCACCAGGTCAACAATCAGCGTGTTGGCAATATAGATGCCGGCGAGCGTTGCCACACTGATGATGGCGACCTGCAGGGTGAAAACCCGAATGAGCTTGGCGCGGATTCCGGGACGCTTCACGACCGCGGCGCTGCCACCGCATCAGAAGCCGGAAATTCCCGGGTGCGCCGGACCAGGAGGAACGCCATCCAAAACACCAAACCCCAGGTCAGGCTGACCCACACCAGTTGAACCGGATCGGGCACCACAACCGCGCCAAGACGCTCGCCGCCAAGATAGCTGAGCGGCGCTGAGCCGCCGGCCAGCAGACCGCCGAGGAGCGGCTTGCGGGCGAAGAAACTCATGCTGTGGTTCATCGTTAAACCGAGTGCGCACCAGAGCGTGAGAATCCACGCGGGCGCAACGCTCCAACCGTCATAGACCAGGATGCCGGTCTGGATCCACAGTGTGTCGAGCAAGAGCCCCATCACGAGTGCGGCGCCGGACCAGACGGCATCCTGACGGGTGTAGGCACCGCGGAGGGACTGCAGCGCGAGCAGAGCGAGGACCGGAAGCCCCCAAAGGTTCGACTTATTCGCACCACCGAGCACGCAGCTGAACCACGCGGCTTGAAACAGCGCGCCGTTCGCAAAGATAGCGGGATTCATCACGAGGCTAACGCAACCGAAGGTTCATCACGTTCAGGGAGAGCTTCATCCGGTAGCACTCCGGTCCTGTCGACCGGTGTTGCTTCGCCGCATTTCGGCATAGTCCGCAACCGCGGCTGCCGTATCAACGCCGCTGCGAAACCCGTCCTCCTGCAGCCCATCACCCCACCAGGCGCCGCAGTACCAGGTATTGCGCACGCCGCTGATCTCGTCCCTGCGCTCCTGCGCGACCCGGGCCCGGGCGTCGAGGACGGGCGTCGCGTAATCGAGGCGCGCCCAGACCCGATCGAGCGGCTGTTCCGGATCTACCGTCACGAACAGTGGCGTTTTCGATCGCAGCCCTAGGATGCGATTCATCCAGAAGGTGAATTCGCAGCCGTCCCCGGCGTCGATTCGGGCGTTCCACGCTGACCAGGCGCGCGGATCCCGCGGCATGACACGCACGTCGGAATGAACCACGCGTTCGCTGCGGGCGAACCGCAATGCACCAAGAATGTCGCGCTCCGCGCCGCTTGGATCTTCAAGCAAGCCCAACGCGTCGTGGCTATGGCAGGCAAGCACGACCGCATCGAATACTTGGCGACCCGATGCCGTCGTAATAGCGACCTGACCGCCCGCACGGGACACAGCGACCACCGCTTCGCCGCGGCGAATGCCGCCCCCGAAACGAGCCACGAATGCATCGACGTAGCTGCCGGCTCCGCGGCGAAAGACATGCCAGACCGGCGGCCGGTCAAAGGGTAGTACCCGATAGCCCGCAAGCTGCGCGAGCGCATACCTTGCCGGCAACGCACGCGCTGCCGCCGCATCGAGCGACCAGAGCGCACGACAGAGAGGCAGCAGGACCAGCTTGAACAACTGGTCGGAGAACCCCTGCTGCTCAAGGAACTCGGTGAGTGTGATCTGGGCGGACACGGTAGCGACCCTTGCCGTCTGGTGCAGTCTGCGCACCTCGCCCAGGAGTGCCAGAAATCTCGGCGACAGGACGTTGCGGCGCTGACAGAACAGGGAAGCGAGTGACTGGGTACCGAACTCGATGCCCGAAACCTCGTCTCGAACGCCGAGACCGACTTCCGCGGGAGAAGTGCGTACGCCGAGCTCCCTCAGCCAGGCGTGGAATCCCGGCGCTCGCTGGGGTTCCCACATGATGAAGCCAGAGTCGACGGTATGCGTCTGACCGTCCACCATGATCGCGTGCGAGTCTGAATGACCGCCCAGGCGGCGCTGCGCCTCGAACAGCGTGACTTCCGCATGTTGTTGCAGCCGATCGGCTGCCGCCAGACCGGAAACCCCTCCGCCGACGATCGCTACGCGCACGGTCCGAACCGTTCCTGCGCCGCGCGCTTGGGGTCAAAACTCCACAGGGGCGTCCAAAACTTCCCCGCCAATCCGCCTGCTACCGCTGTCATGACAGTCGTACTACCGTTGACCGACTCGCAAGCCTCTGATCGGAGACGTGAAACCGGCGTCAACAAGCGATTTCAAACATGGCTGCAAGCGCGACGCTAAGGGCGCGCGCGTCGATACAAGACCCCAGGATCCGGTTCACGAGCGATTCACGACCCGCTGTCTACCTTCCATGCCATGCACCAGACAAACGCCGAAAACGCTCATCGCAACGCGCGCCGACTCACCGCTGCGACCCGCGCTCGCCGGCGGAGGGCGGTGCTCTCCCGGTTCGCTGCCGCCGTGTTGCTCCTCCCTGCGGTCCTGCTGACCGGTTGCAGCGCGCAGGAAACCTCCGACTATGCTCCTCGCTATGTGGCAGCACTGGAGCGATACCCGGGCGTGGCGCTTACTGATGAAGCCCCCATCGAACGATTTCTCGCCTTCTTCGCCAGCAGCGGGTCTGAAGCCGAAGCTGACGCACGGCGTGTCTACGCGGAGTCGCTGTACTTCAGCGACACGTTACTCACGTCCGAAAGTCACGAGCACGTCGTGAAACACATGGCTCGCATGCACAGCGGCACTGGCACCCTGGCTGTGGAACCCCTTGGGCGCGTCGTCAGCGGCGCAGACGTCTATCTGATCTGGCGCATGCGCGCATCGTTTCAGCCCCTGATGCAAGAAGTGAACAGCGACACGTTGGGCATCTCACACCTGCGCTTCGACGCCGACGGGAGAGTGGTGCTGCATCAGGACTTTTGGGACGCCGCAGCCGGCTTCTACCAACACATCCCGCTCCTCGGCGGCGCCATCCGCGCAGTGGGCGGGCGATTCGCCGAACCGGAGGAGCACTGACATGCCCATCACACCGCGCTCCCTGCGTCGACGCTGGGGCTCGACTCTGACCGCGCTCGTGCTTGCGGGTCTGAGCCCACTGGCCACCGCACGCACGGAGTACCTCTTCGATGTCTCCTATAACGATCGCCCGATAGGCTCGCACCGCTTCACCGTGATTCGCGAGGGCGAGCAGGAGCAGGTTCGGTCGGAGGCTGACTTCGAGGTCAAGGTGCTGTTCATGTCCGTCTTTCGTTACCGGCACGTAGCGAACGAACGCTCTGCATCGGGCTGCCTGACTAACCTGGAGTCGGAAACCGACGACAACGGAACCCCGTTCGCGGTGGGGATCGAATCTATGGGAGAAGCGCTTCGAGTAACGCAGCGTCAGCCAAAAGCCGAAGAGACGACACTGCCCGTAGCATGTGCCACAACCTTCTCCTATTGGGACCTGGAACGACTGCAACGCGACGCGCTGGTGAACGCTCAAAACGGAAAGCTCACTCCGACACGCCTGACTGATCTTGGCGCGACGTCCCTCGATGGCGAGGAAGCCCGACACTACCGACTCGAACCCGCGGGTATGGACCCCATCACACTGTGGTACGGGGACGACGATCAACGTTGGCTTGCGCTCGAAACCCGGCGCGGCGACGGGGTGCTGCGCTACCGACTGCAAGACTCCGGCGTCGGGCGCTGATCAGCCGCGATCCCGTCGATTGCCCTGCCTTCCGACTGCAGCGGCGGGTCTATGCCGAGCAGCCCGGCTACGGTCGCCGCCACGTCTATTTGTCGCACCAGCCCCAATCGCGCTCCTTGGGTTGCGCCTCGCCCCAGGGCGAGAAAGGCACCCCCCATGTCCGGGAGCGCCGGGTCATACCCGTGCATACCGAAATCACGACCCAGCGCCTGCGCTGCCATCATCATCTGCCCTTCGATGCCCGCCGGGCGATCGAGGGTAAATGGTGGTTCGGCCAAGACCACGAGGTCTCCGGTGCGCGTCGGATGATGGAGCCGCAGCGCGGGCGGCACGCTCTCGCGCCGAAACACCTGCACATTCTCGAGAGCGCGCGCCGTCTGCTCCGCGCGATCAAGGTCCGCTAGGTCATTCAAGAAGACGTGCGCGGTCGTGGCTCCGAAGACCTGCGCCTGGATACCCGCCGCCTCCAGCGCCGCACCGAGCTCAAGCGACTCACCACGAACCATCATGCCGTGGTCGCTCACGACCAGCAGGGTGGTATGTGCCCAAGCTTGTTTTTCATCCAGGGCGCGCAGCAGCCGCACAAGCTCCTGATCCTGCGCCTCAAGTGCCTCTCGAACCTCCGCGCTATCGGGCCCGTGCAGATGTCCGGCGCCGTCGGCACCCGCCCAGTAACTCATGATCAGGCGTGGTCGCTCCGCCGGGGCAAGCGCGAGCCAGTCGAGTATGCGATCGACCTTCGCCGACTCCGGTCGGTCACCATCGAAGGGCGCCTCGCGAAAGCGCGTCCCCTGTCCGCGCCAGTCCGTCTCGGATCCCACCCAGAAATAGGTGGCGGCAGGAATCCCTTGTCGCTCCGCGGCGATCCAAAGCGGCTCCGCATCGAGCCAGCCTGCATCCGGGCTGTAACGGTACATGCCGCGTTCCCGATCCAGGAAGACGTTGTCGACGATTCCATGTCGATCGGGATAGGTGCCTGTCGCCAAGGAGACATGGCCCGGGAAGGTGTTCGAAGGGAAGACCGGAATGAGGCGCTCCGCGACCGCCCCCTCCGTGGCGAAGCGAGCGAGCCCCGGTAGTGCAACCTCCGGGTGAAGTCGCACGTAATCATGACGCAGACCGTCCCACGAGAGCAGGATGACCGTCGGCGGACAGGCGAAAACGATCGCGCTGCTCGACAAAAGCACAGCCGCAACGCAGGCCCGAATCCCGCGCGCGCGCACAAAGACTCTGACGATAACGCTCCATCGCTGCGTCAGTGACATGGCTAGATTCCGTTTCAGCAGTCTTGTTTTCGGAACAACAACCTGCGCCAGTGTAACCGGCACCGCATTAAACTGAGCTGCTTGCAGCGGAGATTCCATGGCCCTTTCCTTCATCGAGCGCTTCCCCGCGCTTGGCCACCCGCTCTACCGCCGGTTCTGGCTGGCCTCGTTCGCTTCTGTGGGGGGAACGCAGCTGATCACCCTTGGCCAAGGCTGGCTCATCTTCGAACTGACGCACTCCGCATGGCTGCTCGGCGTACTTGGAGCGGCAGCGTCCATTCCCAACATCGTCATGACTCTCGGCGGGGGCGTAATCGCCGATCGTGTTGATCGGCGTCAGATTCTCCGGCTGACCTCGGGCCTCAGCGCCGTTCTGCTTGCCGTCCTGGCGTGGCTCGATTGGCAGGGCAGTATCGCGGTCTGGCACGTGCTGACAGCCGCAGCACTCTTCTCACTCATCACCGGGATCGACTGGCCCGCGCGCGTAAGCCTGTACCCGCGCCTGATCGATCGCTCCGCCTTTATGAGCGCAGTGGCACTCAACTCTTTCGTCTGGCAAGTCTCCCGGCTAGCGATTCCCGCCGCGGGCGGTCTCTTGATTGCGGCCACGGGCACGGCGACCGTCTTTGCGCTTGGCAGTCTTGGGTTTCTCGCGATGTTCTGGGTAGTGACGACACTGCCGGCACAGCCGGGCAATGCGACACCGGGCTCCGCCCTGCAGGATATGGGCGAGGGTATCGCCTACATCGCGACCACGCCGCTGTTTCGCACGCTGATGCTGCTCACGTTCGTGGCCATGTTTTTCGGACAATCCTACACCCAGCTCATGCCGGTCTTTTCCACCCTGCTGGGCTCGGGGGAAACCGGATACGGCTACCTGCTCTCCGCCGGCGGTCTCGGATCCGTACTCGGAACGCTCTTGGTCGGCAGCGTCACTCAGCACGC
>DMUF01000157.1:8370-20119 GCA_003476445.1 Gammaproteobacteria bacterium | reverse complement strand
GTTTGTCGAACGCGTGCCGGGTGTTCAGGTGACGGCGGACGAGCTGATCGCCTTCTGCCGCGATCAGCTCTCAGGGTTCAAGGTTCCCCGCGCCGTTCACTTCGTTACCGAGTGGCCGATGTCGAGCACCAAGGTGCAGAAGTTTCGCCTGCGCGAGACGCTCCTCGGCGGCTGACTAGCCGCCGCGCGCAGCCGTGAGCGCAGCGTCCATCGCCGACAGGGTCGGCGCCACGACGGCGTCTTCCTGGATGCCCTGCCAGTAGGCGGTCATCGCAGTGGATAGAAGATCGTCCTGCCCGAAAACACGCGCGGCGAAGTTCACGACGAAGAACAGCGCGGGTGCGAGCGCGGCATCCGCAAGCGACAGACGGTCGCCCACGGCGTAGCGTCCCGACGCGCCAGCGGCCGCCCGCCACGCGTCGATATGCGCAAGGCCGGTCTTTAGATCCTGCATGCGCGCTGCTACGAAGGCCTCATCCCGGGTCTTGCGGCTTGCATGCCCGGTGGTCTGGAACATCGGTCCGCAGACGTACAGATCGGTCGCGCGCGCAATGGTGCGGGCGTGAGCGCGAGCCAGGAGATCTGTCGGCCAGAGCGGGGGCTCGGGGAAGCGGTCTTCGAGGTAATCGCAGATCGTCAGCGATTCGGCGATGGCGACGCCGTCCACAAGCAGCGCGGGGATCTTGCCGGTGGGATTGAGCGCGCGAAACTCTGCGCTGCCCGTACCGCCCGGAGCCTTCTCGATGGCGACGCCCTCGATTCCTTTAGCGCGAATCTGAATGCGCACGCGCGCGGCGAAGGGCGACAGATCGCTCTGGTACAGGGTCATGGCCATGACGAGGTTTCCTTGCGTCGGAGGGCGCTGTTGTACCACCCCTCGAAGGCATGTTTCCATTGCGAAGGGGAAGGGAGAAGGGGGAGTCGTTCGTGTGCACTTCGCATGATGTCAGCAACCATACGGAACGCGATGACCCGCGAGCCGGTTATCGCCGGGTCGAGGATTGGCCGCGTTATCCCGCCGGTATGCAGTTCGAGATGGGTTCCGGCGTGGCGGTGGATCGGAACGGGATCATCTATCTCTTCACGCGTGACATCGAGCACTGGGCCGCGCATCCGCTCGCGCTCAAAGACAAGATGGGCAAGAGCAGCATCTCCATGTTCACCCGCGAGGGCGACTATCTGGGCAAGTGGGGGCCGTCCGATGAGCGTGGCTTCGCTCTCGGCGCCCACACGCTGTACATCGAACGTGACGGCATGTTCTGGACCACCGACCGCGATGGTCATACGGTGCGGAAATACTCCCCTGACGGCGAACTGCTGCTCACGCTGGGCACCTTCGCCGAGTGGGGTTGTGATGCGACCCATTTCAACGGTCCCACGGCGGTGCTGGTGCAGAACAACGGCAACATCGTGGTAGCTGATGGTTACTGGAATTCGCGGCTCGTGTTCTTTTCGCCGGAGGGCGAGTTCATCCGTTCCGTCGGGCAATGGGGTCGAGGGCCCGGCGAGTTCTGTACACCACACGCGATTACGCAGGATTCGAAAGGGCGGCTTCTGGTGGCGGATCTTTGCGGAGGCAATTTCCACGCCTACATGACGGTGCCGGGGCAGATAGCGCCTCACCGCCATGAGCCGATTCCCGGCTGCCAGCATCGCATCCAGCGACTCGATGCAGACGGCCATTACATCGATGAGTGGACGCACATCATGCCGCTCAGCCTGGCCACCTATGGCAATCGCATCTATGCAAGCGATCGCATGAGCAATCTCGCGGTGCTCGACGAGGATACGGGTGCTGTGCTCGAGCGCGTGGAAAACATCGCCATCTACATTCACCAGCTCGCGATGGATGCACACGGCGATCTCTATACCGCGTCGGTCTATCCCGAACACGCGGGGGAGAAGCGCGGAGCTGAGGGTCCCTCCCATCGTCGTTGGACACGTACTGCCTGAGCCGCGGTTGGCGCGGAGCGGGATGATTCACCGGTTAACAAGACAGGAGTTCGAAAAGATGATCATCGTTGTTGCGGCTCTGGAATTCGAAACACAGGCCGATCGCGATCACGCGGTGGCGATTACGGCGGAGTGCCAGCTGGCTACGCGCGTGGAAGAAGCAGGCTGTCGCGATTACTGCTTCGCAGCCGACCCGTCGGTACCCACCCGCATTCAGGTCTACGAACTCTGGGATGACGGCCCGAGCCTCGTCGCTCACTTCAAGCACCCGAACTACCACCGCATGGTCGAATTGCTGGCAAGCGCGAAGATCAAGCAGAGCATCAATCAGGCGTATCTGGTTGAGCGCGGCGAGCCGGTATACGGACCGAACGGCGAGAAGAAAGAAGTATTCTTCGCAGACTGACATCCGATACGGCGGCCAAGCGCGGGGAGAGGAGAGTAAGAAATGGCACAGCGCAAGCTCGTTCTGCGTAATGCACGCGTCTTCACGGCGCTCGACCACTCGGTGCTGGATCGGGGAGCGGTGCTCATCCAGGGCAACGAGATCGAGTGGGTGGGCGCTGAGTCCGCGCTGCCTGCCGTTGCGGATGCCGAGGTCATGGATGTCGGCGGTCGGTTTGTTATGCCGGGCATGACCGAGTGCCACGCGCACCTGTCTTTCTCCGACGCGAGCCCTTTCTCCATCGGCAACGTGGGCGTGGAGACAGCGACGATCACCGCGGTGCGCAACGCCGAACTCATGGTGCGCTCTGGTTTTACCGCGGCGGTGAGCTTCGGCTCCAATTACCGGATCGATGTCGCCATTCGCGAGGCCGTGAAGTCCCGGCGCATCAAGGGGCCGCGGCTCCTCGCCGCAGGCCGCGATGTGGGCACCACCGCGAGCAACGTCGATTCGCCCGGCGGTCTCTCGCAGATTGCAGACGGCCCCTGGGCACTGCGGCAGGTGGTGCGGGAACAGCGCAAGGCGCTCGTAGACGTGGTGAAGATCTTCGTCGACGGGGAGAACGTGAACCCCGTGGCGCCCGCGGGTGAACTCACGTTCCATGACGATGAGATCGCCGCCATTGTCGATGAAGCCCATCGGCGTGGATTGAAGGTGGCAACCCACTCCCGCTCGGCGGCGGCGGTCAAACAGGCGCTGCGGGCGGGTGCCGACTTTATCGGTCATGCGAACTATCTCGATGATGAAGCCATCGACATGCTGGCGGCGGCGCGTGATCGCGTGTTCGTTGGACCGGCGTTGGCGTGGGAGGTGCGCTACCTGTCCGAGTGCGAATCCATCGGCATCAGCCGCGACACCGTGGTGGCACAGGGCTACGAGCGCGAGGTGGAAGTCACGCGCGTCACCATGCGCAAGCTGCACGCGCGGGGCGTGCGTCTCGTGGTGGGTGGTGATTACGGCATTGGCATTGCGCCACATGGTACTTACGCGCGTGACCTCGAGTATTTTGTCGACCTGTTCGACATGTCTCCGGCAGAAGCTATCGTCTGCGCGACGCGCAACGGCGGGCTCATGTATGACGCGACCGGTCGCGTGGGCACGCTTGCTAAAGGTCATCTGGCGGATCTTGTGATCGTGGATGGCGACCCGCTCGCCGATGTTCGCGTGCTGCAGGCGCGGGAACGGCTCACGGTCATGCAGGATGGCGAGTGGATTTAGCGCCAAAGGCTTACTGCAGCGCTGGGCGTTTACGCACAGCCGTTCGGCACTGATCTGGCACTATGTCGTTGCGCCACCTGCTGAGGCCGGAAAGCGGGTCCATTGTGGTGGGACGCCGGGAGAGACCGGATTCCAATCCCCTTTGGACGGCGCGCCTCATTGCAGGCGCGTTCGTCCTTCTGAGTTTCGCCACACTCGTTGTCCCTGTGTCGCAGGCCTCCTCCGCGAAGGCGCGCAGCGGGGGCGAGACCTATGCACCTCTCACTGGCGTTCCCCGTGTGCAGGATGGCGATACGGTGCGTATCGGCAAGCAGTCGGTGCGGCTCTTCGGCATTGATGCGCCGGAGCAGAAGCAGGGCTGCCGTGATCGAATCGGCGCCGCCTATGCCTGCGGTGAACGCGCAAAACGCGCGCTCAAATCCTTGATCAACGACCGGTCGCTGCGCTGCGTGGTCAACGACATCGATCGCTATCAGCGTGCGGTGGCGGTCTGTTACCTGTCCGACGGGCTGTCAGGCACGCGCGGCGGCTCGGATCGTGCGGGTCAAGAAGCCGCCGAATCAATCAACGCGCACATGGTCGAGTCGGGCTGGGCGCTCGCCTATCGACACTACTCGAATGACTTTGTGTCGGCGGAGGAGCGGGCACGCCTCGCGGGTCGCGGGATCTGGCAGGGCACGTTCGAGAAGCCCTGGGTCTGGCGTCATCAGGGTGCTGCGCGTGCGGCGCAAGAGCGCGCGGCGCGTCAGGACGCGGCGCGGGAGGCGGCGGTGCCTAAAAGCGGACAGTGTCAGATCAAGGGCAATATCAACGCGCGTGGCGACCGCATCTATCACCTGCCCGGGCAGTCTTCGTATGCGGACACGCGGATTTCGCTGGAGAAGGGAGAGCGGTACTTCTGTTCCGAGAGCGAGGCAAAGGCCGCCGGGTGGCGACCCTCGCGTTCGCGTGATTAGTGCTTGATCAGGTGCCCGTCCACTTCGGCGCGCGCTTCTCTGCAAAGGCGCGCGGACCTTCCTTGGCGTCGTTCGAACTGAAGACGCTGCGGGACAGGGGCTCTTGCATCTTCCACAGCGATTCCTCGTCGTGACCCTGCGCGGCTGCGCGCACCAGCGTCTTTGAGGCGGCAACGGCAAGCGGCGCGTTTTCCGCAATGCGGTTAGCCCAGCCAATGGCAGCCGCGAGCGCGCCACCCGGCTCCGTGAGTTCGCTCAGCATGCCGCATTGCAGCGCGACGTCTGCGGTGATCGGCTCACCGGTGATCGCCATCTCCATGGCCTTGGTGTAACCGACCCGCGCGGGCAGGCGGAACACGCCGCCAGCCGCGGCGAAGAGGCCCACTTTCACTTCGCGGATGCCGATCTTCGAACCCTTGGAAGCCACCAGCAGGTCGCAGGTCAGCGCGATCTCGCACCCGCCAGCCAGGGCAAAACCTTCGATAGCCGCGATCAGAGGCTTGCGGCTGCCCTCGCGAATAAAGGTCGTGAGCGGGCCGATATCTTCGCCGCGCGCAAAGGCCTTCAGATCCATGCCGGCGCAGAAGGCGCGACCGTTTCCGGTGATGATTCCCGCGGTCAGCGTGTTGTCTTCGTCAAGCTCCCGCACCGCATTCAGCAGGCCGTGGGACAGGGCGCCGTTGATGGCGTTCATGGCCTCCGGGCGGTTCAGGGTAATGATCATGATGCGGTCGCGGCGTTCGACGAGAACGGCCTGTTCCTGGGCTGCGTCGGTCATGGGCTACTCCTACGGTGGTTGGATGTCGCAATCGAAGACCGAATTGTAGGCTGCTTGAACGCAGACAAGCCATCTGCGCCCGCGCATTTGCCTGCCAGCCGCGATCGCGAGCACGGGGTCCGCGGAGTACTGCCGGGTCGGTTCTGCGGATTGCTATGATCCCGCCTGCAACATGTCGGAGCAGACCCATGGAACCCTTTCGAATTCACGTTGCCGACGAGGCGATTCGCGATTTGCATGAGCGACTCGATCGCACGCGTTGGCCGGATCAGGTTGGCGATCCCTGGGTCTACGGTACGGACAGCACCTATCTGCGCGAACTTTGTGGCTACTGGCGCCACAGCTTCGACTGGCGCGTGCAGGAAGCGCGGCTCAATCGCTACCCGCAGTGGATCCTTGCGCTCGATGACCATCGGGTGCACTGCATTCACGCGCGCTCAACCCACGCCCATGCGCAGCCGCTCCTGATCACGCACGGCTGGCCGGGGTCGATCGTCGAGTTCCAGGGCATCATCGAGCGCCTCACCCAGCCAGAACGATTCGGTGGCGACCCGGCGGACGCCTTTCACGTGGTGTGTCCGTCCATCCCGGGCTATGGGTTCTCGAAAGCGCCGGCGCGCCCCGGCTTTCAGCCGCGCGCGTGTGCGGAGCTGTTTGCCAAGCTGATGCTGGCGCTCGGCTATGACCGCTACTTTGCCCAGGGCGGGGACGTGGGCTCCGCTGTGACGACGTGGCTCGGTGCACTCGCGCCCGAGGCCGTGCGTGGCATTCACCTCAACCTCGCTTTCGTCCGAGCGCCGAAGGAAGATCCGTTCGCCGGTGTGTCAGATGCTGAGCGGGCTCGGTTTGAAGCACGCCGCGACTATATGGCGGGCGAGGTGGGCTATCAGCACATTCAGGGCACCAAACCGCAGACACTCGGCTATGCCCTGAACGACTCTCCGGTCGGGCTCGCCGGCTGGATCATCGAGAAGTTCCATCGGTGGGCGCAGCACGATGGGCGTCTCGAAGACGCGATCTCGCGCGATGATCTGCTCACCAACGTGAGCGTCTACTGGTTTACCCAGACCATTACGTCATCGGTACGCATGTACTACGAAAGCCGCCATTACGAGGGGCGACCCTGGCCGGAGCGGGTCGCGGTACCCACCGCCGTTGCGAACTTTCCGGGCGAACTCGCAGCACCGCCCAGGGCGTGGGTGGAGCGCCAGTTCAACCTGGTGCACTGGAGCCATCTGCCGCGCGGCGGCCACTTCGCGGCCCTCGAAGTCCCCGAACTGCTGGCGGATGACATCTGCGAGGCTTTCCGCCTCCTGCGCTGAGCGCGGTTACTCCTTCAGGTCGTTGCCGATGGTCTTGGCTGCCTTCCAGAAACACCAGAAAAGAAGAGCGGCCCGAGCCCAGAGGTCGAGCCCTCGCAGCAGCAGATCAGCGCTCAGAGTCGGGCTGAAAGCCGGTAGAGGTAGACGTCGTTGATATCCTCGTGACGCGTCGAGACGCCGTACTTGTCATCGTAGGCCACACGGAATCGATCAAACGTCGGCTGGTCTGTCACCCGCTCCGCGACGAGTTCGATGATGGAATCCTCGTAGCCAACCCGAGCTGAAGCGTCGATTTCAAGATGCTGTATCCAGGTGGTGTGATTGTCACCCGCGTGCACGTACAGATCATCATCCAGCGCGATCACCCAAAGATTGACCGAGTACGGGTCAGCCGGCTGTGTTTCGAGCCGCACCACGTCCTCGCTGCCAGCGATCGGTATGCCCTCGCTGGCGGACACGATCTTGCCCTCGAGCGCGCCGCCCGAAAACGGAATCCAGTCGCCCGAACAGCCGCCGACCAGAGTCAGCGCCAGGATGGCAATCAGGCGGCGCGACCGAAATGCAGTGGATGTCTTCATGGTTGCTACTCTCGGTTCAGCGGGCAGCCCAGCTCGGGCGGGAGGCGAGGTCTGCGCGATAGCGGGAGAGATGTGGGAGCTCGAACGGCAGCTTGAGTTTGAGTGCCTGGAAGAAGTCGAGTGAGACCCCGAAGGTGATGTCTGCGATGGAGAACGTGTCACCCGCCAGAAAAGCGTGGTTGGCGAGGTGTGCGTCGAACAGCCCGATGGCCTCCGCCGTCGCGGCCTCGCTGATCTCGCCCCATTCAGCAGAAATGCGCTCGCGATCCTTAAAGAAACCAGTGAGGTTGCGGAACGCCTGCGCACCGGGCATGAGCACGTTGAGCTCGGCGCGCCGGTTCCACATCTCGATCACCGCCGCCGTGCGGGCATCGCTGCCGAACAGACTGGGTTCGGGCTTGAGCAGATCAAAGTAGCGGCAAATAGCCACACTCTCGGCAATGCAGGTGCCATCATCGAGTTCGAGCGTGGGCACCCGGCCGAACGGATTCTTGGCGCGGTATTCCGCCCCCAGATTCTCGCCCGCGCGCAGGTCGATGTTGACCGCCGGTACTTCGATACCCTTTTCCGCGAGGAAGACGCGTACGCGCCGACCGTTGGGTGTGCCCTTCGCCTCGATGATGTGCATGTGCCTCTACCCGCTCTTGTGTGTGTGTGCAGACATTGTCCGGGCTTGGGAATGTCCGCGGCAAGGGCGGCACCTCAGGGAGTTCGGGCGTGTGCTGGTTCGAGTCCGCGTGCTGGCGCTTGATTGTCGTCTATCGCCACAGGAAGATCGGGCAACAAAGGAGGGGTATCCATGCAGTACATGAATCTTGGACACACGGGCTTGAGCGTTTCGCGCCTGTGTCTCGGCATGATGACCTACGGCTCTCGCAGCTGGCGTGACTGGGTGCTCGAATACGACGAGTCGCTGCCCTTCATTCGTTCCGCGCTCGAAGCCGGCATCAATTTCTTCGACACCGCGGATGTCTATTCCAACGGCGTTTCCGAGGAGATTCTGGGTCGTGCGCTGCGCGCTCACGGTGTCGATCGCGAAGATGTCGTG
The DNA here is from genome assembly GCA_003476445.1 of Gammaproteobacteria bacterium. GTDB lineage: Bacteria > Pseudomonadota > Gammaproteobacteria > Pseudomonadales > Azotimanducaceae > UBA7803. The sequence goes on along the minus strand of DMUF01000157.1, from coordinate 11,821 downwards.
ATTGCTACCAAGTGCTTCAACGGCACCCATGACCGGAAGCGCAATCGCTGGGGGCTCTCGCGCAAGCACGTCATCGCGGCGTGTGATGCTTCGCTGCAGCGGCTGGGCATGGATTACATCGATCTGTATCAGATCCACCGCTTCGATTCGCGCACGCCAATCGAGGAAACGATCGAGGCGCTCTCGCACCTCGTGAAGGTGGGCAAAGTGCGTTATCTCGGTGCTTCGAGCATGTTCGCGTGGCAGATGTCGAAGTATCTCTACACGGCCGACGCGCTCGGCGGCGTGCGTTTCGTCAGCATGCAGAATCACTACAACCTCGTGTATCGCGAGGAGGAGCGCGAGATGAACCCGCTCTGCGTCGACCAGGGGGTCGGACTGATTCCGTGGAGTCCCCTCGCACGCGGTCTACTCGCGCGACCACCGGAAGCGCGACATGCCACGCTGCGCGCTGAAACCGACGATTTCGCCAAGCAGCTCTACCGCCGCCCGGCAGATGATCGGGTCATTGCGGTGAATGCAGAGATCGCGGGGCGCCTCGGTCTCAAGCCTGCCCAGACCGCGCTGGCCTGGCTTCTTGGCAAGCCGGGCGTCGTGTCGCCGATCATTGGTGCATCGAAGCCCGGGCATCTCGAGGACGCGTTGGCAGCGCTTGATGTTCGACTATCGGTAGAAGATGTTCGGGCGCTCGAAGCGCCCTATGAACCCGCGGCGATCGCAGGTCACGTCTGAGCGAGGTCGCGCCTGATCTGTGCCCGAAGCAGCCGGGCGCAGATCAGGTCGCCGAAGGTCAGCGCTGCGTCGCGCTGCGGCGCTGAGTAGGCTCCATGATGTCGACACCCGTGGACGAGCCGTCCTCGATGCCTTCGAGCACTTCCGGGGTCGGTGCTTCGATCATCGGCGCGTCGTCCACGGTCGTTGTCGTCAGATTCCTGCATTCCATGCAGTCGTCCGGTCGACCGCCCATGGTCGTGTAGACCTGTTCCTCTTCCGGACTGCCGCTGCCGTCCGTTGAGCCGCCGAAGGTGGGGCCTGCACCGCCGCCATCAGGCTCTTTCGAATCAACGGGCGTCTGCGGGTCGTCGATGATCACCTCTGGAGCTACGCCCGGGTCTTCTGTGTTGCCGGGGTCGACGCCTGCGCCGGGATCCGTTTCCGTTGCGGGATCGATCACTTCCAGCGGCGCAGTGTCGCCGTCGACTGGCGCGCTTGCATCGGCTCTGACGACGCTTGTCGCCATACAGGCGGCTGCGGCGAGCAGGGCGAGCGTGATTTTGTGCATGTTCAGTTCTCCTCTTGGCTCAACGGTGTTTGACGTGACGCGTAGCGTGGTTCGCTGAATACAGACACGCGTCTCGATGAAAAAGGGTTCCGTCCGTGATCTGATCGCGCGATAAAGCGCCGTTTCACCGACGCGGCCGCCACTCGAAACCGGCAAAGAGCGTGTTTCGATCATAGCGGTAGGTATCCACGCTCGAGTGGTTCTCAAACCGACGGAAATCGAGCAGCAAGTTCCAGCTCTCGTTCAGCTGCAACCGCAGGATCGCGCCCAGTTGCAGCAGTTCGTCGTGGCGCTTTTCGGTGCCTGGATCATCCGTTTCGTACCGACTGTCGCGCCAGGCGGCGCGCAGCCCGAGCTGTAGTCTTGGGGTCAACGGATAATCCCACTGCACGAAAGGTCCATGCCGCCTTGGCGCCTGGCCGTAGATGATGTCTTCTTCGAATTCCGATGCCTGCGAGCTCTGTTCCAACGCCCAGCCGAGTCGAAGGGCATTCGGACCCAATCGCAGCTCTTGCACGATGGTCGCCTGATGCCGGGCGCCGTCCAGATAATCGAAGTCTCCTTCGGCGCTCACGTGAGCGGGCTCATAGCGAAGCCGCAGTCGACCGAAGGCTTGTTCACGCGACGCTTCAATGCCAACCCCCAGCGCGTTTACGAGACTGTTGTCCCGCAGCAGCGTGTGCTCGGTCTCGGCGGCGAGAACGATACGCCAGTGTCCGGCTGCCAGAGCGCGGCGCAGGGCGACACCGATAACAGTCTGATCCAATGCGTCATCCGTCATGTAGTCACGATGCTGCCCTGCGAGCAGCACGTCGTAGCGCGGCCTGAGCGCGTCGAGCGGCAGCAGCAACTGCCCGGCGGTATCCGTGAATGCCGCCTCAGGATCGCGACCTGGGATCTCCTCGTTTTCGTTGACTCGGTTGCGATTGTCATCGAAGCCGATGCCGAGCATGGCGAAGGCGCGCGGCGAAGGTGTCTGCTCCGACGCCAGACGCCCACGCGCCGCCCTGGCAAGCGTTGCGAGGCGCGCGTTATCGCCCCGCATGACGCGCTCGAAATGGCTGGCTGCGGACGCGCGTCGACCTTGCCGGGCATCCACGAGACCGAGATGGTATTCGGCGATCATGTCCATGTCAGGCGCTTCGCGAAGCGCGAGCTCGCGCAGCGCGAGAAAGGCCGCCCGCGCTTCGTCATAGCGTCCTAACCGGTAAAGCGTCAGCGCCCGGTTGAAGCGCGCGATGCTATCGGCTGGATTCTCGGCAAGCGCGGCAGAGAAGAGCTGAAGAGCCGACTCCAGATTTCCCGCACGATAAGCCCGGATGCCGTCTTCCAGCGCATTGGCCGCCACGGCTGGCGAAAAAACAAGGCTGATCACGAGCGCAGCAATTGCACTGTGCAGACGCAGCCCTGACACGAGGCGTCGTACAGCCATCGAAGACAGGTCATTCATTTCCAGCAGGCCCTGATGTCTCGATTGATTGCGATGCTTCGGCTTCGGTCGCTCGCAGCGAATCGAGCGCGTGGTCTGTGTTTCGCTCGGGATTAGCGAGATCAATGAGACCGGAGTGCTCGTCCGGCAGCACGTTGCTCTGGGGCAGCGGCAGCGATATTCGGTTGGCTGCGTCGGTTCCAGTCTCGAGCGGGTTCATCACGTCCATCTCCAGGCCTTCCAGGCTCGACTCTGCCTGCGCCTGGTGGCTTATGAGCAGGTTCAAAGCCCCGACGGCGAACGCCACAATGAGCAGCGATCTGGATGAGCGACGTGTGAGCGTGTGTGCCATTGCTTGTTGGCGTTGCTCAGACATCCGAGTGCTCATTCATGCTTGTTTTGGAGTCCTCTGCATACTGCGCCGCAACGAGCCGTACCGCGAGTTCGCGTGCTTCGTCCCCTTGCGTTACGCGGGCGACAAGCACGCCACCGGCACCCTCGACCACGATTGGCAGCTCAAGCACGTTGGGTCCGGCCAGCAGGCTCGATTGCCACGACAGGCGACGCTGGTCGCCGTAGCCACGAACGCGTACGCCCTCGGGTAATTCTATCTCGATCGTTACGTCGTTCAGTGCCCGCTCGGACTGTAGCAGCAAGCGTACCGGCTCCTTGGTCACGATGGACGTGGGCGTCGTGTCCGGTAACGTGACGGCGAGCGTCAGCACGATTGTGGCGGCGAG
>DMUF01000157.1:7172-8002 GCA_003476445.1 Gammaproteobacteria bacterium | reverse complement strand
GTCTGTAGAATCCGATCGGCAGCCGCAGGTGAAAGCGCCGGCGCTGGCAGTGTGCGCAGAAGGGCGAGCAGTTCATCATCCGATCGCGACCCCGGGGGCCGATCCGATTCATGGGTGTTCATGCGGGTGCCTCCTCAAAGACTGCGGGTATGTGGTTTGGCGTTCGGGACTCTGCTCCGTGACCCGTGTATGCAAGAGCTCGCGCAGATGCGCCCGTGCGCGATGCAGGCGTGATTTGAGTGTGCCGATGGGAATGCCGAGTTCGGTCGAAAGCTCGTCGAGCGTGTAGCCCTCGATATCGTGCCATCCGATTACCGCTCGATGATCCGCCGAGAGCAGACGCAGAGCACGATAGAGCCTCCGGTGCTGCTCCGCTCTCTGCGCCGCCGTTTCCGGGTCAGCGCCGGTCTCATCTTCGAGGCTGTCGAGTGTGTGCTCGTCGTCGAGCCGCTGCCCAAGCCCCTTGTCGCGTCGACGTTCATCCCGGATGTGGTCGACGTAAAGATGATACAGCGATCGCGCAAGCCAGGGGCCGGGCAGTTCCAGGCGGGTAAGCTGAGAAAGGCGCGGCAGCATTTTGACCAGTAATTCCTGCACCAGATCTTCCGCATCGGACTCGGACTGGGTGAAGCGAAAAGCGAGGCGAAAGAGCCGGGGAAGGTGCGGCCGCAGCAGCCCATCGAAGTCTGCGGATGTTCCGGATTGCGGTTGGTGGAAATTCCACTTCATGCCTGTGCTACACGCTGAAGGCACGGCTTTGGTTCCCTGCGCCCGCGGTTATTTTAACGAGATGTGGTCGTGCTGGCGGGCTGATCAGGCGTCGTCGACCA
>DMUF01000157.1:5539-6807 GCA_003476445.1 Gammaproteobacteria bacterium | reverse complement strand
AGAAGCTCGGCGCGGAAGGTGCCGGGCAGCAGTCCCGCGCATAGCGGCGGTGTGACCCGTTCGCCGTCGATGTCGAGCACCAGATTGCCAATGCCGAACTCGGTCAGTTCGCCGTTCTCGTTGTAGTGAAGAATCTCCTCGACACCGTGCGGGCGCGGATCTTCATACATCTGGCGCACGGAGGTTTTGTGGCGCAAAAACGGATGTGACGCGAGCACGGGGCGGGACGCGAGCCGCGCGCGAAAGGGGTTCACCGTTTGGGTTAGCAGTACGGCCTGACCGTGCAGTCTTCCGTCCGCGTCGAGCTGAATCCGCACCCGACGCGCCTCGTCTGCCTGCGCGACGAGCGCGTTTGCGCAGGTAGCGAACGCCTCTCGGAACAGCGTATCGGTTGCGGTTGGGAAGCCGAAATACCGGGCGGAACGCAGCAGCCGATCGATATGCCGATCGAGCAGAAACCAGCCGTCCTCCGGGTCCCAACGCAGCGTTTCGAACAGATGGAAGGTGCGGGCGTCGGGCTCGGCCAGCACGCGCGCCTTCAGCTGCGCTTCCGCGTACTCGGCTTCCGGTCGGGAGTCCCAGGTGATGCCGCCGCCCACGCCGTAGCGGGTTGCTCCGCTCGGTTTGTGAACCACGGCGGTGCGAATTGCCACGTTGAACGCCGCGTTGCGACCCGGCCCGATCCAGCCGATCGCGCCGGTATAGAGCCCGCGCGGCGATGTCTCCAGGCGGCGGATATGCTGCATCGCGCTGACCTTGGGCGCGCCGGTGATGGACGCCGCGGGAAACAAGGCGGTAAACAGTTTGGTAAGAGAAGCGTCAGAGCGACAGGTGACCGTTGATGTCATCTGGTACAGCGTTGGATAGGGTTCAACCTCAAAGAGTGCGGGCACCTGCACGCTGCCCGCCCGAGCCACGCGCCCGAGGTCATTGCGCACCATGTCGACGATCATGAGGTTCTCGGCTCGATCTTTGATCGATGATCGCAGCGCTGCGGCAAGGTCTGCGTCGTTCTGCTCGTCAGCGCCCCGCGGACCGGTACCCTTCATCGGTCGGCACGTGACCTGGTCTCCCTCCAGCGCGAAGAAGAGTTCGTGTGACCCCGAACAGATACTCCACTCAGGTAGATCAAGAAAGGCAGCATGCCGATGCTGATGCCGGGCGAGTCGGTGGAAGAGGTGGATTGGAGCCGTGTCGAGAACACTGTCATACCGAGCGGTGTAATTGACCTGGTAGGTGGCGCCCCGCGCAATCTGCGCGCGGATGTC
>DMUF01000157.1:2989-5197 GCA_003476445.1 Gammaproteobacteria bacterium | reverse complement strand
GGCAGGCAGCGCATCGGGCCACGGAAAAACAGCCTCGGCGCTGCGCGGCTCGCGACGGGCGCAGAGGGCGAACCACAAGAGCGGAAAGTCCGTGGGCGTGTGTGTTTCGAAGGCGGGATCGAACCCCGAGGCTGCTTCATAGCTCAGGAAGCCAACGGCATGCCAGCCGTGGCGTTCGACGGCGTCCTCCACGGCGCGCAGCGCGCGTGGGACTGCGCCCGGATCGCGGGTCGTGACCACAAAGCGGCAGTCCAGGAACGCGTGCCAGCCTTCAGCGGTATGGAGCAGAAAACGATCGTGCATCACGTGGCAATGGACAAGAACGAAGCGCCATGTTGCCTCGCTCCCTGTCGGCGCCGCGTCCATTGAGGTCGCGCTTCCCGGGCGGGCGCGCCGTCGGCAGCGGGGAGTTGGTGTAGAGTCGTCCGCGCCGCGGAAACGGTGATCAAGAGAGAGTCATGCCCGATGTAAGGGGAACGCCATTTGAGGCCTGCGCGCGTGCCCAGCGCCTGGTACCGGTACTCACCATTGGCGATGCGGATATCGTGGCGCCGCTCATGGATGCGCTCGTGGCAGCAGGCATCGTCTGTGTCGAGCTTGCGCTGCGCGATCAGGAGGACGCAGACCATCTGCAGGTGATCCGGGATCGTTTTCCGGATCTCTGCGTTGCTGCGAGCGGCGTGGTAACGGCGGCGCAGTGGGACGCGGCGGTCGCTGCCGCCGCGAGTTGCATCACGTCGCCGGTCGCAACGCCGGCGCTGTACGAGCGGGCAGCCCTGACGGCGCTGCCCTGGCTGCCAGGGGTGCAGACCCCAAGCGAGATTGCCGCGGCGCTGGAGGCAGGCTACCGCACGCTGCGTTTTTTCCCGGCGCTGAGCGGCGGTGCCCGCGGGCTTCGAACCCTGTCGCCGGTTTTTCCGGAAGCCCGGTTCGTGCCGATGGGTGGCATAGATGCCGAAAGCTGGCAGGACTATCTGGCGCTTCCTGCCGTCTGCGCCGTGGCGGTAACCGCGCTTGCACCACCCGCGCTGGTCGCAACAGGACAGTGGTCGGAGATCACCCGGCGCGCGCGCAGCGCGCTCGAAGCGTGCAGCGAAGAGGCGTAGACGCACCGAAGCGGGCGATTTGGTGCCCGACTCGATTCCCGTTAATCTGCGGATTCCGGTCAACATGGCCACATGAGGAGAGAGACGGCATGTTCAGTCATATTATGGTGGGCGCCAACGATCTGGATGCTTCGAAGAAGTTCTATGACGCCGTTCTGGGTGCGTTGGGTCATGGTCCGGGTCGGCTCGACGGTCGCGGTCGCTGTTTCTACTTCACGCCGGCGGGTACCTTTGCCCTCTCGCTGCCGATCAACGGTTCACCGGCATCGGGCGCTAACGGCGGCACCGTCGGTTTCGCGGCCGCGTCGCCGGCGGAAGCCGACGCGTGGCATGCGGCAGGTGTCGCAAACGGCGGTGTGACCTGCGAAGACCCGCCCGGCGAGCGCCCTGGATCAGGTCTTTACCTGGCTTACCTGCGTGACCCTGCGGGGAACAAGATCTGCGCGCTGCACCGGCTCGCGAAGTGATCTCCGCGCCGCGGTGATCCTCTTCACCGCGGCTCCCCGCCCCCGGGCGCTCAGCTCATGTGCGCACCGCCGTCCACGTTCAGCGTCTGTCCGGTGATGAACGCGCTTTCCTCGCTCGCCAGAAAGGCGACGCTCGCAGCCAGCTCTTCCGGTCGACCCTGACGCCGCAGCAGCGCGGCCGAGCGAATGGCCGCGGTGATCTGGTCGGTATTCGCGCCGACGCGGTTGGCGGTGCGTCCGATAGTTCCGTCCATCATGTCGGTGGGATGAGATCCGGGCGCAACGCAGTTCACGCGAATGTTATGACGCGCGAGTTCCGTCGCCAGCTGCTGCGTCATACCAACCACGCCGAACTTGGTGGCGCAGTAGGCGCCGTAGTCCGGCAGCCCGCGCCGACCGGCGGTGGAAGATATGTTGATGATGGAGCCACCCTGGTCGCGGTCGCGCATCGCGCGCCCCACCCATTTGGTGACCAGATAGACGCCCGTCAGGTTGACGGCGACGGTGTCGTTCCACATCGCGTCATCCATGTCGAGCAGCGGTGCTGCGCCCGCGCCGGATGGCACGCCGGCGTTGTTCACCAGAATGTCGATGTGCTGCATCTTTGCGAGCGCCGCTGCGACCGCGGCTTCTAC
>DMUF01000157.1:569-2651 GCA_003476445.1 Gammaproteobacteria bacterium | reverse complement strand
GCTTCGATCTCGGCAGCGAGAGAATGCACGCCGCGCCAGCCCATGGCCCGCTCTGACTCGGTGACCGATGACTGCGCCGCTGGGCGACCCGTCACGATCACGTCCGCGCCATCAGCCGCCAGTCGCAGCGCGATAGCGCGCCCGAGCCCCCGATACCGGGCCGCGCCCGTCACCAATGCCACCTTGCCGTCGAGATTTCCCATGGCTCTCCCCCTCTGCTTGAAACCCTGGTCTGAATACGTTGCCGTAAACGCGGTGATCAACCCGCGCGGCGTCGGAGCGAGTGTAACGCGCGGCGCTCCCGCTCAGCGCACGCGAATCACGCCTTCCTGAGCGACGCTTGCGATGCGTGTGCCGGCACGGTCGTACACCGCGCCATAGGCAAGGCCTCTGCCGCCCGCCGCCGCGGGGCTGCTCGTTGCGTAGAGAAGCCAATCATCGAAGCGCGGCGGACGGTGAAACCAGACCGCGTGGTCGAGGCTTGCGCTCTCCAACCGCCCGCGATCGGCGTGAGGACGAAACGCGGTGTCCAGAAGGCTGCGGTCGCTTGCGTAGACAAGAAGCGCCGCGTGCACGAGCGGGTCGTTGGGCAGGGGGCCGTTGGCGCGCAGCCACACCCGCTGATCCGGCGGCAAGGGCTCGGTCGCCGTGATCGCGGTCGCCATGCGCACGTCGATCGGTTGCGAGGCCCAGTCGCTGCGACCCCGCAGCTGATCCCGGTTCGGCAACGTTTCCGGCGGCGCGGTCGCGGGCATGGGGTCGGCGTGCTCAACGCCGGACTCCGCCTCCTGAAAGCTCGCGATCAGCTGAAAAATCCGCTGGTCCGATTGCCAGCCGCTGACTTCGCGCGCGCGGAAGTTGCGACCGTCCTTGGTGCGGGTAACGCGGTACTCGATATCCAGGTTGGCGCGGCCCGGGCGCAGGAAATAGCCGTGCAGCGAGTGCGCCGGAAGTCCGTCCACCGTGCGCGCCGCGGCCATGAATGCCTGGGCAACCACCAGTCCGCCAAAGAGCCGGCCGGCGCTGCCGATACCGCCCGCGCCCGCACTGCCGGCGAAGACGTCGTCCGCCACCGGCGAGAGGTTCAGCCGGTGAAGCAGCCGTTCGAGCCGGTTCATGAAGTGCGCCCTCGCTTTATCTGCGGCGTCGGGGTCGTTCAGTCAGCCTCTGTCATTTCGCTGCGGCTGCGCGCGGATCGTCGCGTCGGCCACGCAGGAGCTTGCCCGGGAGGGCCCCGGTGAGCACGTTCTCGCGGCAGATCACGGTGCCGGACTTGATAGTCGCTTCAATGCCATTCGCGTGCTGCAGGAAGCGCCGGCCGCCGGCTGGCAGATCCGCAACGATGTGCGGCGTGCGCAGTGCGAGGCGGTCGAAATCGATCACGTTCAGGTCTGCCGCCATACCGGGTGCCACGATGCCGCGATCGAGCAGCGAGTAGAGCTCTGCCGGCTGGCGCGTGAGCATGTGAATCGCCGTGGAGAGATCCAGTTCGCGCTTTTCCTTCACCCACTTGGTGAGCACATAGACGTTGGCACTGGTGTCGCAAATCGAGCCGACGTGCGCACCGCCGTCACCGAGTGCCGCTACCGTGTGCTGGTGTCGCAGCAGGGTGGGAATGTTCGCCGTGAAGTTGGTGGCCGGAATGTAGACCAGGTTCGAACCCTCGTTACCGAGGAAGTAGTCGTACAGCCATTCCTGCGGATCGCGCCCCGCCGCCTGGGCGAGCGCAGCCACGGAGTGTTCCGGTGCCGGCAGATAGTTGATCGGCTCCTCGAGCGGGTACAGCGCGTCGTAACGCTTCTCGAAGATGCGCACGAACATGTGCGGGTTCAGGTTCTGCTCGGAAAGAATCTGCGCGCGAATCTCTGGATCACGCAGCGCGGCCATGCGTTCTGCATGAGGCAGCGACTGCAGCTTCAGGAACGTGGGTCGCCGTGAAAAGGCGCTCATGGAAGCAGGGTGCCCCATCAGCATGCCGACCGGTCGAGAAAGCACCTGACCGCGAATATCGAGCCCCTCCGCCTGCGCTGACTCGATATTGCGCAAATGGTGCTGCCAGAGCGGTGCGCCGTTCGGCGCGGT
>DMUF01000157.1:0-191 GCA_003476445.1 Gammaproteobacteria bacterium | reverse complement strand
TCCCAGTCGGAGATGAGTTGGAAGACGTGGCCGGCAGCGCCGGACAGCGCCTGCCCAATCTGCTTCAGCTCTTCCGTTGCAGCACGATACGTGGGGATGTAGTCGCCGCGGCTGCTGCGGTGCACGAGCGTGCGCGACGTCGACAGCCCGACGCCGCCCGCCGCCAGTGCTGCCTTGATGATGCGCTGCAT
>DMUF01000159.1:8136-15809 GCA_003476445.1 Gammaproteobacteria bacterium | reverse complement strand
CCTATCGGCATCATGGTCCTTCTTGGATTGATGTTGCTCGTGCGGTTCAACCGAAATCGATTCGAGGCGACACTCGATCTGAGCTCGCTGGACCCCATTCAGGAAGTGGCTGTTCGGCGAGCCGAGAAGCGGGGCTGGAGCGTTGAGGACTGTAATCGGTTGGAACTTGCGATCGAGGAAGCACTTACGTGGTTAATTGATCAGTCACCGCGAACGAGACCTCCCACCCGGCTTCTCGTGGAGGTGCGTTCGGAACGCGACGCGATTCACTTGAAACTGAGTATGAAGCGCAAGGAACGCTATCGGGCTGTCGTCGAAGATGACTCGGATGATCCGATGCGGTCCTCGGCGTTGGTGCTGCAACTCCTCCAGGCCTATGCTGATCGAGTTCAGCACCTTCGTTTCGAGCGCGGGGAGATGCTGTACCTCACGCTGCGGCAACGCGATCAAGCAACAAGCGCGGGCAACACGCCGGGATTTGAGCCAGTGCGTTGGTTGGCCCAGACCCTGTCTCGACGCTAGCGTTACCCGTATCAGCGAAACTCGTCGAACAGACGTTTTCCCTGCAGCTCAAATCCTGCGGGATCGAAGCTTGCTTCAGTAGCAACCGTAGCAAACCACTGCTGCATGCGGGTGTCCGTTGCCGGTAATTCGCCAAGCGCCGTGTTCACATTGACTACGCCCAGATAGACCTGGGCTGCGAGCGGAAAGTACAGAGCATCGCCCCGAGCGGCGAACTCGAGCAAGCCACGTCGGATGCTTGCGAGCTGCGCCCGCGATCTCATCTTTGAGAGCATTGCGCTGCTGACCGTATCAAGCCACGGCGCGAGCGCCGCAGCTGTCGCTGGAAGCCGAGAGCGTTGTGTAACGGCTGCATACGCAAGAGCGTCAACGCGAGCCGAAGCCGTGCTTGCCCCCTCTATATCCATCGCTCGCGCGACGGTCACTAAAAGTCGCAGCGCCGTGTCGTTCAGCGGAATCGAGCCGGAGGGCAGCGTTGCTGCGAATCCCTTCGCCGTGCCCCGCGCTTTGCTGGTTTCTCGATGACAACTGTCGCACTGGTAGAGCGCCACTTCGGGAAAAACGGCGTCGCCGTTCCACGTCTGACGGCTGATCATGGTCAGCGTCATCGATGCGGATGCCGAGATACCGTGCAGCCACAGATCAATCGGGTCCTGAGGCCCTTTGCGCTCCACATAATCATCATCGATCGCGTAATGCATCGGCTGCAGAGGCGAGTAACTCGCCAGTTCGAAGAGCAGTTGAGGATGACCGGCCGCCATGATGTCGTGCGATGCAAACTGGCCTGGCGTTCCCTGATGACATCCGAGACAGAGTTGCCCGCGAGCGACCGGATCCGATGTCGGGTACATCCCTCGATGCAGATTGTCGTCATGGGTCGCCTTGCGGTCGGCGTGGGAAGATAGCCAGTCTTCAGCTCCGCCATGGCAGGCTTCGCAGCCAACACCGTCCGTGAGGTCGAATCGCCCTCCGCGTCGTTCCGTCGGGACGTTGTCAGCATGACAATCGAGACAGACCTTTGCCTCGGCCGGGTTGCCGATACGCAAGCGTGCGGCGATGCGGCGTGATTGCTCGGACAACAACGTGTCATACGCCCCTGCGTGGGGATCACTGTCCTGCCACACGCGAAACTCGGTCATCCATACCCGGTTGTGCGCGCTGATTGTCGTGCGACCGTGGCAAACGCTGCTGGCGCAGCTTGCAACACCCATGTGCATGGGCTCGTCAGTGTGAGCGAGCGGCGTCATCAGGATGACGATGATGCAGACCGCCAACCGGATCCCGCTCAGTTTTCGACGTACCATGGCTTCCCGTCGCGCGTGAGATAAAGACGCTTCATTTCCGCTTCGTTCAGAGGTCGTGAGCCGATGCGACCAAACACCGCGACCTGGCCGCCGGTTTCATCGACACCGCGATCCCGCTCGAGTCCGCGACTCAAGGCGCGGGCCGGAGAGCGCGTGGTGTGCCATGCGATAAGCTGCGGCCGGGGTTCGGGACTGAACCCGTAGAAATTCGGCTGGGTGTCGGGCGCGGTCAGCTGGAAGACCTTCAGTCCGCCGGCGCCATCGGCAACATAGGCGAAGAGAGATGCATTGGTGCTGGCTACCGTCACATCACTCACGTCGGTCAAGCCTTCCGTGACCATGGCGAATGGCTTGAGTGCCGCAGGGTTCTCGATATCGATGATTGCGAGGCCTTGCCGGCCCGCAGCGACGTACGCGTAGGTGCGTGCCAGATGAATTCGGCGGGCTGATTGTAGCGGCACCCGATTGGAAGCCGTCATGACGGGCGCTTCTGGTCGAGTGACATCGATCACGGTGAACCCTTCGCGGTCGGTCACGAACAGATAGCGGAACTGTAGCGCGACCGAATGTGCGCCCTGCAGGGGCACAACCGCGATGACTTTTGGTTGCAGTGGCTGATCGATGTCCAGCACGACCACGCCGCGATCAGCGGCTACGTAGGCATAGCGCCCGCCAAGCACCATGTGTTTCGCGCCGGTCAGCACGCCACCGTCGTTCCACGTCAGGGCGCGCTCCAGATTGTTGTTGCGCGGATCCCCGTCCATCAGCGTGTCGATATCGACCAGAATCAGACCTTCGCGCGCATCAGTGATGTAAGCGTAGCGGTAGAGCGGATGAAACGGCTGCTCCTGATTCGTCTCTCGCATCAGTGGCCCCTCATTGCGCGAGGGTTGAATCGGCTGATTGGTAGGCAGAACGATGCAGGTGGCGGACTCGCTTGGAATGCGGATCTCCTGGCCCAGCGGGCTGAACGGAGCCGTTATCAAGCGCTGCGAAACACCCTTGTTGGCGATGCTTGCGACGTCATAAACGCGGCTGCCTTTGCTGCCTTCGGACACGTAGAGATACTCACCCCGCAGCTGGAGGCAATTTATCTCGCCGCTCTCATGCCGCCAGGCTTCGACGAGTTCGCGACTCTCTGTGCGGTGACGTTTGAAGTTGTCGGGGTAGGCGTAGCGATGCAGATAGCTGCCAATGACGGCTTGCGGCTCGTCAAACTCGGTTACGGTCACGGCGGAAACGTTGTCCTCTTCCCCGACGTAGGCATGCATGCCGATGAAATTGATGAAGCCGGTCCCTTGAATCAGGAGCTGCGCCATGATCGCGTTGTTATCGTTCGCGCGGGAGAGATGGCAGTCTTCGCATGTCTTGGTTTCGGTCTTGCGCACGGTATGCGGGAAATGGGGATTGAACGCCTGGCTGCTGTAGCCGCTCGCTGCAATCGGGGGCTGTTGAATGTAGATCGTTTCGCGATTGGCATTGGTCGAAGTAAGCACCAGCGCAGAGGACGATCTGACCGGCGCAATCTTGCCGCCTTTAGCCGTCTCGCGACGTCCGAGCAGGAACATGTCGTCACGGGATACTTGCGGGTTGTAGGTTGCGTAGTTCCGGCTCTCGCCGCCCTCATAATGCAGTCGTGGAGACTTCTGATTCGCTTGAATCGGAAGGTGGCAGCCCCCGCAGCTGGTGGTCCAGGACGTGTGGCAGGTATAACACTCCATCTCTGCATCTGAGTGTGCGAGATCGCGCCCGGCAACATTCGAGCCCCATTGCTGGCCCTCGGGGTCGCGAGACATCAGCTTTGCGCGCGCAGCCTTTTCGTTGTAACCCGTGTGGCCTGGGTTGACGGAGTCCTTCACCAGCGACATCTGCCATTCGAGACCAGGCGTGACGACCGAACGCTGGATCAGTTTCTCGCCAACCCATTCGAAGCGTGGCCTGCCATCCGGGTTACGCAGCGCGGTGAGATTCATGCCGCCTTCCAGTGCGGCTGGTCCCGAGGTGCGTAGCGAGGGATACGACTGCGCGGTGCCGTGGCAGTCCTTGCAGCCGATCTCCACGGCAGCCGCGACCTCGCCATAAATGTGGCCGTTGCCATGGGCATCCTGGGCGAAATGGCAGTCCACACAGTGCATGCCGACATCCAGATGCACCGAAGACATGTGAACGGCTTTCTTGAACTTGTCAGGATCATCGGCCGTGACGATGGCCCCATCTGCGTCGAGCAGGTTGCCCTTGCGGTCACGCTTGTAGATGGCGCGAAAGTTCCAGCCGTGCCCGTGATAATCCGCGAACTGGGTATCCTTCAGCTGCGGATTGAGCTCGGAAACCCGCTCGAGAAAGTCGACATCGGCCCATTTACCTCGCGGTGCTGCGCCTTCTGGATTGCGTTTGTGGACTTCCCTCTTTTCGCGCTCGGTTGGGTAGACCTGCTCCTCTGGCCACATGAATGGCGCGTCGGATTCGTAGTCCCACATCGTGTAGCCGAGATAGGAGTTCACGAACATGTTTGGCTGATGCATGTGGCAGGACATGCACTGGCTGCTTGGAATAGCTCGGGAGAAAACGTGCGCGATTGGGTGGCCACTCTCCCGTTGGGAGATGGTGGGATCACTCGTTTTCGACAGACCGCGGTGCCCCGCGCTCGCATAGCCCGCGGAGTGACGTGGGTCGCGATCATTGGCGTAGACCACGTGGCAGGCGGAACAGCCGGATGAGCGGTAGTCGCCGGGCTGGTCATTGGTGCCGAGAAACCACATGTGTGGATCGTTGAGCCGTGTCTTCGCCATGTTGAGCAGTGGAATCGAGATGCGGGCGCCCGTGCCGGGGCCGCGGCTTGATTGTCGGATGTCCGGTCTGCCCGGTTCTTCCAGCCGCTGCTGCAGGCCAAAGGAGCTTGGTATCCCCGTCTCGGGAAAGAGATTCGAGATGTTTCGACCGCCGCGTTCAAACACTCGGAAAATGTCGCCAGGGGGCACGATCTCCCACGGCGGCAGAGGCAGGAGCGAGTCCACGATACTGTGGGCATCTCTCACTTCCGGTGGCAGTCGGATGGGAGCCAACAGCTCTGCCGGCTCGCCATTCTCGGTATACGATTCGCCAAACAGCGGGCGCTTGTAGGGAAGAATGCCGTTGTTATAGGCGGCTGCCGCCCAAAACATCGCAGAGGTCGACATCAGGCTGCGGATGGCGGCTTCAATAATCGGCAGGTGGCACGCGCCGCAAGCTTCCCGAGCCACCCGGTAATCGCCTGGATTTACGAAGCGGATGTACTCGGGATTTTCTCGGTTGAGAAGCGCGTAACTCTGCTTGGGATTCGCACTCGAGGGATAGTTCCAGTCGTCGGGGAAGTAAGGCTCTGGGTGCGCCTCACGTTTGATGGCCAGGTAGGCATCGGAACCCGGCGTAATCGAGTCCGAGGGAAGCTGCGCGGACGCGTTTCCGCCGTGGCAATCAATGCATCCCAGCTGTACCGCAGGGCTCACATGCATGGTGCTTGCGTCGGTTTCGCGATGACAGGATACGCAGCCGGCTGACTTTGCGCGGGCTTCTGCTTCGGATTGCCACGCGGGCGCAGCGGGGGCTGACGAGCGAACGGGCACACGGTCCGGATCGTGTCCGCCGGAAGCGAACGTCAATCCAGCGACAAGGCAGCCGACCGAGGCCAGGTAAAAGCGACGAAACAAGGACGCGCGGCGCAATGATGAGCGCATGATCACTTGGGCGTTCACCATGTCAGCACCATGTTGGTGAGAAAGGAGTGAGCGACTCCGTCCCCGTAGAGATCCTCGAATCCTTGCCCTGGCAGCAGCGATGCATAGGACACCCGAAATACGACGTTCTGTGTCATGAAGGGTCGCCAGATCAGCGATGCGGACAGGTCCAGTCCGATATCTTCCTCGATGTCGGTCGTAGCGCGCGCGGCCTGAAGCACAGCGGTGTCGGCGAATCGCAGGCTGTTCGCGTTGAGCGACAGGCGTAGCTGCGGCAACAGATCGGCATCGGCGCCCAGACCCGCAAGGATCAGACCGGGATTGGTGAAGTTAGACTGGCCTTGCTCCTTGGACGAGCGCATGGAGTTCAGCAGTCCGTTGCGTCCGGAAAGAGTTACCCGGCCGCCGCCGATCAGCGGCACTGCCTGCCGAATCCAGTAGCTGGTGTCCGCGCCCGCGAAGATCGGGTTCTCGAAGATTGCATCGAACGCCTGACTGCGATCGTCGTAGGGGTCACTGTCGCCGCTTGCATAGAGCAGTGAGCCGCGCAGGCGCACCCAGTCAAAGTCAACCGAGGGTTCCATTGCAAAGAACAGTCCATCGATATCGGATTCGCTGCCGGTAAAGATGCCGTCTCGCTCTTCTCCGAATGCCCAGTAGAGCTGGGATGTGAGATTCAAACGTTGGAAATGACCATCCCCGCCGAGACCAAGATAGTACACATCATAGGTTCTGGGGCGTTCGAGTCCGATCGAAGCAGGCCGCGCGATAAAGTTGTTATCGTCGTAGACGTTGTCTGTTTCTCGGTTCCGGTTATAGGCGAACAGCAGCTCGGAGAAAAACCCGCGACTTGGCAGGTCCTGCCAGTAGAGATTGGCGATGTAGAGATCGTCATCCCGCAGTCCCGCCTCCGTATCGTTCAGTCCGCTGTTGACATCCTTGTCAAGACGGCGGAACCAGGCGACGTTGTACTGAATGTGGTTGTTCATGCGATTGCCGAACAGGCGCACGCCAAACGGCGAATCCTGAAACAGGAAACCCCGGAAATCGCTTGAGAACGGCTGAATGCCCAACCGGATACTGTCGAAGTCGTAATTATCGGACACGTTCCAGAGGTGTTTGTCGACAAACAGGCTCTGTACGCCGACATCGGTGCGCTGGCGTTCCTGCCCGGTACCGGGGTCAGCGTCGACAGCAAGAATTTCGTCGACCTCGGTGTAGTTCATGTTGAAGACGGGCGTAAACCGGAATTCCCAATCCACCGGACGGAAGACGGTATCGCCCTCGTAATACACAAACTCGAGAGCCACGTTCTGCACCAGGGCGGCCTGCTCATAACCGCCAAACACGTCATTCGATCCGGCCGCCCGCGTTGACTGCAGTCCCACGGGCGTTGGCACCTCGCGCGTCTCGATGATCGTGTCCGACGTCGCCGTAAGGTTGAAGAACCACTCGTCGTGGATGGGAAAATCAGCCTTGAGCGGATTCTGGTTGTAAGGGTCGTACCATTTTTGCGGCGGTCCGAGCGAGCTGAGGATGCGCCAACGGTCGGGCACGGGGAGAGAAGTGGCGAAATCCTCCGTGCGGGGTCGGGGTATCGCGTGACCCTCGGAGGGAGCAGTAGTCTTTGCAACCACGACCTCCGTCGTGAGCGCTCCCGCCGCAGATCGGTCCATTGCCGGTGCGGCGACCGTCGGAACACGAGCGGTTGCGACGGCTTCCGGCGCCTTGGGTACAAATCGAAGCACCAGGCGATTAGAGCCCCTGGGGTTTCCCTCTGAGGACGTTACCGAAACGGAATAGTTCGACCGGTAGTCAATGCGCAAGGCTTGCTCTTCCCCGCCGCCGAAACTGATGCCCGATAGCGCGGTATCGGCGAGTTCACTTGAGCTCGGCAACCGACCCATCACCGCAAGCCTGGTCTTGAGCGGGCCACGCACCGTGAGCCAGGTTGGACTGATGCTGAAATCGAGCGCGGCGGGCGGCGGCAGATCCAGAATTACCAATGTGCCGGCTTCGGACTGATCAAAGATCTCGATCGAGAGCGGCATGGCGCTCTGAGCGGGTTGCACCCGGACGCTTCCTGGGAGCGTTGCGGTCGGCACAGCAGTAGCGGTCGGCACTGATCGAGCGG
>DMUF01000159.1:0-7833 GCA_003476445.1 Gammaproteobacteria bacterium | reverse complement strand
ACTGATCGAGCGGTCGGCACTGACCGAGCAGTTGGCACGGAAGGAAGAACGGGCGACGGTCTGGGGGTGATGAGCGGGCGCACGGGTGCAGCGATTGTCGGTGCTGCCACCGTGGGCACGTTCGAGCGCCCGGATTCGCGTGATTCGCTACCGGATGCGAGCGGTTGGCGCCAGAAGTCGATCCCCCGAATTTCTGACTGCGTGGTCAGATGCGCGCGCTCGGACTCGCTCAGACTTCCCGAGTGAACGCGATACCAGGTGCCGCCCGAGTCTTCGATGGTCTCAACCTGCATGGGGCGCGCGAGAAGCGCCTCAAGTTCCGCTGCGCGCGCAGCAGCCTTTTCCTCCATCCGAAAGCTGCCGAAGACGAGCCTGTCGGCCGCCACGGCTGGCTCCGTCAGACCCAGACAGGTAACGATGAGCACGCCGAGATGACGCGGACGGGGCCTGTACCAACCGCGCGCGCACCATGCGCTCCGGGTCATCGCGGATCTCCTGCGTAGCGCTTCAACAGGAGCCCCTGCGCGCGCTGACGCAACCAGGCTGTCTGGCATTGACGGCGCTACAGTCCCTCACAGACGTTCTCCTCGGTTGATTTCACAAACGGGTTCTGCGGGCACTGCACGTAGCGCAACCGATACCCGTCGGGGGTCAGCTGATCTGCACGCTGCTCCGGTGGGGCGTTGCCAATGCCCGTTCCGAGCAGCACGCCAGCGTCATGCAAACCAAGGAAAGCCATCATCTCATCCTGCTCTGGGGCATCCCCTGCAACACCCAGTCCGCCAACGAGCAGTCCGTTACGGTACACAGGCACGCCGGATGCAAAGATCTGCAGTCCGTTCGCCAAACGTCCAGGGTCTGCGCTCTCATTGCAGGCTTCAGGAACATCGCTGCCGCTACCAGTCGCTGCGTAGAGCACGTGCGCCAGAATCCGATTGAAGGAGAGATCAAGTTGCAGCCCTGTTGAGAAGACGCTCCACTCGTTCAGTTGCGGTTCCTTGTTGAGCGGTCCGCTGAGGGCAGAGGAGAGACCGTCGGGAAAGAAGGGGCGATGGATATTGCTGACCGATCGGATCGAGTAGGCAATGCCGTCCTCGAACGCGGTAGCGCCTAGCAGTGCCTTACTTCGATCCATGTAATCATCAAGCATCACCGTTTCGCGTACCGTTACGAAATCGTTCTCAAGGTAGCGTGCTGGCTCACTGATCGACGAGATGTATTCGTCTGCCTCTGGCGAAGACATAAGCATCGTGGTGCGCGCTTTCTGTAACGAAACGTCGGACCCGAATACGGGGGCGTCCTGATTTCTGACGACACCCAGAATGGTGCCGTTGGTGTCGACCACGGTGATGGTCACGCGACCGAAGGTCTCGAGCGGTCGGCGAATCTGGGCGCGGGTGCGATTCGCCACCTTCAGTACCGACACCAGAATCTGCTCCACCTCGGCAGCGACCAGCTGTTGCTCGCCGACCCGCGCCGCATCACTCGCATTGCGCACGGGGAAGCGCGGATCCTGGGCGTCATTGACGAAGATAAAGGCGCCCAGACCGGCGAACGCGCCCCCCGTTGGGATGATCCCCGAATCAGCTGCGCCGAAGCGGGTGCCGGTGCGAATCGCGGCGTTGGCATAGCCTGTTACTGCGATCAGACGACCTGAATCCTGCCGTGCGGAATAGCCGGGCGCCTGCGCTGGGTTGGCCAACAGGTCAGCGAACGATGTATCGCTGTAGCGAAGCGTTTTGCCGTCGACCGTGAGGCGGTCTGCACGGCGAGTGATCGGCGCCTCGAATCCGAACGTCGCGGCGTAGGCGATTTGCTCGTCGATATCGCGATCCTGGTCCTGCACATTGCGGTCGATGGAATAGACGCCATCGGCGATCACGCCGACCCCGCCGATCGGGGTTCCGTCACGATACAGCGGAAACCCGCCGGGGTCGGCAGCGAGCCCAAGGGGGGATCGATGTGGACCCGCAGAGGGGCCGCTGCCGTTGTAGCGGCGCGCGAAATCCGAGCAGGGCAATTGGCTGAACTGCACCCCGTAGAGCGGCCCCGCCGGCTGATCGATCTCGCGCGGATTGAAATGCTCCTGGATGATCTGGCTCGCTGTCCGCGTGCTGAACGCGTTGCCCTCGCTTGAGAGGTAGGCGCCGGTGATGGCCTTCGCGATAGCAGCGAGCGCATCGCCATCGGCACCCTCGGGCAATATCACGCCGTCGAGTCCGGTGGTCACCGGATCGGGGGAGTTCGACGTAATCGTGACTGCCGGGCTCACTGACGCCATTCGGTACACCGCCAGCACGTTGCCGACACGATCGACCACGGCGATTGTTGCGTTGGCTCCCAGTGCCCCTGCCTGGTGGATGGCCTGTGCCAATACGCGTTCGACATCAGTGCGGCTCAGGAAAGAGCTCGCACCTACGCAGGCTCCATCGCAGTCAGTCGGTGGACTGACAGAGGGCTGTTCCGACGTCAGGGGATCGCTTCCGCCGCCGCCGCCGCAAGCGCCGAGCAGCAGCGCAAACCAAATCGCGACATGTGATCGGACGGTACGTCCGACACACGTGTTCCGGAGCTGCGGTCTGTTGCGCGTCATGGTGAATCCATTTTGTGTCCGACCGGGGCGCCGCGACTCTCGATCGAAGGAGTCCCGTAGTGCGAATGAAAGACGTGGCAATCAAGGCATATGCCGGCGCTCTCAATCCGGGCCGGATTGTGGCAGGAGAGGCACGTTTCCAGTACCGGCATCAACACATCATTCGCGCTCGAGGATGTGTCTGCCGCATGACAGTCGAGGCACGCCACGGATTGACCATTGATGCCTGGGCCGGTCAGGTGCGGGCGGTGGTCAAAAAGAGAAGATCGATACCAGCTGTCGGGTGAACGCACCGGACTGACGCGCCAGCGTTCGTCGATGGGGCGTTCAGGCTGTTCTCTGACCTCGT
Organism: Gammaproteobacteria bacterium; assembly: GCA_003476445.1. GTDB lineage: Bacteria > Pseudomonadota > Gammaproteobacteria > Pseudomonadales > Azotimanducaceae > UBA7803. Next base: position 4,891 of record DMUF01000159.1, on the reverse strand, counting down.
GACATAACCCGCAGCCGGCCGATCCGAACTGGTGCGCGATCTCCTGCTGCACCCGGCGTTCCGCATTGGTCGCGCCAGTGGCGGCGGCCTTGCGCGCAAAATGGGACTGCAATTCCGCGATGACGACGCGTTCCGACCCGTGCGTCAGCGTAAGGTCCGGTTGGTCCAGATCCAGTGTGAGCCGGTGGCACGACCCGCAGTCACGCGGCATGTCGAGCGGGATAATGCTCCCATTCTGCGAGTCGATGCGGTGACAGCTGGAGCAGTCGAGCGGTGTGCCCTGATTCATGAGCGTAACGTTGTCCGAATCAAGGTGCAGGTCGTGCGGGAAGGACAGGCTGGATTGCTCCTTCGCGGGGCGCCCCAACGAATGGGTTGTTTCCACCATTTCCCAAGCGGCCGCACCGACCGCGTTCTTGTCTTCATGCCAAAGGGACACTTTGAAGTCAGGGTGACCGAGGGTGGAGAAGCTGGTAACGACAGGCATGTCCGCTTGCCACGACGTGGGCGCACGGTGACAGTCGACACAGAGCATGGCGCTCGCGGTCACGAGTCGCGAAGGTTCCATGTGCTCGGTATGGCAGTCGGCGCACGTCGTGTCCGTGAAGGCTTTGTGACTGGAAGCAGTGAGCACCACATGTTCGCGTATCTTCTCATGGCAGGTCATGCATGCCGAATCGGGGATCGATGTAAACGGGCTGGAGTGACAGGCCTCGCACTCTGTGCCAATGCCAGCTGCCCGATGCGCCTCATGGACTGGGCCGGTTGACCAGGCATCCCGCGATGGCAGTAGCCCTTGAACTTTGGGCGGCAGCGCGGTGTAAGCGGGTGAACTCAGCGTCGACAGAAAGGGCGTCAGAAATGCGAGCACCGCCATGATCGCAATGAGCGCTACGCTCCATCGACTGGCTCGCCACCCGGCGAGGGAAAGGCTTGTGCGCGCGTTCTCATCAATCGCTGGAATGGGCGCGTAATCAAAAACCAGGCGGTAATCAGCTCCATGGTTGTTTGCCTCGATCCGAACTGTATAAGGTCCGATCGAGCATGCCTCGCCCTGTGCCAATGTCGCGCGTCGCCGCGTTTTCCCCGCGAAATGGATCGTTCGTCGATTTGCCTTGATGACTATCGACGCATTGTCTTCGAGCGAAACGCTGAGATCGAAATCGATGCCAGGAAGCAGTTTGGCGTGCGCTGGGTCCGATGTCCGCAGGAGTACGCTCGTTTGCGTCTGCAGCTCAACGCCTGCGCTGTCTTCGATCCACGGTGCCTTGACTAGAGCGCGCACGGGCTACCAGTAGTAGATGATAGTGAACACGTGCACAAGCAGCCCAATCAGCAGTGCGAACGTGCAGGGAATGTGGAGATAGAGCCATACTCGCAGCCACGCTGCATAGCGCAGATCGCGCCGAAGACGTTTTAGCAACAGTTGGCGCTGGCCGAACAAGCTAAACAGTTCGGAAAGAATGAGCGCCTGATCGGCCTCGGTCGGCGCATCCGGCAGGGTTTCAGAGAGACGCGTGATGATCGTCTTTTGGTCTGTGTTCGGGACCTGTCGATGATCATCCAGCAACCGCATGTAGGAACGATCGCGACCCAGCAGCTGATCTGTCCCGGAACCGCCCAGCACGGTTCCGCGCAAGGCGCTCATCACTTCGGCAGCGACCCCGAGTCGCAATCGCGAACCGCGTTCCAAGATCCGTGCGTCGATGTCCTTCAACGCGTTAAGCCAATGCTCGGGCTGCTCGCCCGCCAGGTTTGTGCTTCTCTGTTCCGGAAGGTGCAGGTAGGCATAGAGCCCGTAGAACCCGGACAGTACAACGACGAGCATGAGCCAGAATGTCGCGGTGTGGACGTTGAAGCTCTCGAGCTCGAAGGCGCTGTGCAGTACCGAGAGGGTCAACACCAGAATGCCAAGATAGACATGCGCCGAAGCCCAGCCCGCAAGCGTGCCCAATCGCGAGCTGTAGCGGCGTTTGCGAATGCCTAGCAACGCGAGCCAGACGATACCAAGAGCGCCTGTAATGCCGAGCACGTAACCCTGCCAGGTGCCGCCGTGGGGTGGTACATAGCTCGCGTACTGGCTGACATAAATGCCCATGGCGACAATGATGAGTACCAGCGTCCAACGCAGGTAGCGATAGCTATTCCAGCTCAGCAAGCTCTGATGCATGCAACTAACCCCCGGTCAGCGCCTGCAGGGCGTCGGAACCCAGTCGTATGGCTGCCCCGGTCGGGCACGACCGTACGCATGCGGGTCCCCCGGGAAGACTGTGGCAGGCATCGCATTTTACCGCACGCTTGGGCGCGAACTCCGCGGCACTCGCAGCGTGCGTTGTCTTGCTGCGCAGGCGCAGAAGCGGCAGCTTCAATCCGAACCAGCTCTCCCGTCCCGGCGGGTCGACCTTGACCAGTTCTATGGCCCCGTACGGGCAGTTGCTTTCGCAGTTGCCGCAGCCAATGCAGTTGTCCTGGATGTAGACCGTGCCTGATTCCGTGCGATGAATGGCGTCGGGCGGGCAATCCTTCATGCAATGCGGTGTTTCGCAGTGGCGGCACGCGAGCGGCACGTGAAAGCCCTCATGTGTGCCGCCGCCATTGCGATGCAGTCGCGAGATTCCGCCGTGGGTCTCCTCGCAGGCACGTTCGCAGTTGTCGCAGCCGATGCAGAGCGAGCTGTCGATAACCAACGCATTCGTGGCCTCCCCGACGCCGCGCTGCAGCAGAAAGGCCATCGCTGATGCCTGGGCCGGATGGGTGAGCAGCGTGTTGTTTTCCTGCAGGAGCAGGGTCAGGTCGCGCTCCAGGCGCGCGCGAATTTCCGGGTTATCGTCGAGAAGTTCTGCGAATGCCGCCTGGTCGATCTCGATCGCCGATGTCCTGGAGGCAGCTCTTGCCGCATTCAACCGACGCGGATTGCCCATCAGCGCCAGTTGCCCCACAAGCTCCCCGGCATACTGATCGCCGACCATCTGTCTGGATTCGCCCTGCAGGAGATTCACGGAACCGGATCGGAGCAGGTAGACCCGGTCACCGATGCTACCTTCCTCATACAGGAGGGAGCCGGCCTCGTAGTTCCGTGTCGGGCACCTTCGCGCCATGGCGCGAAGACGCTCCCGGGAGAGTTTCGGCTCGAACGTGACCTTCAACAGATTCATGACGAAGGCTTCTTCGAGCTGCTGCTTTACGCCTTCGTTCGACAGTGCAAGCTTGATCAGGATTTTGCGCGGAATACGAATCAGCAGGCTGTTACGTCTGATGCGCACGCTGCTGCCCTGGGGCCGGCCTGCGAACAGACAGCTTTCGCCGAAGAAGCTGCCTGGCCCTGCCTGTTCCCAGTCCGCATCCGGGTAGCGCTTGATGAGCAGATTACCCTCGACGACCAGATAGAAGGCATTCACGAAATCGCCCGGCGCGAGCAGCTCGGCACCCGCGCGCTGCGGCAGCGGACCGCGACCAACCTCAGTCTCCTTGATGAGTCCGCGAGCCCTGCGACCACTCACAATGAGCTGACTCTCGATGATGAGTTCACGAAAAGCGATCGGGCTCAGCGATGCAGTCAGCGTAGAGCTGGATTGCAGTAGGTCGAGTGCCGACTCAATCGACAGCTCGGGGTAAAGGTTGCCAACGCGGCTCGCAACCAGATCATGATCGGCCGGGCGGATGTCCTTGCCGGCGATGTAATCGACGACATCCTGTCCCTGATTCATCGCCTGCTTTATGAGCGGATAACCGGACAGGGAGCCCACGATGTAGAGACCCGGAACCGAACTCTGGTAGCGACCGTCGATCACGGGCTGAGCACCCGGAAGACTGCTTGAGAATTCAATGCCGCAGCTTTCCAGGAACGCGCGCGGCGGGATTGAGCCGAGACGCGCGATGATCATGTGGCAATCGATGCTCAGGTCACCCGCAGAGGTCGCAAGTCTTACCCTGCCTGGTTCCCCGGGAGCCTCTGGCAAAACAATTTCCCGGACGGCACTATCGTAATGGCAGGTTAGGTCTACCCTGGGATCATTGATGGCATTCACGATCGCGTTCAGATTGCCACTCTTGGCGCGACTGAACTCCGAACGCCGATTGACGATGTGCACGCTGTTGGTAGCGACCAGGGCCAGAGCGTTCTCGATTGCCGAGTCACCGGCGCCCACCACCACAACGACGCGATCGGTCACCGCGGCAGGGTCTGCGAGGCCATAGCGGACAAACGGCGAGGGCGCATCGTTCGCAACTTCGAGTAACCGCAGGTTGCCCTCGGTCCCGCAAGCGAGGATGACCGCACGGCAGCTGATTCGTCCGCCATCGGCAAGCGTCACCTCAAATTCGGGTGCAGCGCCAGTGATGCGGGTAACTTCGCTGTGATACCGGACATTGAGATGGGCGTCGCGGACGTCCTGTTCCCAGGCGAGGAGGATGTCTTCGCGTGTGCCTGAGGAAAAACGGACTGGACTGCGCAGGTTCAAGAACCCGGGCTCATCCATAACGTGCTTACCGAGCTGGTAAGACTGAATGGTCTGAGCAAGCTCTGCGCCGCTCTCGAGCAGAAGATACGTCGGATCTGATCGACCCTCTTCCTGGTCGATCTCGGCGGCCCGGGCCGCTGCGCTGAGTCCCGCCGGCCCCGCGCCCACAATCACCAGATCGAATCGCTCGCTCACCAACGCGCTCTCTTAACCGGGCCGCGACCGGTTGCCGGCGTGGGCAACGATCTCGATCATGTCGTATCTCCAGGCTCGATCCGGGTGTAGCTGAGTTCAGTGCCTGCGCGCGGCGCAGCTCTGAAGCTCAGAGGGATTCAACACGGTTACTGATGCCCAGGTGCGAAGGTTAACAGCAATCGCGGGTTCCATGTTGTTCGCGAGCTGCGCTGAGTCCTCTGTGCGCGCTGACGATT
>DMUF01000095.1 GCA_003476445.1 Gammaproteobacteria bacterium | reverse complement strand
GCGCGCGGTCTGGCGGTTGCCTTCACGCTGAACAGCGGCGCAGGCACACCGATGGGTAATACGAGCATGCCGCGCATCGCGCGCGCAGCCCTGCGCTCGGCCGACGCGCGTCGCGTATGACTGATCACCGTGCGCTTGCGACCTGGTTCACGCCTGGCGTGCGTGCCGCTGTCATTACCGGCGCAGGTATCAGCACCGCCTCCGGTATCGCCGCGTACCGGGGATCCGATGGCAGCTGGAAACACGCGGCACCGGTGCAGATGCAGGACTTTCTGCGCGATCCTGCGATGCGCAGGCGCTACTGGGCGCGCAGTCTGCTGGGATGGCCGCTGATTGCGGCGGCGCGCCCCAATGCGGCCCATCGGGCTTTGGCTCGGCTTGAAGCGGCCGGGCGGTTGCGGGGGCTGATCACGCAGAATGTGGATGGTCTGCATCAGCGCGCGGGACATAGCGATGTCATCGAGCTGCATGGCTCGCTTGGGTCCGTCATGTGTCTCGCGTGTGACTGGACCTGCGCCCGCGCTGAGATGCAGGCGTGGCTGACCGAGGATAATCCATGGCTGCTGGAAGTCCGTGCCACCGCTGCACCGGATGGCGATGCGGCGTTGGCCGATCGCATCGACCTTGCCCGGTTCCGCGTCCGTGCGTGTCCTGTGTGCGCAGGCGTGTTGAAACCTACCGTGGTCTTTTATGGTGACAGCGTGCCGCGCGCCCGGGTGGATGATGCCTACGCGCGTGTCGAAAGCGCAGACGTGCTCCTGGTGGCAGGTTCGTCGCTGATGGTGTTTTCCAGTTTTCGTTTTTGCCGTCACGCCCATGCGCGAGGCATTCCGATTATTGCCGTGAATGATGGGGTGACACGGGCTGATGAGCTCTTCGCGCTCAAGCTGGAAGCAGATTGTGGTGTGGTATTGAGCGTGCTCGCTGACACGCTGGCGGCGGCGGGTTGAACCCCGTCCGCCGCGCGGGTACGGTGTCAGCCGAGTACCAGTTCGGCGACGGTGCGCATCTCCGCGGCGCTGCGCGCGGAAATGAGCAGTGAGGTGACCGGTGTTTCGCGCCACGCAGCAAGGCGTTCGCGAATACGTGCGGCAGGGCCGACCAGCGCGATTTCGTCGGCCAGCTGATCAGGCACGGCATGCGCGGCCTCGTCCTTGCGCCCCGCGAGGTAGAGCGCCTGAATCTTGTTAGCCTCCGCCTCAAAGCCCATGCGGCTGATCAGCTCCTTGTGGAAGTTGCGATCCTTTGCACCCATGCCGCCCACATAAAGCGCCAGCATGTGTTTGATTGGCAGCAGTCCCGCCTGAATATCGTCGGTGATGCGCACAACGATGCCCTGGGCAATCTCGAAGTCCGGCTTGGCGTTGGAGAGCGAGGGCGCGTAGACGTCCTGGCGAAAGGGCGAGTAGTAAAGCGGCAGCCAGCCGTCGGCGAGCTCTGCGGCGAGTGCAACGTTTTTTGGGCCCTCGGCGCCGAGGAAAATCGGCAGGTCTTTGCGCAGCGGATGCACGATCGGCTTCAGCGGCTTGCCCAGCCCCCAGGCACCCTCGCCGGTATACGGCAGCGGATAGTGCGGGCCGGCGTTGGCAACCGGATTCTCCCGTTCGAGCACTTGTCTGATGATCGAGATGTACTCACGGGTGCGTGCAAGCGGCTTGGAAAACGGCGCGCCGTACCAGCCCTCTACGACCTGCGGGCCCGATACGCCGAGACCTAGAATCATGCGGCCTTTGGATAGATGATCAAGCGTAAGCGCGGCCATGGCGGTTGCGGTCGGCGTGCGGGCGGACATCTGGCATACCGCCGTGCCAAGCCGGATGCGCGAGGTTTGGCTGCCAATCCACGCGAGCGGGGTCAGGGCGTCGGAACCATAGGCTTCTGCGGTCCACACTGAATCGAAACCAAGACGCTCGGCCTCCTGCACCAGTTCCACCACATTCGCCGGCGGATGTGAGCTCCAGTAGCCAAGCTGCAGGCCGAGTTTGAGATTCGCCATGTTGTCGCTCCGTGTCGAATAAAAGTGCTAGCGCTCGAGTATATGTGACGCGCGGGAGCGCGGCGTCGTGGCTGTACCCGGGGCTTGGCAGGCGTCGCATTGAGGGTGCTCCATTGCTCGGGTATAGTCCGCGGCGTCGGGCGTGGGTGAGGCGCGCTCGGCATCTCTCCGTCGACGGTGCGTCGCAAGCTCAGATGACACGCTTTTCTACGAACCAGGTCGCCGGTCTCATCGGGTTGAAGCCGCCGCAGATTCGCCGCTGCGTGCAGCGTGCGCTGATCTGTCCGGCGCGCGGGCGCGCTGGCGAATTCCGTTTCGATTTTCAGGATATCGTGCTGCTGCGAACGCTCAAGCGCTTGCTGGATGCGCGGGTCTCGACGCGTCGGGCGTCTCGTGCGCTCGGACATCTACGCGCTCAACTCTCGGACGCGCAGAGTCTTTCGGGTGTTCGCATCCTCGCGCTCGGGCGTGCCGTGGTAACGCGCGCCGATCGCGCACTGTGGGAAACGGAGACGGGTCAGGGCTGCTTTGATTTCGACGCGAGCGTCGAAGGCTGCGAGATTGAGCGCATCGATCCTCAAGCGCTCGTTATCCTCCGCGAACTCGACGGGTTCGATAGCGATGCCTGGTACAACCTCGGTCTCGATCTGGAAGACGTTGACGTGGCAAGAGCCTGCGAGGCGTATCGCCGATCCATCGACCTTGATCCTGCCAACGTGGATGCGCATGTCAACCTCGGGCGCCTGTCCCAGCTTGGCGGCGACCTCATGGAAGCAATTGACTGCTATCGCCGCGCGTTGGCGTTTGCGCCCTCACATCCGCTTGCGCTGTACAACCTGGGCACGGTGTACGACGAGCTAGATGAGCTGGATAAGGCGCTGCGGCTCTACTTGCAGGCGGCTTCGGTTCCCGACGCTCATTTCAACAGCGCGCGCATCTTCGAGCGCCTGGGCGATGAGGTGTCCGCCCGACGGCATCTACGGACCTACGAGCGACTGACCAGCGGGTGATGTGCGCTAGGGCGTGCGTTTGCGGACGTACAGCACCAGTTCGTGATCAATGAGTTCGAAACCGTGCTCTTCAGCAATTTCGCGCTGCAGGCGCTCGATGCGTTCGCTCATGAATTCCATGACGTGCCCGGTATCGACGTCGACCATGTGATCGTGGTGTTCGTCGGGAGCGAGTTCATAGACCGCATGCCCATCGTCGAAATTGTGGCGTGAGACGATGTTCGCGGCTTCGAACTGGGTCAGCACGCGATACACGGTGGCAAGACCGACAGATTCGTCGGTCTCCATCAGACGCCTGTAGACGTCCTCCGCGCTCAGATGGTGCGGGGTCGCCCGCTCGAGAATCTCGAGTACTTTGACTCTGGGGAGCGTGACCTTGAGGCCCGCTCGACGAATGTCGGCTACCGGCACCGTCATGCCCTGTTCCTGATCCTTGAGGGAGTATCGCACAGAGGCGCACCGGGATGCAGGTTGGATAGAATGCGACCAAATGGGGAATGCATCAGACAGGGTGAGGAGGGGCAAGATGACCGATCTTCGGGGCAAGGTTGCGGTGGTGACTGGGGCTAGCAGGGGCGTAGGGAAGGGCATAGCCGAGGGGCTCGCGGAGGCGGGGGCCACGGTGTATGTAACCGGGCGCAGCGAGAGTTTTGCCAATCCGCCGGCGCCGCGCACCATTCAGGCGACCGCACGACGCGTCAACGAACTCGGCGGGCACGGCATCGCAGTGCGCGTGGATCACGGGTCGGACGCCGAGGTGAAGGCGCTCTTTGAGCGCGTCGCCCGTGAGCAAGGGCGGCTCGATATTCTCGTGAACAACGCGTACAAGATCCCGGACCCGCCGGCGTGGGGCGGCGGCTTCTGGCAGCACCCTATTTCGGTATGGGATGACCAGTGCGGGATTGGTCTGCGTGGCTACTACGTGTCCGCTGTCTATGCGGCGCCGCTCATGGTAGAGCGCGGCAGCGGTCTGATCGTCAACATCTCTTCGGCTGCTGGCAAGCAGTACATCTTCAGTGCCTCCTACGGGGTCTGCAAAGCGGGTGTCGATCGCATGGCCCGCGACATGGCTGTCGAGCTCGAGCCGTACAAGGTCGCCGCTCTCTCGCTCTGGCCCGGCGCGGTGAAGACCGAGTTCATACTGGACGCCGTCGAGAAGGGCGCAGCCGCGTTCGATCTTGCCACCGCGGAATCGCCGCGATTTACCGGGCGCTGCATTGCCGCGCTCGCTCAGGATCCGGACATCATGCGCAAGACCGGTGGCATCTATCAGGTCGCCGAGCTCGCAACAGAGTATGGCTTTACCGATCCGGATCGGGAGATGTCCGCATGATCGAGCACGAGATCGATCTGCGCACACCGGATGGGGCGATGAATACTTTCATTGTGCATCCGGAAGAGGAAGGCCCGCATCCCGTCGTGCTGTTTCTCATGGATGCCCCCGGCAAGCGCGAGGAACTGCACGATATGGCGCGGCGCCTGGCCAGCGTGGGCTATTACGTCATGCTGCCCAACCTTTACTACCGCCGTGTTCGAGCCTTTGTGATGACGCCCGACGCGCGTGCGGAAATGATGGCGCACATGAATTCGTTGACCAACGCGATGGTCTGCGCCGATGCGGCCGTGCTGCTTGGGCACGCAGCGGAAGATCCCGCCGCGCGCCCGGGTCCCGCAGGGTGCGTGGGCTACTGCATGAGCGGTCCGTTTGCCTTCGCGCTGGCTGCGGCGCTGCCCGACCGCATTGCTGCGGCTGCTTCATTCCACGGCGTCAGGCTCTGCACCGAGGCGGCCGACTCGCCGCATCGCGATGCGGGTCGCGTGCGCGGAGAGCTCTATTTTGGCTGCGCCGAAACCGACGAGTGGGCACCGCCCGCGATGATCGAGGCGCTTGGGGAGGCTTTGCGCGCGAGCGGCACTCGGCATCGCATCGAGTGGTATCCGGGCACTGCGCACGGCTTTGTGTTCCCGCAGCGCCCGGTGTACGTGAAGGCGGCTGCGGAACGGCACTGGGAGCGGCTGATCGCGCTCTTTGGTCGCAATCTCCGTTCCTGACCGGTTGGTGCCTGGTCAGACCGGGATCTCAGACTCCGCAAGCCCGGCGAGACCCGCTGCCCTGCGGATACCGGCCCAGGTGTTGTCGTCGATGGGGATGCCCTCGCGGCTGCGCAGAGCGAGGGTTTCGAGCTCCGGCTCTCCGGGCACGCGAACGCGATCGTGCCCGACCGCTGGCGTGGTCGAGTGCAGGAACTCGGTCATGGCCTCCACCTCTGACCGAAACCCCTCCAGCCCCCCGAATGCGGCCGGATCAAGCACGAACATCAGCATGTGATTGACGATGGTGCCGACGCGCGGCCTGCCAGGCTGAGCGGTCCACTCGCCGGCGAGGGCGCCGCCCAACAGTTCGCACATGACTGCGAGTCCATAACCCTTGTGCCCACCAAAAGGACCGAGCGCGCCGAAGGGCTCACGGTACATCACCGCCGGATCGGTGGTCGGGCGTCCCTCATGATCGACCAGGGCACCCTCAGGGACGCTGTCCCCCTTCATATAAGCGACGCGTACCTTGCCCAGCGCGATCGCGCTCGTGGCCATGTCGAGCACCAGGGGTTCGTGGCCTTCCCGCGGTACGACACAGCAGAAGGGGTTGGTGGTCATGCGTCGATCGCGGCCGCCAAAGGGGGACACCTGGGGCGCGTGCCCGACCACGTTCACGAAGTGCACGGAGACGTAGCCGGCGCGACCGCACAGTTCGCCATAGGTGCCGATCCGGCCGAGGTGGTGACAGTTACGCACACCAACGCAGACGACCCCCGTGGATCGAACCCGATCAAGCGCGAGGTCGGTTGCTTCGCGCCCGATCATCTGGCCAAAACCCATCTCGCCGTCGACGAGGAGCACGGCGCCGCTATCGCGCGCGAGGCGACCATGAGCCTGCACATCGAGATGGCCGGCGCGGATATTGGCGACATAGGCGGGAATCATGCCGACGCCATGGGAGTCGTGGCCTTTCAGGTTGGCCATAACCAGATGATCAGCGACCTCGGCGGCGACATCCGTCGTTGCGCCGGTGCGTTCAAAGAGCGTGGTCACGAACCTGCGCAGGTCGGCTGCGTCCATGGTCATGGTCATGTTGCTGTTCCCCCGCGGCATATCGCCGCTGTTCAGTCGGTACGAAGCCCCTTTGCTGCCAGAAACTCGCCGTTGAAGAGGCGCGACTGATACTTCGCGCCGGTGTCGCAGAGAATGGACACGATGGTATGCCCCGGGCCGAGCCGACGCGCGGTCGCGACGGCTGCACACAGGTTGATGCCGGTGCTCGAGCCGAAGAACCAGCCTTCCTCCCGCAGCAGTCGATACACCATGTGCACCATCTCCTGGTCGGTCACCTGGACGGCATCGTCGATCTCGGCGCCCGCGAGATTCTGGGTAACGCGAGAGTTGCCAATACCTTCGGTGATTGAAGGCCCCGGGCTCATCTCCGCACGACCGTGCTTTACCCAGTTAAACAGCGCGCTGCCCATGGGGTCGGCGAGAACAATCTCGACGTCCTTGCGGCGTGATTTGAGGTAGCGACCAACGCCGGCCAGCGTCCCGCCGGTGCCGACAGCGGCGACAAACGCATCCACGCGACCATCGGTCTGCCGCCAGATCTCAGGCCCCGTGGTTTCCTCATGCGCTCGACGGTTGGCGAGATTGTCGAATTGATTCGCCCAGACCGCGTTCGGCAGGGAAGCCGCATAGCGACCCGCCTGATGCTGGTAGTTTTCCGGGTTGGCGTAGGGGACAGCGGGGAACAACCGGACCTCGGCACCCAGCGTGCGCAGCAGTTCGACCTTCTCCCGGGACTGGGTGTCCGGCATGAAGATCACGCAGCCGTAGCCGCGGGCGTTACAGACGTGTGCGAGCCCGATGCCGGTATTGCCCGCCGTACCTTCAACGACGATGCCGCCGGGCTTGAGAGCCCCGGACTGCTCGTGATCAACAACCATCCACAGCGCGGCACGATCCTTGACCGACCCGCCAGGATTCATGAACTCGGCTTTGCCGAGGATCTCGCAGCCCGTTTCGGCCGAAAGCCCTTCGAGCCGGATCAGCGGCGTGTTGCCCACCGAACCCGCGAAGCCTGCCTTGATCTCCACGCCGAACCCTCGTTTCTTAAGACACGTGCGCCGGATCATAACGTCCGCACCGCGCGCTCACCAATTCGCGGGCTGCTGGCAGGGACCGCGTGTTTGCGCCCTTGGCGACCGCTCTGCAAAGATGGGGACGACCCCGGTCTCGTGATGTCCCCTGTGAGGAGTGTTCCGATGAAGCTGCATGCTCTGCTCGACAGCGCCGCCAACGACCGCATTGTCGCAGCGGGGCTGGATCCCGCGGGTGTGGAGCAACTATTGCAGCGCGCGACGCAGGAGGTGGAGACGGCGGGTCTGCCGGCAGCGCAGCTCGCGCTGGCACGCGATGGCGCCGTGGTGTTTTCCGCCGACTTTGGCGCCTCGAAACCAGAGCAGCTCTACAGCGTCTTTTCCGCGACCAAGGCGATCACGGCCGCCGCGGTCTGGCTTCTGCTGGATTCTGGGCAGCTTGCGGAAGACGAGCGTGTCAGCGACATCATTCCGGCGTTCGCAACTCACGGCAAAGACACGGTCACGGTGGAACAGCTGTTAACGCACACCGCTGGATTTCCTCACGCCCCGTTCCGCCCGCTGGATTGGCTGGATCCTGACCGACGTAACGCGCGGTGGCAGCAGTGGCGCCTGACCTGGACACCGGGTTCGCGCTATGAGTATCACCCCACGTCAGCCATGTGGGTACTTGCGGAAATCATCGAACGTCGCAGCGGTCGAGCGTTCTCGCAGTTCGTACGCGAGGAAGTACTCGGGCCCCTGCACCTTGTCGATCTCTATCTCGGGTCGCCGTTGCCGGCGCATGAACGTGTGGTCCCCTGTCAGCTGGTCGGGGTTGCACTCACGCCGCACGACTATGCTCGTCTCGGCATTCCGCCACCCCTGTTAACCGAGGTGACCGAAGATGCCATCCAAAGCTTCAATGATCCCGCCATCCGGCAGGTGGGTATCCCCGGCGGTGGAGCGGTCACCTCAGCGAGCGAACTCGCGCGATTCTGGCAGGCGGTTCTTGCGGGAGGGCTCCAGGGGCGCGTGCTCTGGTCCGATGCGCAGCGCGCTTCGGTAAGGCGAGTGAGAACCGGTGATTTTCGCGACCCGTTATTCAATCGGCTCGCCAATCGCGGACTTGGTATCGTCGTGGCGGGCGATGAGACGCGCACCTGGCGTGGGTTTGGTCGCGGTAACTCAGCGCTGGCGCTGGGGCATAACGGCGCTGGCGGGCAAATCGCGTGGGCGGACCCGGCGACAGGCGTGTCCTTCGTGTTTCTAACGGGCGGGCACGACCGGAATTCGGTTCGGGAGGCTGCCCGTGGTGTTGCCTTGTCAACCCTTGCCGCAGATCTTTGTCGCCAGGCGTCGCGCGATCAGGCGTCCCGGGACTGATACACGGCGCAACAAGCGCGTTAGAATCTCGACTGAGGCGCGCGTTGTCACCGCGATCGGGGGTTTCTCATGCTGCTGTGGCTCGTCGTTGGCTATCTGGCCGTTTCCATTGGTATTGGTGTCTATGCCGCGACGCGTGTGCACGATGCGCGCGACTACATCGTGGCGGGACGCAACCTGCCCTTCATCTTCGTGCTGGCGATGGTCTTTGCCACCTGGTTCGGCGCGGAAACAGTGCTTGGCATTTCCGCGACCTTCATTCAAGAGGGGGCTCGAGGGCTGATCTCCGACCCGCTGGGTGCGTCGCTCTGTCTCATCCTCTTCGGGCTTCTCTTCGCCCGACCTCTGTATCGGAAAAATCTGCTCACGCTCGGTGATTTCTTTCGCGCGCGCTACAACCGCTCGGTCGAGGTGGTTCTTTCGCTTTGCATCGTCGTGTCCTACCTCGGCTGGGTGAGCGCGCAGATGATGGCGCTCGGCGTCGTCTTCAATGTGTTATCTGACGGCGTGATCGATCGCGAGACGGGTATCGTTATCGGCTCGCTGGTGGTGCTCGCCTATACCCTGCTCGGAGGAATGTGGTCGGTCGCGCTCACGACGCTCGTGCAGATGATCATCATTGTGCTCGGGCTGCTCTACGTTGCCTGGTATGCGGGAGAGTTGGCCGGGGGACCAGGCGTGGTCTTTGCCAAGGCGGCAGCGGACGGCAAGCTCGAGTGGCTGCCAACCCTCGACCCCATTGATCTGCTGTCATGGGTTGCGGCGCTCGTCACGATGGCGTTGGGGTCGATCCCGCAGCAGGATGTATTCCAGCGGGTCAATTCCTCACGAAATGAGCGCATCGCGGTCTGGGGCACGGCGCTTGGCGGCGCCTCCTACTTTCTCTTTGCCGCCGTCCCGCTCTTCCTCGCCTACTCCGCCACGCTCATCGATCCCGACCTGGTTGCGCGCTATCTGGAATCGGATTCCCAGCTGATCCTGCCGCATCTGGTCGTGAACCACATGCCCTTCTTCGCCCAGGTGGTGTTCTTCGGCGCACTCCTGTCGGTGATCATGAGCACCGCTTCCGGCACGCTGCTCGCGCCCGCGGTCACGTTTTCGGAAAATGTGCTGCGAGGGTTCCTGCCGCGCATGAACGATCGGCAAATGCTGCGCGCCACGCGTGGCTCGGTGATTGGCTTTGCGCTGCTGGTGCTCGGCTATGCGCTGTCGACCTCGGACTCCATTCATCAGATGGTCGAGAATGCCTATCGGATCACGCTGGCGGGCGCGTTCGTTCCGCTGGTCGCGGGTCTTTTTTGGCGCCGGGCGAACAATCTCGGGGCGAGCCTTTCCATTGGGCTAGGGTTGGGTGTCTGGCTGCTCTCGGAAGCGCTGGTTCCCGAGGCCGTGGTCGAGCCTCATCTCTTCGGGCTTGTGGCGAGCACCGTGGGCATGATTGTTGGTGGAGTGATCGGCGCGCCGGGGCAGTACACGCCGCCGGTTGGTCATCAGGCAACGGACCAGGCTGTGGATGTCGGCTGAAGGTAGGGCAGCCCCGAGTCCGGCTGAGCAGTCGGACCCGGTGCTGCAGAACGCGGTCGCTGACTCAGGCGCGGGTGCCGCTGAAGCTCGCGTTGCCGAACATGCCAAGTTTCACGTTGCCGCTGATCTTGTCGCCGTCGACCGTGGCGGTGAACTCGAGGGTCATCGGCATCGGGCTCGTCATCTGAGCCTTCCAGGACAGGTTGTTGCCGTCGGCTTTGCCGTCGGTCAGCGCCATCTCGCCCTGCGCGCCAACCATCTTGCCGGTGAGCTCGCCACCGCTGGTGGTGAGGACCAAGGTGCCGTTCTGCGCGCCCATGGGCGTGTTGATCGTGGTATTCCAGCTGCCGTCTGCGCTCATCATGCGTCTCCGTATGTTTTCTCGAGGGGTTGGGGGTATCGATCTGCGGAGCCGGTGCGCAACCGGCCGGCGCGCGCGCGGGCAATGCCTCTCGTCATCGAGCGCGCGAGCGCGAGTATGGCATAGACCCGGTGAGCATCGGCAGCCTGAACGAAAGCCCCCTGCATCGGGCGCTGAAGGATTGGTACGCGTCCCCGGGCGCGCGCCAGGAGGTGGCGCTTGAGGGATTTGTCGCGGATCTGGTCGACGCACAAGCGCGTGTGGTCGAGATCCAGACCGGCGGATTCGGGCGGATTCGCCGCAAGCTGAGCGTCCTGCTCGAGAACCATCGGGTGCTGCTCGTGCATCCCATCCCTGCGGTGCGCTACATCCATTGGCCGATCGCGCCCGATGACGACCGACCGCGCAAACCGCGACGATCACCGCGTCGGGGCGTGCTTGCGGATGTGCTGCGCGAGCTGGTCAGCGTGCCGAAACTGCTTGATCACCCCGGGTTCGAGCTCGAGGTGGTTCTGGTCGCCATTGATGAGTTTCGGGCACCCGCGGTGCGCCGCGGTCGGGAGACTTTTCGCGTGGTGGAACGGCGACTGGTCGACGTCATGGCGACGCTGCGACTGTGCTCATCACTCGACCTCTTTGCTTTACTGCAATCCGCCTTGCCGGACCCCTTCTCGACCGCGGATGTCGCCGCGGCATTGGGGGCGGGGCGACGCCTGGGACAGCAGTGGACCTACTGCCTGCGGCAGGCTGGCCGCATCGAGCCGGTCGGAAAATCGGGTAACGCGATCCTTTATCGACGCGTCAATTCGTTTGCTGAGACATGAACCGCGCGCCGAGGATCAAGGTTTCCCGCACAGAACAGATAAGGGGAACAACCAGTTATCGTGGACGCCAAAGTCGAAATACTTTGGTTGACACGATGAAATGTCTGTAACAATCTCGGGCTAGGGGATGAGGGGTATCACGTCTGCGGTGTCGTCGGCGCGGGCCGAACGCTGGGCGGCGTCCCGGTCCTCCCCTGGGTTTTTGATGCTTCCAGGCTCTGAGCCAGTGAAAGCGTTTTGTCGTGTTCGCGGTATCCCAGATCGCGATGCGATGGGTCGTTGAATGAGTGGGTAG
>DMUF01000023.1:1985-3267 GCA_003476445.1 Gammaproteobacteria bacterium | reverse complement strand
CGTCCGACGTCCCGCCTCGCACGAGCACCGAGGGACTGCAGCGCCTTCCCCCCATTCCGGCACCGCCGGTTCGCAAGCGTCGGGCACGACGCGCAGAGGCCGACGATGTGCCACGACGCATCGCCAGCGCGCTGAAAGCCGCACGGCTGCGCAAAGGCACGACCCAGCGGGATCTGGGGCTTCTGATCGGTGTTCCGCAGTCGCACATCTCGAAGATCGAGGCAGGCGCCGTGGACCTGCGTATCTCCAGCCTGATGATTCTGGCGGAGGCGCTGGATCTGACGCTGGAACTGGAGCCCGCCGCGCAGCCGCCGCGCTCAGCCGAGGGTTGAATCCTCAAACACGAAGCCGCCCGGCATCATCACCAGGCGGTGCCGCGGTCCGATAGCGTCGGCATCTGCCGCGTCATAGCCGGCGTCACCGGACCAGAGCGCTACGCGAACGCCATCCGCCCGGCGCGCGATTCGCGTCTCATAGATGCGTGGACCCGCAGCCGCCAACCCGGTCAACGCCGCCGAGATCTCAGAGTAGCGCGCAAGGTGCCAGAGAGTGACCCACGTGGGTGGCGCGAGATCGATCGCGCCCTCCGCATGCTGGGCAAGCGCGGTGGTCGGAGATACCCAGGCGTGATGCTCGATCTCCGCCCCATCAACCCGAACGCGATCCGCCTGGGCGGGCGCGGCGAAGAACCAGGTGGTGAAGCGCTTCGGCGTACTCGCCGGCGGCGTCCAGTGCGCAAACCAAACGAACTGCTCTGCGGCGACCTCGATGCCCGCCTCTTCCTGCGTCTCGCGCACCGCCGCATTGCGGGCCGCCACGTGCACATCCCCGTCTGCAGGAAAATCCTCAGGATCAATACGGCCACCCGGAAAAACCCACATGCCGGCAAACGTTCCGGTTGCGACACGTTTGAGCATCAGCACCTCGAGCGGATCGTCGACGCCGGGGCGGAGCACCACAACGGTCGCCGCGGGGATGGCCGGCTGGCCCTCGGTACGCGCCGCCGTGTCATCTGCATAGATATCGTTGCGATGTTTGCCCGATCCAGCCGCCGCCTCGTCACTGCCCGCCTTCGTCGAATCCGTCGTCATGCTGTCCCGCTCCCACCCGATCATTCGCCATCGGCAGACAGGATCGCATCGCGGCATTGACACCGCAATTCACCGATCGCTAACGTGCCCTCTCGCCGACCGACCGCGGAACCTCTCTTGCGCCCATCCTCCCGACGCCCTGCCCGCCACGCGCGGTGCCCGATGCTGACGAGCGTTCTCACGTGGTCTTT
>DMUF01000023.1:0-1674 GCA_003476445.1 Gammaproteobacteria bacterium | reverse complement strand
CTTGTCGCCGTTCTGCTTCCCGCATGGACGAGGGCGGACACGGTCACGCGATGGGATCTGCCAACCGCCTATCCGTCGACAAACTATCACACGGTAAACACCGCCGAGTTCGCTGCAGAGGTCGAACGTGCGAGCGCGGGGCGCCTTCGCATTACCGTTCATCCCGGGGCATCGCTCTATCGCGGCAATGAAATCAAGCGCGCCGTGCAGGGTGGCCAGGTAGAGATCGGCGAGTTTCTGCTATCGGCGCATGCCAACGAATCGCCCTTGTTTGGCGTCGATTCGATCCCGTTCCTCGCGACCCGCTTTGAGACTGCCGCACGCCTGTGGCAGGCAGCACGCCCCGCCGTCGCCGACGTGCTCGCGAAACAGGGACTCACGCTGCTCCATGCGGTGCCCTGGCCGCCGCAGGGCATCTTCAGTCGACGCCCGATTACCTCACTCGCGGATCTGCGCGGCGCCCGGCTTCGCGTCTACAGCCCAGGCACCGCGCGCTTCGCAGCGCTCGCGGGCGCGCAGGCCGTGAATATTCAGGCCGCAGAGCTCGCACAGGCGTTAGCCACCGGTACCGTGGACGCCAACCTGACCTCAGGTGCTACCGGCTTTGATGCGCGCATCTGGGAAGTCGTCCCGTATTTCTACGATGTCAGGGCCTGGTTACCACTGAACGTAACGGTTGTGCGATCGCGCGCGCTCGAAGGTCTGGATGCGCAGACGCAGGCCGCGGTTCGCGCCGCCGCTGAAACCGCAGAGACCCGCGGCTGGCAGGTCGCGGAGGAGCGCAACAACTTCTTCACCGCCGAGCTCGTCCGCAACGGTATGCAGGTGCAGGCACCCGACGCTGCGTTTGCCGCCGAACTGGAACAAATCGGTGCCACCCTCGCGGATGAATGGCGCGACGCGGCCGGCGCGGCGGGGGCACGCATCCTCGCTACCTTCCGCAGCGACGCATCGGCGTGCGCCGACTCGTCCTGCAACTGAGCCGCTTGACCGGCGCGCTCGCTGGATGCGCGCTGGTCGGGCTGCTTGCGCTCATTCTTGCGGGCATTGTTGCTCGTGCCCTTGGTCTTGACCTGGTGGGGCACGACGCTTATGCGGGCTACTGTCTCGCAGCAGCGGCACTGCTCGGAAGCGCGGAGGCGCTCCGTCGCAACGACCAGATCCGTACCCGCGCCCTGCTCGATCTGCTGCCAGCATCGATTGCCCGACTTATCGATCACATTGCACGCGTCACCGCGGCGCTCCTTGGCTTTGCGCTCGCCGTCTATCTGACTCGCCTGGCTTACCTCTCCTGGCAGTTTGGCGATGTGTCTCAGGGCAGCGATGCGACGCCACTCTGGCTGCCCCAATCCATGGTTGCGTTCGGCGCTCTCGCGTTCGCGCTCTCCCTGCTCGCAGACTGTTTTCGCCCCCTTGTCGAGCGGGCAGACGAAGCAGCCACATCTGAGTGGCCGCCTCGGTGACAGAGCTTTTGCAACCGCTCTTCGTTGTCGCGCTGCTGCTCGCGCTTCTAGCGGGCGGTCTCTGGATCGGTCTCGCCCTGATCGCGGTGGCCGCAGTCACCCTTGAGCTGTTCACCCCGCGCGCAGCGGGGGATGCGCTTGCCATGGCGGTTTGGGGCTACTTGTCATCCTGGACATTGACCGCTCTGCCCTTGTTCCTGTGGATGGGAAC
>DMUF01000173.1:16811-17242 GCA_003476445.1 Gammaproteobacteria bacterium | reverse complement strand
TACCCGATCAATCGCTACACCATGGAGGTGAAGCGACAGCTCGACGTGCTTGATCGCAATCTTGCAGAGCGGCGCTACATGTGCGGCGACGAGTACACCATCGCCGACATGGCCATCTACCCCTGGTACGGGGCGCTGGCGCGGGGTGAGCTCTACGAGTCCGGGGAATTCCTGGACGTTGCTTCGTATCGCCACGTGCAGCGCTGGATCGGAGAGATTGTTGAACGCCCCGCCGTCCGACGCGGGCGCAAGGTCAATCGACCCTGGGGACCGGAATCGGAGCGCGTGGCGGAGCGCCACGACGCAAGCGATCTGGACTAGGGCCGCTGCGCCCGACTAACTGGTCGGGCGCGTCGCCTTTGGTTACCGCGCGCGCGACGCAGCGTCTCGGTAGACGCCCGCCGCGTCTCGATCAAAGGTGTCAGTAAAAG
>DMUF01000173.1:10065-16532 GCA_003476445.1 Gammaproteobacteria bacterium | reverse complement strand
AAAGGTGTCAGTAAAAGAACGAGAGCCCGAAGATGCCGGATACCACCGCGCCGACTGCCGCAGCCGGCGCAATCAGTCCGACGTACATGGAACCGAAGGGGTCATCGAGAATGCTGCCGCGTTCCGCTGCCGCAGGCGCTGCATGGGTCTTCTCTTTCGGATTCAGGGATTCATTTGCTCTGGGTGCCATCACACGTACTCCTGCCTCTGGTGCAACCGGTGTGTCCGGTCCGCTGACCGGCGGCGCCCAGTCTATGAATCGGCGCATCCGCTACCATTCGATTTGCACGAGGACGAGACTCGGCACGATGGATGCAGAACCAAGCGCTAACCGCGGACGCGCGATCAAACACCGTTCGACATCGTGAGCGACCAGGCTGTACTACTGCTCACGTTTGCGACTTACACCGGGCTTTGCCTCGGGCTTGGCGTCATCGCCTGGCGCCGGACCCGATCGCTCGCGGATTACCTGCTCGGAGGGCGCTCACTCGGCAGCTGGGTGACGGCGTTTGGCGCCCAGGCCTCTGACATGAGCGGCTGGCTGCTGCTCGGACTTCCTGGACTTGCGCTTGCTGCGGGCATCGACGCTGCCTGGCTCGCCCTGGGACTGGTGATCGGCACCTGGTGCAATTGGCGTTTCATTGCTGCGCCCCTCCGTGATGCCACCGAGCGCGCGGACAACGCGCTGACGCTTCCCGATTATCTCGAGTATCGCTTCAGCGACGACTCGCGCCTTCTGCGCAGCGTGTCGGCGCTCTTTATCCTGTTGTTCTTCACGTTCTATGCCAGCGCGGGGCTGGTGGCAGCCGGACGGCTGTTTGAATCACTGTTTGACCTGACCTACCTGCACGCGCTCGCCTGGGGCGCCGCAGTCGTGGTTGTCTACACGCTGATCGGGGGATTTCTTGCCGTCAGCTGGTCGGATGTTCTGCAGGGATCACTCATGTTTTTCGCGCTCATTCTGGTCGCCGTCGTTGGCGTCGGGCTTGCAGGAGGATCAAACGAGCTGATCACCCGTCTGGATGCGCTCGACGCCACGCTGCTGGATCCCTTCGTCGGCGAAGCGGGCGCAGAGCTAGGACTGATCGGGATTCTGTCGCTGCTCGCCTGGGGGCTTGGGTATCCCGGGCAACCACATATCCTTGCGCGCTTCATGGCGATCCGGGACAGCGCAGAAATACCTCGGGCCCGACAGGTTGCCATGGTGTGGGTGATCATCGTGCTGGCCGCCGCCATCGTGGTCGGGCTCGCCGGCGCAGTGGCTCTCGATCCGCCGCTACCGAGCGCCGCGCGCGAAACCGTCTTCGTCGAACTGGCGACGCGCCATCTGCCGCCGCTGCTCGCCGGTATCTGTTTGTCCGGCATTCTCGCCGCCATCATGAGCACCGCCTCCGCGCAGCTCCTCGTGGCTTCCTCTGCGTTCGCAGAAGACCTTTACCGCGGTTTCGTCCACCCGGCAGCGAGCCCGCTCGAGCTGCTCTGGGCTGGGCGCGGCGCCGTACTGCTCATCTCCATCATCGCCTTCGCGATCGCGCTCGACCCGGGCAGCCAGGTGCTGGAACTCGTCGCGTGGGCATGGGCCGGCTTTGGCGCGGTCTTCGGACCTGCGATCATCCTGTCGCTCTACAGTCGCTCCGTCACCCGGACAGGAACGCTGGCCGGGATGCTGGCGGGCGGCATCGTGGTCGTCGTGTGGGAACGGGCGGCTGGCGGGCTGTTCGAGCTGTATGCCTTGGTGCCGGGTTTCTTCGCAGCTCTGCTGACGACCTGGCTGGTCAGCCGAGTGACCGCACCGAACGGAAACTTCCGCTAAGATCTCCTCGTCCCGACCGACGGGAATACCAAACAGCGATCACATCGCTTTATTCAGAGGGGAAAGCAATTGATCAAGACTCGCATCACCGAGATGTTCGGGGTTCAGTACCCCATCGTCATGGGTGGCATGACCGGGGTTGGCTATGCCGATCTGGTTGCCGCAGTGGCCAATGCCGGCGCGCTCGGCTGTATCACGGCCCATATGTTTCCGACCGCGGAAGGCCTGATGAAGGAAATTCAGCGCTGCAAGGACATGACCGACAAGCCCTTCGGCGTGAACATGACGATCCTGCCTTCGATCAATCCGATTCCCTACGACGAGTACCGTCGGGCCATCATCGAAAGCGGCGTCAAGATCGTTGAAACCGCCGGACGCAATCCCGAGCCGCACCTGCCCGATTTCAAGGCCGCCGGCGTCAAGGTGATCCACAAGTGCACCTCCGCCCGACACTCGGTCACGGCCGAACGAGTCGGCGTAGACGTGATCAGCATCGACGGGTTCGAATGTGCAGGGCATCCGGGCGAGGATGACGTCACGCTGATGGTGCTGCTGCCGTCAACGTGTGATCAGGTCAGCATTCCGGTCATCGCTTCCGGCGGCATGGCCGATGGTCGCAGCCTGGTCGCTGCTCTCGCGCTTGGCGCAGACGGGGTGAACATGGGCACACGCTTCCTGGCCACCAAAGAGGCGCGCATTCACGAAAACGTGAAGCGCGCGATCGTAGACAACTCTGAACGCGATACGCTGCTCATCAACCGCTCGCTGCGCAATACGTCACGCGTTGCGCGCAATACGATCTCCGAGCAGGTGGTGAACATTCAGCGCGATCCCGGCAAGACCTTCGACGATGTTCGAGAGCTGGTTGCCGGCGTCCGCGGTCGCGCGAACGTGCTCGAGGGCGGCGATCTGGATGGCGGCATCTGGACTGTTGGTCAGAGCCAAGGGCTCATCCACGATATTCCCAGCTGCCAGGAACTCGTCAGCCGTATCATGGCTCAGGCGGAAGACCTGATTGAGGGTCGCCTGCGTCGCATCGCCGCCGGCTGACGCACACACGAGCGATCGTCACGATCAGCCTGAGGGTCTTCACCACACGCCGTGGGCTCTCAGGCTGGCTCCTCGTCCCGCGGCTGATGCCGCTCCCACTCCTCCCGCGCATGCGTCTGCCGGTAACGCAGGGCAGCCGAGTACGCCTCGAGATCACAGGTTCGTGCGGCGAACTGAAGCAGTTCATCCAGAACGGACACGAAACCGATGAAGTGATCAGGGGCAGCGGGAGTGATGTGTCCGAACGCGTACTGCAGAACACGCGGCAGCATGGGAGGCATCTCGGGGGAATTGCTCACCCGATAGTGCTCGAGCAGCGCGAGCGCCCAGGCTTCGCCTTCGTGCTTTCGAGCGAGAAAATCCGGAGCCGAACCCGGATCGCAAGACGGCCAAAAATGCCAGCCGCCCTCTTCGGCCAACCTTAAGAAAGGCAATTCCGGTAGCAGTTGATCCCCGGGCGTACTGCCGGACTCCATGCATCCCCCTTCGATCGAGAGGTTCATTCTCTCGCGTAAAGAATCTGTTGAGCGCCGCATTACAACGCGTGATCGATGTTCTCGTAATGGTCGATATCGCACAAATCCTTATGGTTTGCAGCCATTGCAACTGAGATTCTGCGCACATGACAAGCGGGCGCCACTTATTGCAGGCTCGTCTTTCATCCACGGACAGAACGGAGAACAATCGCGCGATGAGTTTAGGAAGAGCCATCCGCGAACGCCGTCTGTCAATACGCGCTACCCTCGAGGAGATCGCGCACAGGGCAGGCATCGACGCCAGCAACCTGTCGCGCATCGAGCGCGACATGCAGGCGCCGTCGGCTATGTGCCTCTACCGCATCGCGGAGTCACTCAACACACCCCTCTCTGCTCTGCTCGGGGAAAAGCCGCTCGAATCATCCGAGGAGCAGGCTCAAGCGACCGAGCGCGCGCGCACCAGCGAGCGTCAGACCGATGCGCTGCTGCGCGTGTTCTACCGCCTCGACGACGCAGACCGTGCGCTCGCGATCGAGCTGGTGCGGACTCTGGACAAGCAGCGCCGCGACTGAGGCGCTGCCCTCCCCACACCGCAGAATCGCTTCAGCCGATCAATTCGAGCGCCTGTTCGAACAGGCTCACCGTTGAGGCGTGCAGCCGATCGCCCGTTTCCTTCGGCGCCAGACCCGCGCATGCGCGTGCGTGTGTTCCCTCCAGGATAAGACCGAGCCGATAACAAGCCAGCACCCGGTACCAGAGCAGATTACCCAGATCGCGACTGGAGTGAGCCGCGTAATGCGCGATTACCTCGTCCTGTGACGGAAGACCCGGCGGGTTGAATCCGACCACAGACGTAATGCCGCGCCGCGGCCACGAACAGAGCAGATGTCCGAGATCGAGGAGCGGATCGCCAATGGTGACCAGTTCCCAGTCCACCACCGCCGCGAGCTCTCCCCCATCGTGCCGGAACAGCACATTGGCAAAATGGAAATCGCCGTGAATGAGCCCCGGGCGCGCATCGGCCGGGCGCCGTTCCTCGAGCCAGCGTCCCACGTCATCGACGCCAGGAATATCGGGGCCAGGATAACCCGGCAACGCACTGTAGCTGTCGAGCTGTTTGCGCCATCGTCCAACCTGACGTTCGGCCCAGCCGTCGAACTTGCCCAGGTCAGCAAGGCCGCGGGCATTGAAGTCAACCGCGCCCAGAGCGGCGATCGCCTCGGGCATGGCAAAACCCATTCGCCGCTGGACGGCGCGATCCCCCTCATGCAGAGGCGGCAAACCGAGCGACGGGTTGAATCCGTCCACCGGCTCCATCAGGTAAAAAGCGGCGCCGAGCACGCCTTCGTCCGGACATGCGTCAACCAGCGCGGGATGCGGCACTGCGGTGCCCGCCAGCGCGGCGAGAACCCGTGCTTCGCGACGCATCGTTTCATCACTGTTGGCTCGCTTGTGAGGAGGCGGCCGCCGGAAAACGAAACTGCGATTGCCGCGACGAAAACGCATAAGAATGTTCTGCGTTCCACCGGTGATCAGTTCCGGCTCCTCGATGGACCCCGTCTCGAGCCCTCGGGAATCCATCCAGTCAGTCAACACATCGAGGTCCACGACCTCAGCAAACATTCGGCTCACGCTCTGCTCCCTCCTGTTCATAAACGCCGCACAACCCGTGTCGCGCGATCAATGCCCGCTTTCCGTTATCGGCTTGAGCTCATCGCGCTTGCGCAGACCTACCGCCACCACCGCTCCCAGCGTGAGAAGCAGCGCCATGAGCAGCAGGCCGCCCGCATAAAGCCCGGTGGCGTCCTTCACCAAACCCACGGCAAACGGACCCACGAAACCTCCGAGCGAGCCAACCGTATTGATGAGCGCAATGCCCCCCGCAGAGGCGGCCGCCGTCAGAAATCGGGTGGGAAGTGACCAGAAGGGGCCACGCGTGCCCATGTCACCAACGGCAGCCACCGTGAGCGCAAGCACGCCGAGTACCGGCGATATCACAAAGGCTGCTGCGATAAAGCCAAGCGCGCCGACCAGACTTGGAACAGCGATGTGGAAGAAGCGTTCACCCGAACGATCGGAGCTGCGACCGATGAGCACCATACCCACCGCAGCCGCGAGATAAGGAATCGCCGTGACGAGGCCAACACCAAGCGGGTCGAGCCCGGACCAGCTCTTCACGATTTGCGGCGTCCAGAACTGAAGGCCGTAACTCCCCGTCTGGAAAGCAAACGCCAGAAACGCGAGCAGCCATACCACGGGATGAAGGAGCGCGGCACGAACGCTGTGGGAATGCCGCGCGCCAGCGGCAGCATGTTCCGCCCGGATTCTCGACGACAGCCAGTTGCGCTGTGCAGGGGTAAGCCAGTCCGCATGATCCGGGTGATCCGTGAGCAAGCGCAGCACGGCACCCGTGAGAAGTATCGCCGGCAACCCTTCGATGAGATACATCCACTGCCAGCCGTGCAGGCCCCAGAACCCATCGAGACTCAGCAACAAGCCAGCCAGCGGCGCACCGATCACCTGAGCAAGCGGGATCCCGATCATGAACCATGAAACTGCCTGGGCGCGCTGCGCGGCCGGATACCAAAAAGAGAGGTAATAGAGAATCCCGGGGAGAAACCCCGCCTCAGCCACACCGAGCAGGAAGCGCAGAATGTAGAACGTGGTGGCGTTGTCCACGAACATCATCGCGGTCGCGAACAGTCCCCAGGTAAAGAGAATGCGCGCGATCCAGCGCCGGGCGCCCACCCGAGCCAGTATCAGATTGCTCGGCACTTCAAACAGCGCATAGCCGAGAAAGAACACGCCCGCACCGAAGCCGTAGACGCTAGCGCTGAAGCCGAGGTCCTCGTTCATCTGCAGCGCCGCGAAACCGACATTGGTGCGGTCGATCATGGCGATGATGTAGAGCAGGAGAACGAAGGGCAGGATGCGCCCATTCACACGCCGCAGCGTGCTGCGTTCCAGTTCGAGCTCGGTCATGAGGCCTCGCCTGTCAGGGGGTTCGCCGCTAATGCCCGCGTTCGCGCAGGCGACAGCCGGCTCGCGCAACTGCGCAACCGGACGATGGTACCTGCCTCCCGCGCGAAACGTCGATCTGCTACGGTAACGCCGGAATGTGGGGATCA
>DMUF01000173.1:2299-9742 GCA_003476445.1 Gammaproteobacteria bacterium | reverse complement strand
GCGGGAGCGACCACGCTTGCCCGCGCCCGTGTACTGCTTCCTCTGATCCGCGAACAGGCGGCGACGGCTGAACGTGAACGGCGACTTCCCGCGGTCGTCGCTCGCGCCTTCGCGCGCGCTGGTCTGTACCGAATGGCGGCGCCACGCCGCGCCGGCGGCAGCGCAGAGAACCCCATGACCCAGATCGAGGTCATCGCGACCATAGCCGAAGCTGATGGCAGCGCCGGCTGGAACCTGATGATCGGCGTCGAATCATTCGGTCTGATCGCGCCCGCGCTAAATCCCGCTCTTGGACTGCTCGCCGACCCCGAAATGATCCTGAGCAGTTCAACCGCCGCGGTTGGCCGCGCCGAACGCGTTCCAGGCGGCTACCGTGTCAGCGGGCAGTGGCAATTCGTCAGCGGTTGCCACAACGCGGACCTGTTTGCGGCAACGGTCGCTGTGAGCGACCCATCCGAGCCGGGCGCTGAAAACAAGCGTATGTACGCGCTCATGCCCCGCGACAAATTCGAGATCATCGATACCTGGCATGTCACCGGGCTCGCCGGCTCCGGTTCTCATGATGTGCGCGTGAACGACGTGATCATTCCTTCCGCGCATCTGGTGCCCCCTATGGGGGGCGGCCAGGCGTTGGGCAGTGCTGCAAGCGGCAACGCAGGTGCAAATGAAGACCCGCAAGAGCGGGCGCTCGCCGCCCTGCCCCTCGCGCCGCGCCTTGCCTACAACAAGGTCGCCGTTGCCCTCGGTATTGCGCGCAGCGCGGTAAACGCGTTTGCAGAGCTTGCGCGCGGTAAGGTACCGCGTTTCAGCAGTAGCGCTTTGAGCTCGCGCGCCACAGCGCAACGAGCGATGGCGACGGCGGAGATTCGCGTTCGTGGCGCGCACGCGCTGCTGATCCAGGAGGTTGGTGCACTGTGGGAGCACGCGCGGCGCGGAGAACGTCCGCTCGCTGCGGATCTTGGTGCCTTTCAGGCCGCCTGCTCACTGGCCGCGGCGGATCTGTGCGAGGCCGTGGATCTGCTCGCGGACGCAGCCGGCACCACGGCGAACTTTCGGGACCACCCTCTGGATCGTGCAAGTCGCGACATCCGGGTGATTCGTCAGCATGCGAGCGTCGCCTCGCATCATGTAGAGGACGCGGGCCGCGTGCTGCTCGGGCTGGCGGGGGAAGGCCTCATGCTGCGTGGCGTGCACTCGGCAGAGTAGCCGGTGGCGCGATCAGTGGCGCCGCCGCATCCGGCTGATCCGGGCGCAGGCAGAGGAACAGCAGTGATCGCGGTGGGTGGCGGTCACGTAGGCATCCCCGCACACCACACAGCTGCGCTCAACCATGGTGACACCGGTTCCCGCCGCGCGCGCCTCGAGCACGCGCGCAAGTCGGCGATCGGCCCGCACCAGCGCGTGAAACTCACGATCGCCGATTTCGAGCAGCTCGAGCACATCCGTCACTGACCAACGCGGCGACCGCAGCAGCAGTACTGCCGCCTCGACGAGGCAGTCCGATCCACCGTTGAGTCCTGAGCTGTTCATAGGGAAACGATAGCAGCACGCGCGTGAGCTTTGCAGTTGAGCATGTCACCGAATTGTAAGCTCGTTACGCGGCTTGCTTCGCTCACCGGGCTGACTGGCATACACTCGGCGCGATTGAGGGGAGGATTCACGCATGACTGTCAAACCCGCGGGCGGCTGCCCCTACCAGCGCGCAGCCGAAATCGACTTCATGGACCCGGTGGTTCAGGAGCACTGGTTCGATGCGTATGCCGTGCTGCGCGCCGAGGCGCCGATCTATTTCATGCCTCAGATCGGAATGTACGTGCTTACCCGGTATGACGACATCGAATACGTGCTGCGCCGGCCATCACTCTTTACCGCGGGCCCGGACGTTCAGGATTCCGAGCCGCTGCTGAAACATGCGGAAGCACGCGCGCTGTATGAGCGCAAAGGCTGGCCGCGCTACACGCCTCTCGGCGAGAACCTGCCCAAACACCGGCACTACCGGGCACTCGTGGATCCAAAGCTGACGCTGAACGCGGTTCGCTCACGCGAGCCGTTCATCCGCAGCACGATCAACGACCTTATTGATCAGTGGATCGACCGGGGCGAAGTCGAGTTCATGAAGGATTTCGCCGAGCCTCTGCCGATGATCGTCATCGGCGAGCTGCTCGGATTTCCGCGCATGGACCTGCCGCTCCTGAAGGAATGGTCCTACGCCTGGGTCTTACCCTTTTCGCGCGGGCTGAGCCTCGAGCAGGAAACCTGGGCGGTAGAAAAGCACATTGAACTGCAGCATTACATCCACGACACCGTGCGCGAAAAGCGCCGCGCGCCCAAGGATGACATCATTTCCCATCTGACCCAGGTCAAACTCCATGACGTTGAGCTGGGCCGGGACCGCCCGCTCACGGACACGGAGATCATCGGCGTCACCGATCACCTTCTGATTGGTGGCAACGAGACCACCGCCTTCGCGTTGGCCAACGGTCTCTGGCTCTTATTCCGCAACCCGGAGATCGAGTCCCTGCTGCGCGCAGACACGGGCCGCATCCGCAACTGGGTAGAGGAGGTGCTGCGCATCGAATCCCCCACCCAGGGGCTTTTTCGCCACGTCACGGAAGATACCGAGATCAACGGTTTTCCGGTACCAAAGGGCGCCACGCTGTCCATTCGGTACGGCGCAGGAAATCATGATCCCGAGCGCTTTCCGCAACCCGAAGCGCCGGATCTGGAACGCCGCAATGCGGGTCGACACCTCGCTTTCGGGATTGGTGAGCATGTGTGTCCGGGCGCGACGCTAAGCCGCTTCGAGCAATGGATCGCGTGGGAAATTCTCCTCGAGCGTCTGCGCGACCTGCGCCCGATGCCGGAGCGGGACGACTACAGCCACATTCCCGGGTTCTGGCTACGCGCGCTGAAGCAGATCCACGTCCGTTTCGACCGCGCATAGGACCTCACACGCAGGCAGCCGTTGCCAAAGCGCGCGCCGAACGGCGCCCCCGGTCAGTCAGCGTGGCTCATGCGATCAGGCGGCGTGGTGCCTGGCGCGCAGCGCTCTCTCAAGCGCCGCGTAATCGGCAAAGCCGGTCTGCGGCGCAGTGTCCGTTGCCCACACGGCATCGAGCGCCGCGCTCACGGACGCGGGCAGTTCCTGCCGATGCCCGCCCACGCCACCCTTGCGCACTTTGGTTGAATCGCTGCCCGTGGGCACACCGCCGGGCTGTTCCGAGTGACGTCGCATCATGCCATCGTCAAACAGGTCGTTGTGACGACGCATGAAATCAAACGAGGTGTATTCGAGCGTTCGCGCGAGCAGCGCGTCCGTGAGTTCGACACCCAGAAAACCGGCGATAAGGCGAATGCTGGCCACCGGGTCGTCGATCATGTGCTCGTAAGACAGCAGCAGTACATTCGGGTTATCCCGCTGCTCCCACCAGCTGACGAGGTGCGACCAGTAATCCATGCCGCTCGCGCGGGCCGCCAGAAGCCCCTCGAGATAGGCGTCATAGCCGATGCTGCCTGGCTCGAAGAACCACCCCTCCATAAAGCGGTAGTGGGAAACGAACGCGTCCTTGGGATCACGCAGGGAGACGAGGTAACGCGCACCTTTCGGCACCGCCGCCCAGGATGCGTGGCTCTTGAATGCCCGCGGCGACCCGCGCTGCGCGGCATTAATATCGATACCAAGAATGACCGACATCTCGATCCACGGGATAACGCGGGAGATATCGTCGAAATCCATGTCGCCGCCCGTGCGCAACGTGTGCACGGTCTGCTGCAGCCAGGTCGTTCCGCACTTGGCAAAGGGCGTGATGATCACATCCGACGCATCGGGTCGGTAATTCGCGAGCGCCCGCCCAATCTTTTCCGCGCCAAAGATCGATTGCTGCAGTTCGGACATTTCCGCCATGGTGATGGCGCGTCGGCCAGAGAACGAGATGCTCATGCTGATCCTGTTGGGGCGTCGCTCGGGAAAGGTCGAGTGTAGACTGCGATACACTGCCGCGACGATACCCGCCGCGAGATCGCGGTCGGCTGCGACGGCCACGTTGACCATGCCATGGTTTCACCCATGACCCCGACCTTGTTGCGCCTGATCTTCGGCTCAATCGCCCTTACGGCTGCGACAACCGGACTCTGCCTTGATGCAGAGGACGCCGTAAACAAGGCGGAAGCCCAGCTGACCAACGGTGAACACACGCTGGCCCGCAGCTATCTCGAGCCCGCCCTGATTGACCCGAGGTTGTCGCCGGAGGCGCGCGCCCACGCCTACTACATGCGCGGCTACAGCTTTCAGAAGGATCGGCTGTTCGTCTCCGCCGCAGCCGACTATCACCGGGCGCTCGAGTTCGATCCGACCAACGCGACGGTGATGTCGGCGCTTGCCAGCCTGCACGTGGACGGCCTCGGCGCCGACGCGCTTCCCACGGTGGCAAGGGCGCTGCTGCTTCGCGCCGCGGAGTCCGGCGCTGTCGAAGCGGGG
This sequence comes from Gammaproteobacteria bacterium, assembly GCA_003476445.1. Lineage (GTDB taxonomy): Bacteria > Pseudomonadota > Gammaproteobacteria > Pseudomonadales > Azotimanducaceae > UBA7803. Next base: position 5,265 of record DMUF01000173.1, on the reverse strand, counting down.
ACCTTGCTCGGGTACCTGTCGCTTCGCGGCATCGGCGTAAAGGCGGATCCTGCCGCCGCGCGCGAGTGGTTCGAAGACGCCGCCGCTGCGGGCTCCGCACGCGCCATGCTCGAACTCGCAAACACCTATCGTCGACCGTGGACCGATCCCCCCGACGGTATCCAAGCACTGCACTGGCTCGAACGCGCGGCGGCTGCAGGGCTACCGCGCGCCTGGACGATCGCCGGCTACATGGCCGAACGCGGCGAGCTCGCCAGTCCCCCCGGGGAGCAGCAGGACGCTGACGCGACTGACGCATCCGGAACACCGGATGCCCGCCGCGCGCGCGCATTCTTCGAACAGGCTGCGGCGGCGGGAGATGCACTGGCACAGGCCAAGCTCGCCCACATGCTGCTCGACGGCGTGGGTGGAGCACGCGCGACCGGGCGCGCCTTCGATCTGTTCACGGCTGCTGCAGGGCAGGGACTTACGGCAGGATTCAGCGGGCTCGCCTATCTATACGAGGCCGGCATTGGCACACGCCAGAACCTCGAGCTCGCGCGGCACTGGCGCGAGCGTGCCGCCGAGGCCGGCGACCTCGATGCCCAGCGCCACCTCGCGATCGACGCGCGCGCGCGCAAAGACTCAGCAGGGCTCGCGCGCTGGCTATCGAAGGCCGCCGCGCAGAAGGATCTCTGGGCACTGAACGCCTATGCCTGGATGCTCTCGACCGCGCGAGAGCCTTCGTCTCGGGATGGAACACGTGCGTTGCTCTACGCGCAGCGCGCCGTCGCGCTGCGGCGCAGTGCGAGTCACCTCGACACGCTGGCTGCGGCATCCGCTGAGACCGGCCAGTTCACCGCCGCGGTCGAACTGCAGCGGGAGGCGCTGCGGCTGGTGCCCGCGGAGACCGAGAGCCCCGAGGCGCGCGCAGCGCTGCGGGCTGAACTCGAGGAGCGTCTTGCGACCTACCAGCAAGGTCGCCCCTGGCGGGAACCCGACGCCTGAGCGTTCACCGCCGCGCGCTGGGTGCGCTGGGTGCGCTGGGTGCGCATCGAACGTGGAACAGAGTTAGAATGCGCGCCGTTTTCGACCGTCGCCGACGGCCCATGCACAGGGGACTCTTGTGAGCATCGAGCAACGCCGAACCAAACTCATCTTCGCCATCTTCGAAGAACTGGCAACGTCTGGCCGCACGGAGATTCGTCCCGGCGACATCACCACGGTGCTGCGCGAACGCAACCAGCCCCTCGCATTTTGGGAAGTGAGGGGTGAACTCTCGAATCTGGAAGCCGCCGGAGTGATCGAGGTCGATAGCGCGAGCGGCGGCTGGCGGCTGACCGCGGACAGCGCCCGCAAGGCGGGCTGACCATGGCCGGCTCGAAAACGCGGGCCGCGGATACCGCAACCACCGCACCCGAGTCCGCTGCTACCGACGCGGTGCCGGACTTCGAAACGGCGCTCGCCGAGCTTGAGAGCCTGGTAACCCAGATGGAAACCGGCGACCTGACGCTCGAGCACTCACTGGCCGCCTTTGAGCGCGGGGTGCGGCTCACGCGCCAGTGTCAGGCGGCTCTGCGCTCCGCCGAGCTCCGCATCCGGCAGCTGACCGAGGACGACACGCTTGAGGATCTAGGGCTCGAGACACTCGATGACGAGTGAGCTCGACGCCCTGCGCGCACGCATCGAATCCGCACTCGACGCGCACCTTCCCGCCAGCTCCAACCTGTCTCCCACACTGACCGACGCCATGCGCTATGCCACGCTGAGCGGCGGCAAACGCCTGCGCCCTCTCTTCCTGTGCGCCACCTGCACTGCCGTTGGCGGTGACGCGCGCACGGCTCTCGCACCCGCCTGCGCCATCGAGTTCCTTCATGCTTACTCCCTGGTGCACGACGATTTGCCGGCCATGGACGATGATGAGCTTCGTCACGGCGTGCCGAGCACGCACATCCGGTTTGGTGAGGCGACCGCGATTCTCGCCGGAGACGCCCTGCAGGCGCTCGCATTTCGCACCCTTGCCGACGCGCCCGACGTGACCGCCACTGCGCGCCTGCGCGCGCTCACTCTGCTCGCCGATGCTGCTGGCTGGAACGGCATGGTGGGCGGGCAAAGCCTCGATCTGGAGGCAGAACGCCGGCGTCTCGAACTGCCCGAACTCGCCGCCCTGCACGGCGCCAAGACCGGCGCGCTGATCCGGGCGGCCATCCAGATCGGTGCGATCGTGGGCGATCCCGATCTGTCGGACGAGGTCTTCGACGGGCTGGGTGAGTTCGCCGGTCAGGTCGGACTTGCCTTTCAGGTCGTCGATGACGTGCTCGATATCACCGCCACGACGGACGCGCTGGGTAAACCTGCTGGCTCCGATATCAAAGCGGGTAAGAGCACCTATCCCGGGCTGCTCGGGCTTGACGAGGCCCGCGCCTATGCAGAGTCGCTGCTGCAGTCGGCGCTGGCTTTGCACGCAAAGCTGCCGTTGCAGCACTCGCTGCTCGCGGACCTCGCCGTACGCAGCGTGCGCCGCGTCTTCTGAATTCTTAAAGCCATCCGGCTGCGCGCAGCAGCAGCATCCCACCCAGCGCGTACGCACCCGCTAGAAGATCATCCAGCATGACGCCGAGCCCGCCGCGCACGCGCTGATCCGCCACGCTTACCGGCCACGGCTTGGCAATGTCGAACAGGCGGAACAGAACAAAGCCTGCCAGCACGGCGACGGGCGAGGCAGGCGCACACAGGAGCGCAAGCCACTGCCCCGCGAACTCATCGATCACGATGGCAGGGTCATCGCCTACACCAAATCGCTTCGATGCACGTTCCGCAAGCCAGATCCCGAGCAGGAAGACACCGAGAATCACCAGTCCCTGTGCGATGACGCCAAGACCGGAGAGCGCCCACCACCAGAAGAGGACAGCAACGACACTCCCTGCGGTCCCAGGCGCCCGCGGCGCCAGGCCACTGCCAAAGCCGGTGAGAAGCACGAGCTCCGG
>DMUF01000173.1:0-1940 GCA_003476445.1 Gammaproteobacteria bacterium | reverse complement strand
CTCAGCGGAAGTGCTGAAAGCCGGCGCTGCCAAGATCGTTGCCATCGGCACGAATGCCAGGCGTGGCAACGATGCGCCCGATGCAGCTCACCGGCACGCCGAGCCGCGGCGGTGAAGCCGCAGTGAAGCAGAGCTCGTAATCGTCCCCTCCGCTCAGCGCATGAGTCAGGGTGGCGCCCGGCGTGATCGGAATGGCGTCCAGATCAAGTTCGGCGCCCACCCCGCTCGCGCGACACAGGTGCCCCAGATCCTGCAGCAGGCCGTCGGAGATATCGATAGCGGCGCTCGCTTGCTCGCGCAGCACGGCGCCCGCGCCGATTTGCGCTTCCGGCAGAAAATAGCGTCGTGCCAGCTCGTCAAGCTCTTCGGGCGAGCGGTAGGTTGCGAGCCCGCCGCGGGCCAGCGCCGCTGCCGCACCGCCAAGGGTTCCGGTCACCCAGACACGGTCACCGGGTCGAGCACCCGAGCGCAACAGCGCACGCCCGGCGGGGACGCACCCGTGCACGCTCACCGCGAGCGCGAGTGGCCCGCGCGCGATATTGCCGCCGACAAGACGCAGATTCGCGCGCATGAGCGCCGCGCGCATGCCTTCCGTCAGGGCGCGCGCCCAGTCCACGTCGGGGATCGGCAGCGTCAGACCCACGATGAGCCAGCCGTGCTCTGCGCCCATGGCTGCAAGATCAGACGCGCTTACCATGATGGCGCGATAGCCGATGAGCCACGGCGCCGCGTCCGCCGGAAAATGCACGTCCGCCACCAGAGTATCGATCGAGGACACCACATCCATGCCGCGGGGCACGGTGATCACCGCGGCATCGTCACCCGGTCCCACGCGCGTCAGCGGCCCAGCGGCGCGATCGCCGAGCGTCGCGAGAATGGCGTCGATGAGCTCGAATTCGGTCACGACGCCCGGTGTTCCACCGCCCGCACCGACTGCGCCAGTCGGTCAAGCACGGCATTCACGTAGCGAAAGCTCTCCTCCGCGCCATAGACCTTCGCCAGTTCGACGTACTCATCGATCACTACCCGAAAGGGGACATCGATGCGCTCGCGGAGCTCATAAGCACCGAGCCTCAGGAGCGCGAGCTCGACCTTGTCGAGCTCAGTCAGTTTGCGATCGAGAAGCGGTTCCAGCAGCGCGTCGAGGCTTGTGACCTGCGCGACGACGCCGCGCAGCAGCTCACGGAAAAAGTCGCGATCGGACTTGCGCAGCGCGCCGTCTTCTCCCAGGTCATGCTCGATGAGCGCCTGACCTGCGCCGGTCATCTGCCACTGATAGACAGCCTGCAACAGCGCCCGGCGGCTGCGACGCCGCGCCCACGCACCGGTACTGCTCATGCAGCGACTCGCGGCCGATTGCTGGACACCATGAGGTCAGTTCTCTCCGGCTGGGACGAGGGTGAGCCGCAGGTCGGAACCGACCTGCGCCACGTCCCGGATTGTAGCGTCAATCGTTTCCGCAAGGCGGTCGATCGGCAGCAGCGCCATGGGTCGCGCCGAACTGCCAAGAAAACGGGGGGCGAGATACAGCTGGATCTCGTCCCAAAGACCCTCGGCGAGGAAACTTCCGATCAGGCGGGGGCCCGCTTCGACCAGCACCTCGTTCATGCCGCGCGCGCCCAGCGCCTCCAGCAGACCGGGAAGGTCGATGCGCTCCGCACCGCAGTGCAAATACTCGACGTTTGGATGTGCATCAGCACCCTGCGCACAGTCGCCGTGCACCACGAGCGCGGAGCCCGGAGCTTTGAACACGGCGGCATCGGCACCCACACGCCGCCCGCTGTCCAGAACAACACGCAGCGGCTGACGCAACCGACCGTCGACGGCAAATCGGGATTCACGCACGGTCAGAGCAGGGTCATCTGCCAGGACCGTGCCGCTACCGGTGACGATGGCGCAGCTACGCGCACGCCAATATTGCACATCGTCCCGCGCGGCAG
>DMUF01000127.1 GCA_003476445.1 Gammaproteobacteria bacterium | reverse complement strand
TTCGAAGCGATCGTCGACTACTGGAGCTACGAGTTCGAAGACCAGATCACCACCGTGCCGTATGACTCCATCGGCAATGCCGTTGGTAATGGCCAGAGGACGGGTAACCTGCCGGTCGACTGCAGCCATCCGCTGCGCTACCTGGTGACGTTCAGCAACAACGACACCTGTACGCAGGGAACGACGGTGGGTGCGGACATTCAGCGCATCAAGACCTTCGTGATCAACGGTTCGCCGGTCACCATTACGGGCTTCGACGTGTCGCTCAAGTACGACTTTGGCGATCTGTTTGGTATGGGTGGTCAGCTGACCGCCGGCTTCGACACCACGCTCATGAGCGAATACGAAGTTGAAGGTCTGACGTACGGCGGGGTCGAGGTCTTCAAGACCTACAGTGCGGAAGGCTACGCGAACCAGAAGCGCTTCCCGGGCATGCTGTCGGAAATGCGCGCGATCGCGAACCTGAACTACTCGCAAGGGCCGATCAACGTGCGCTATGAGCTGCGTTATACCGAAGGTGTAGAGGATGACCGTGGTCCGGGCGCAGCCGTTGATTCAACGGGAACGACGGTTCCGGTGAATTTTGGTGTGGACGTGGATGACTATTACCTCCACAACCTCTACTTCAACTGGGATGCCCCCTGGGATACCACGGTATCGCTCTCCATCGTTAACCTGCTGGATGAAGATCCGCCCGAGGTTCGCCATGAGATCAACTATGATCCCTACATTGGCGACCCGCTGGGTCGGACCTTCGAACTCGGTATCAAGAAGTCGTTCGCGGCGAAGTGATACCTGACCGCGCGTCCGCATGACATCTGTCGTGCGGACGTTTTCCGGCCGTCGCCCCGTTCAGGGGCAGACGGCTGGCCTTCCGCTCCCATCCTCCACGATTCCATCCTGATTGCTGTCCTGACCGGTTCGCGTGCGCCCCTGCGAATTTACGATCACGATCCGGGCGCCTTTGGCTATGCCGGGCAGAGGGCAATATACGAAGCTGCCGTTCTGCCATGCCGTATAACCGCGCGGCGTGAAGCGCAGAAAGGTTCGGTTGCGAAATGCGCGCCAGTAAAGGCGACCCTGGTCGAACCCGGTCAGCCGCTTGAGCAGCGTGTCTTCCGGGTCCTGCCGCCCGTTCGCGTTGCTGTCGAGAAAGAGCAGCGCTCCCTGATGCCAGGTATCGCGGGCACCACACTGCGGACCGGTTCCCGGACAGAGCAGAGTGGGCTGCCGCACTGAGACGGCTGTACTTCGAGCGAGGGTGATGGCGATTACGACCTGGTTGACGGCTGCTCGGGATCGACTGTCATCGACCAGCTGGGTGACGCCAGGAATGCCGAGCCCGAGCAGCACGGCGGCGATCACGAGCGTGACCAGAATCTCCACCAGGGTAATGCCACGGATGTGCATGGCTGGCAGTGAATGCCAGCGCGGTCCCGGAGTGTGTCAGTGAAGAGCGTCCCACCGCGCGGGCGCTGGCGGATCAGGCAGTAGGAAAAGCGACCGCAAGCACGTCATTCAGGTGATCGGCCAGCGTGAAGACCATGGAGTCACGTACGCTCGCGGGCAGTTTAGCCAGATCTGCTGCGTTATCCCGCGGCAGCACGACCTGACGGATGCCGGCGCGGTGAGCAGCCAGCACCTTTTCCTTGATCCCGCCCACGGGGAGCACGAGGCCGGAGAGCGTGAGCTCACCCGTCATGGCCAGGTCGGGTCGAACCGGGATATGGCGATAGGCGGACACGAGCGCTGTTGCCATGGTGACGCCGGCGGACGGGCCATCCTTGGGGACCGCGCCTTCGGGTACGTGCACGTGTACGCCCTGGCTTTCGATGGCGGCGCGATCAAGGCCAAGCGACTCTGCTGCGGACCACAGGTAGCTGCGTGCCGCCCGCGCGGATTCCTGCATCACCTGACCGAGATGGCCGGTCAAGGTGACCTTTTCTTCCTTGCTGGTGAGTGTCGCCTCGACGTAGAGCACATCGCCGCCCACTTCGGTCCAGGCAAGCCCTGCGGCTACCCCCGGCGTCAACGTTGAGCGGAATGGGTCACGAACGAACTTCTCCGGCCCGAGCAGGGTGGAGATGGAATCCACATCGATCTCGGGTGCGAATGAAGCCTCGCCAACCACCTGGCGCGCACGTTTACGTGCCAGCCGTCCGATGGTGCGCTCCAGTTCGCGCACCCCCGCTTCGCGCGTGTAGCGCCGAGTTACGTACAGCAGCGCGGCATCCGTGAGGCTGAAGCGTGCCGCGTCCAGTCCGGCCTGCTCGCGCTGGCGCGGCACCAGATACTGGCGGGCAATGGCGAGCTTCTCCTCGTCGCTGTATCCGGTCAGCTCGAGAATCTCCATGCGGTCGAGCAGCGGTCGCGCAATACCTTCGAGGGTATTCGCGGTGGTGATGAAGAACACGCCGGAGAGGTCGTAGGGCAGATTCAGGTAGTTGTCTCGGAACTCGCGATTTTGCGCAGGATCCAGAATTTCCATCAGAGCGGCAGACGGATCGCCCCTGAAATCGCGCCCAAGTTTGTCGATCTCATCAAGCATCAGGATCGGATTGGTAACGCCAGCGCGCCGCACGCCCTGCAGAATTCGTCCGGGCATGGCGCCGACGTAGGTGCGGCGGTGTCCGCGCAGCTCGGCCTCGTCGTGCATGCCGCCGAGCGAGATACGTTCGAAGCGGCGCCCCATGGCGCGCGCAATCGACTGCCCGAGCGAGGTCTTGCCCACCCCCGGCGGGCCCACAAGGCAGAGAATCGGCGCCTGGGCCGCGGGATTCAGGCGCAGAACGGCAAGCGACTCGAGAATGCGCTCCTTGATCTCTTCAAGCCCGTAATGATCAGCCTCCAGCACCCCTGCTGCGTGGGCGAGATCCAGGTTGTCCTCGGTGCGCTGATGCCAGGGGAGCTCCGCCACGAGTTCGAGGTAACCGCGTGCGACCTGATAATCAGCAGCGCTCGCCGTCAGGCGGGAGAGCCGTTTCAGTTCGCGTTCGATCTCGGGCGCGATGGATTCCGGCAGCTTTGCCTTGTCGAGCGCCTCGCGCAGTTCCTTCAGATCTTCGTCTTCTGATTCCCCGAGCGCCTGTTCGATTGCCCGTTTTTGCTGCCGCAGCAGGTGCTCGCGCTGCTGCTGGTCCATGCCTTCGCGGGCCTGCTCCGCGATCTGACGCCGAAGCTCGGTGACGCGCAGCTCCTGCGTGAGGATCCGGTGCAGCGCTTCCATCAGGCTGCGTGTCGTGCCGCATTCGAGCACCGCCTGTTCCTGTTCGGCAGAAAGATTTGCGAGCGAGGCGATGCGGTACATCTGGGCGATCGGATCGCCGAGGGAGCCCACCAGCTGCTGATAGATCTGCTGACCGTTGTCCGGATCGATGACACGCGCAATGCGTTCGGCGAGCGCCAGATTTTCTCGCAGCAGCGCCGTGACCGCATCCTGATCAGCGCCAAGCCCTGCGATGGTTAGATCGTCGAGCAGCTGCGGCGTGACACGCAGATGACCATCCAGGGTCTTGGCGTGGGCGAGGGTAACTCGATGCAGTCCTTCGACGATGATCTGCGAGCCCTGATCGCGCTTCTCCATCCGCGTGACACGCACAAGCGTGCCCACGTGATGCAGGCCGGCGAGCGCCGGCTGATCTTCTTCCGGATCACGCTGGGCAACGGCAATGAGTTCGTTACCATGCTCCATGGCTGCCGTTACGGCGGCGAGTGACATGGGGCGCCCAACGGCGAGCGGAACCACGAGCCCGGGATAGACCACTGTATTCTTGAGTGGCAGAACCGGTAGCGAAGAACGACGCGTGGGCATGCGAGTCAATCGTCAGCCGCGGTCAGGCGGCTAAGCCCTGAGCCCGGGCTGCCTCGAGTCGCATCATTTCCGGGGTTCCCAGCATCTGGCGGTTGTAGCCGACCCGTTTGAACCAGTAGTGAAGTCCGACCAGATCGGTGAAGCCCATGCCACCGTGAACTTCGGTGGATGTTTTCGCGACCGCTTTGCCGACCTCCGCTACGTGCGCCTTCGTGTGACAGGCGACGAGGTGGGCTTCGTCCGGCATGTGATCCAGCGCGTGCCCGGCATACCAGATCATGGCGCGACACGGCTCGAGCGCGGCGGCCATGTCGGCGCACATGTGCTTGACCGCCTGAAACGTCGCGATGGGTCGATTGAACTGTTCGCGCTGTTTGGCGTAGGCCACGGACTGATCGAGCATCTGCTGCGCGGCACCGAGCGTATCGGCTGCCAGCATGACGCGCAGCGCGTCGAGCAGCCGCGCGACCAGCGCGGGATCGTCGCCGACCAGGGAGCCCGTGACGCCCGCAAAGTGCAGCTCCGCTGTGCGGCGTGAACGATCGATGGTGTCGAAGGCTTTGATCGAAAGCCCGGGCGCATCCGCAGCCACCAGGTACAGCGCGCCCGTGTCGGTCGCGACGAGATAGTCATCTGCTCCGGCATCCATGGCGAAGTGCACGATGCCGTCGAGGCGTCCGCCCGCGCTGCTGAGAGTTGCGTCTGCGCGACGTCCAACGGCGTTGGCAAGCGCGACACCAACCCGGCGTTCGCCGGCAGCAACCGCCGCCAGGAGCTCATCGCCAATGCGTCCGCCCCAGCGCGCTGCGAGCGGCAGGGCTACCCCGGTGCCGAGAAAGGGGCTTGGCGTTGCGCGATATCCAAGCTGCTCGGCGATCAGTGCCGCATCAAGGCACCCGAGACCCACCCCGCCCGCGGATTCGGGTACCAGCAGTGCGGGAACCCCGAGCTCCGCCAGTCCCGCCCAGATGTCCCGGTCATCACCTTCCGTGGCAAAGCGACGCACGCGATCGAGCGGTGCTTCTTTGCTGAGGAAGCGCGCGACGCTGTCGGTGAGGAGTGTCTGTTCGCGAGACAGTCCGAATTCCATGGTCCTCTCCCTATCAGCCGGCGCGATCGAGCTTGGGTTCCTTCGGCATGCCGAGTCCCCGCTCGCTGATGATATTTTTCTGAATTTGCGACGTTCCGCCGCCGATGATCAATCCGAGGAAATACATGTACTGGTATTGCCAGGAGCCATGGTCGCGCTTCAGCGGGTTATCGCCGTAGGCCAGACCGAATTCGCCCATGATGTCGATGGCAAGACCTTCAAGGGCATGGCGCAGCTCGGTTCCTTCGAGCTTCGTGATCATGCGCGCCAGACTGGCGTCAGCCTGATTGAGGCGCGCTGATAGCACGCGCAGATCGTTGTAGCGCAGCGCCATCATGCGCCCTTGCAGGGTCATGAGTCGGTCGCGGTAGACCGGGTGATCGATCAGGCGCTGGCCGTTCAGCGTTTCGATTTTCATCAGCTCCGCCAGCGCGTTGAAGCGCGCGAGCGTTGCGTCCGGATTGCCGAGCGAATCACGCTCGTGGCCCAGGATCGCGTTGGCGACGAGCCAGCCATCACCCCGGCGACCGACAACCTGATCTTTCGGCACGCGCACGTCGGTGAAGAACACCTCGTTGAAGTTGGCGTTGCCCGTCATGTCGACGAGCGGGCGGATCTCGATGCCCGGCGTGTCCATCCGGAACAGCAGGAAAGAAATGCCCTTGTGCTTCGGGGCATTGGGCTCTGTGCGCACGAGACAGAAAATCCAGTCGGCGAGGTGCGCCGTACTGGTCCAGATCTTCTGGCCGTTCACCACCCATTCGTCGCCGTCGAGCACGGCGCTGGTGCGCAGGCTGGCGAGGTCACTGCCCGCGCCGGGCTCAGAGTAGCCCTGGCACCAGAGCATCTCGCCAAGCAGGGTGGGGCGAATGAACTGCTCTTTCTGCGCCTCGGTGCCCACCTCGAGCAGAGTGGGAACGAGCATCGAGATACCTTGTCCGCCCATGCCCTGACTGATCTGGGCACGCGCAAACTCTTCCGCAATGATCCGGGACTGCAGAATGTCCGGCGCAGCACCGTAGCCGCCGTATGCCTTGGGAATGGTGCGTGCGGCATAGCCGTGCTCGATCAGACGTTTCTGCCAGCTGAGCATCTTGGGTGACCGCAGCCCCTCGCCGCGTGGCGCTGCAGAGGCGTTCGCTGCGAGAAAGGTCTGCACCTCACTGCGAAAGGTGTCGTACTCGGGACCGTAGGACAGGTCCATGCCGTGCTCTCCCGGAAGTTTGAGTCTGGAATCTACCCGTTTTCGTCCGTGCGGAGCAATGCAGCAATTCGTGTAGCCGGGGCATGCCGGGCGCCCGTGCGTGCGTGCCTCATGCGCGCCATAATGGAGCTCTTCAGGTGGTAAGGGCAGGATCATGGAACATCCACGCGCGTGGGCGATGGTCGAGACCATGGCCTCGATGCAGGCCTCTTATAACAGGGAAGTTCACCCGCAGTGGGAGGCGCAGGGATATGCCTTCTACCGGGCTATTTGGGTTGAATGCGCGGAGCTGCTGGATCACTACGGCTGGAAGTGGTGGAAGCACCAGCGCCCGGATATCGGCCAGGTCAAACTCGAGATCGTCGACATCTGGCATTTCGGAATGAGTGATCTGCTGCGCAGCGGTGCGCTCACACCCGAGACCGCGCCCGCGCTCTTGGCGCCGATTCTGGCGGTGGGAACAGATCGCCCTCACGACCCCGAGGGGTTTCGCCGATCCGTTGAACGCCTCGCGCTCGAAACGCTCGCGGCAGAGCGGTTTCTACTGGAGCCCTTCGTCGCGCTGCTGGTGGCGTTGCCGCTCCCGTTTGAGGAGTTGTTTAGCCTCTACGTAGGCAAGAACGTGCTGAACAGTTTTCGCCTTGCCCATGGTTATCGCGAAGGCACCTACCCCAAGCGCTGGGGCGGGCGCGAAGACAATGAACACCTGGTGGAACTTCTCGCGGATCTCACCTGCCCGCCGTCCGAAGTGCCCGCTGCGCTGCAGACCGCTCTCGCTGCGCGCTATGCCGCCCTGCAGGGTTCATGAATAGTTCACGCACGCGTCACGGGATCATCACCTAACCACGTCATCGTCATGCAAACCATAAGGACGGTAGCTGCATGGACGAGGTGTTCCGTAACGAAGGTGACAAGACTCACTATCGAACCATCTTTCTCTCTGACATCCACCTAGGGACGCGCGGCTGTCAGGCGGATCAGCTTCTGTCCTTCCTCAAAAGCCATTCCTGCGACGAGCTCTATCTGGTCGGCGACATCATCGACGGCTGGCGTCTGCGCTCGCAGCTCTACTGGCCGCAAAGCCATAGCAACGTGCTGCGCCGATTCCTGACACTTGCGAAGCGCGGCACGCGGGTGGTGTTTGTCACTGGCAACCACGACGAGTTTCTGCGCAAGTACTCCGATATCACGCTAGGCAATCTCGAACTCGTGAATCGCGCGGTGCATCGAGCGGCCGATGGCCGCCGGTTATTGGTTGTGCACGG
>DMUF01000145.1 GCA_003476445.1 Gammaproteobacteria bacterium | reverse complement strand
GCTGTCGACCATCACGGGCATGGGGGCCTCCGTGAGGTACCGACGGGGAGACCTGGTGAACCAGCCCGACGATGGGAACTGTTCAATTTGTCAAATCAGCAACGAGATGGCCTTGACAGCCCCGACGCGACTGGTCACCGTGCTGGCGGTCAGCGATCGGGCAACACGTCTTGCGTTTCGAGGGGTCGGCAATCCCAGCGCGAGAGGCCGGAAAACGCTGAAACAAACTGGGGAATCACATTATGAAGATCGGATCACGTCTACCGGGTGGCAGGCCTGTGAAAACAACTCCGGCCCCGCGTATGTCAATCTCGACCGGTTTCCGCGGCCTCCGCCAACGCGCGCTTTCGGCGGTCCTAGCACTCGGAGCGTTTGCGTCCGCCGCAAGCGCGCAGGCTGACCCGCCTACGAGCGGTGACGGCGTCGTCGAGCCCGTTCTCCCCTCGATCTCCGAAGCCGTTGCCCTCTACAACGGGAATTCGTCGGTGTTCGTGGCCGGGAGTGCGGTTCACCTGCAGGATTGGAAGCTCAAGCCGATCTGCAGATCCGACCTCGGAAAGGTGTCCGTGCTTGGCTTTCTCGCGATCGATACGAGCGGAAGCGCGGTCGGTTCAAACCTTACAAGCGTCTTCTTTGAGCGCGTTGCAAACGCAGCACAAGGCTGGACTGCCACAACCTGGCCGGGGGCGTCCCCTGAGGCGGTTGCTGAGCATCTCAAGACGCGCTTCGGTATACCCGATGACCAAGACTGGTTGTGGGAAGGCCTGATCTCCTCTCCAGTTGCGCAGGCGACTTCGCAGGTGCCAGCCGTTGTCGAGTTCGAGGACGGCTTCGTATCGACCGATCCGCTCCGCGAGGTGGTCGCAGCACTGCCGGAAGCAGGGCGAGAGATGGTGCTCCAGGGCCTCAAGCAATCGGGCCATATGGTCGCAGATATCTCGATTGCTTCACTCGACGCAGAATCCCAACGCGCCTTCCTGGATTCGGCCGCGTGCTACATCGCGTCAATAGTGGGAACCGAGGGGAATCCGCTTCTGATTGCGCTTGCCCAAGAAGGGTCACCAAACTTCGAAGGCGACGACCCGATCCAGCTTGATCCGGTTCTCTTCGACCCCCTCTTTCACGTAGAGGGGAATCCCATCACCGCCCCGATTCACGCAATGTGGTGCGGGGCGAGACTGCTTTGGTACTCGGCAGTCGGATGTTCCCCAGCAACGATATTGACTGGCGAGTGGTTTCCTGCCGAAGAACCGTGCAACTGCACCACCATTGGCCCCAGTCCACTCGGCGAGTTCACCGGAACCGTTGAAGCTGGCGGCGAGGCTCAGTTCTGGATTCCACAACCACTGCCAAGGGGAACCACAATCCGAATTCGAGTTAGCGTGGGGCTCACGTTTCGAACTTATGTGTGTCTCTGGACTCGAACATGCGTCGCCCGAACGAAACGCTGGGTTGTCAAGCGCCACGCGGACTGCTCCGTCTGGGCACACCCTGAGTATGGTGTTGAAGCCACCTTTACGCAGGTCGGATGGAGCCTGGCGGCTCGACCTGAGGACTGCGCAGAATCTGCGCGGCCACCGGAAATCCCGCCGAGCGACCAAGAGTGCGGGCTCACTAATCCGGTGGCGCCATGAGATGCCGTGTCCGAATGAGGAGGCATCTGTGAGTAATCCTGAAGACCGATGGCGCGTGAGCTACTCTGTTCGAAAGTCCGTATGACCCCTTTCAACGCCCGCCGCGTCTCGCTGCTCTGGCTGCCCATCGCGATGACCGTGCTGGCGGTGGTAGCGGCGGTTACGGTAGCCGGGCTGGTCATCGGGAGGTCGCAGCCTCCTCCAGGTGCCACTTACGTCGCTGATCTTGACGAATCCGGACTTCCGGTCGTCGCCAAGAACGGCCAGTCGATCCTCTTCGAGCGAATCACGGTCTGCTACCCGACCGAGTCCATTCACCCGCGCTGGGACGCTGCGCTTCGGTTTCCACATCGCGATCAGAGCCTCATCACCGCAGTCGATGATGCGACGGCGGGCGGTGCATGCATGAGTGTGCGCATGTTGATCGTCGGCTGGCCGATGCGCGTCGGAGCGTGGTGGACAGCGTGTGGCGCAAGCGGAGAGGAGCTTCGCTCCGGCTTTACGCTGCTATCCCTCGGCGCGGTTGGCAATGTGGTTGTTACGAGCGCGGTAAGCGTCTTTGCTGTCACGCTGTGGCTCTGGCTGCGGAAAGAGATTCAGGTGCGTCGAGTCCGCGACATGCGTTGTTGGCGCTGCGGCTATCCCCTAGTCGCGCCGATGGCCGAAGCTCGTGCCGCGAGCGACTCGCGTGCCGCAATTGACCACAACGCAGCGTGCCCGGAATGTGGCGCATTCGGGGCCGAGGGCCGCACGGAGTAAGCGCATCGCGATACGGTGAATGCGTAGCACTTACGCGGAGCGGCTGCGATCTGCGCGCGATGAAGTCGCGAAGGTGGATAGACGTGGGCTCGTCGTTATCTCAGTTCATAGGCGAGATTGAAACACGTTCACCGCGCACCGCATGGCGTCGCGATCGAAGCGAGTGTCAATGAAGCGTTCGAAAGTTTCGGCGAGGATGTCCCACCAGAGCTTGGTGCCTGCAGCGAGACCGCCGCTGACCGGCTTCGGAACACGCACGATCCCACGGACGGCGATCTGGCCGATGCTGCCCGCGGCGATCGCAACCGGCGCAATCCCAACAAGTTCGCCGAGCGCGATGATCGCGCCCGCGGCGACTGGGACCGTCGGCGTGAACGACACATACTTGCCCTCGCTGTCGACCATCACGGGCAT
>DMUF01000027.1 GCA_003476445.1 Gammaproteobacteria bacterium | reverse complement strand
ATGATCTGCTACAGTCCTGCCGAGGCCAATCCGCCGGAAAATCCGATGAAACCATTCAAGCTCGCTCTTCTTACCCTGGGGCTCACCCTGATTGCGGCCTGCGCAAGCCAGCCACCGAAGCCCATGGTCGACTTTTCCCCCAGCCATGACTTCAGCCAGGACAAACGCATTGGCCTCTATGCGCGCAGTGGTGGAGTCACCGGCCGCAGCCACATGACGCTGACGCCCTTTCAGGAAGAGCGGATCAACCAGGCACTTCGCAGAGCCCTCGAATCGAAAGGTTTCGTGTTCGTGAATAACCCGCGTCAGGCGGATCTGCTGATCAGCTGGCACCTCAATGTGACCGAGAAGACCGACGTGAAGGCTTTCTCGGAGCCCGCGACAATCGGGATAGCACCGGCATTTGGGCGCTACAACCGCTATGCCATGTACAACTGCTTCAACTGCATGAACCAGACCGACGTACGCGTAACCGAATACACGCAGGGCACCTTCATCGTGGACATGATCGATCCGCGCAAACGGTCCTCCGTCTGGCGCAGCGTGACTCAGTCCAAGCTGAAGGGCGAAATGATCAAGGATCAGGAAAAGTTGAACGACGCAGCCGAGCTCGTGCTCGGTGGTTTCCCACCGGGGGTAAGCGTCTCACGCTGAGTCAGGCACCACGATCGTTACAGAGGGTTGTCCGTTAACGTGAAGACGGACACCCACAGGGGGGTTCAAGATGATGTTGAAGGCTTTCGCAGCGGCTTGTCTGCTGTCCGGACTCGCGCTTTCCGCTACCGCAACCGCTGAAGAGGAGAAAGTCGACGCCTCGGCAGGGTTCCTCGCTCACTACAGCGACCTCGAAAAAGCCGGCCGTCCGCGCAAAGGGTATCTGGTCTATCTGCCGGAGGGCAGCAAAGGTCGCGCGGTCAAAGCGATATACGTCAAGAACGCCATTGTGGCGCCCGCGGGCGCGGCGTTCGAAGACGTGTCGCCCGCGATGCTGGCTGAGGTACTGAAACAAGTCGATGGCAGGCTGCGCGCCGGTTTGTCACAGCGCGCGCGCCTGTCGCAGGACGTGATCGAGGCAGATGTGCAGATCCTCGCCGCCGTAACCGCGGTTGGGGCGCAGGAGAAAGGCAAAGGACTCATTGATCTGGTACCCGTGCGGCTGGTCACCGGCAGCGTCCGCAACGCGGTGCAGGGCAAGGAGCTGGAAGCCGTCATCAAGATCGAATCACGAATTCTTGAGGCCACCACCGGGGCGGTTCTGCGCGAGCGGGTCGACCAGGTGGTCGGCGACGAAATCGGACGCGCCGGCGACCCCGATCTGCATATCACGCAGGAAGCTGTGAACAAAGCCATCGATAACTGGGTAAAGACCATCGTCAAGGTGACCGTACCCAAGCTCAAGTGACTGAGATCCGCGCTCGGCCGAGATCCTCATGACACGCGCGCGGACATGACCTGGAAACGACCGCAGACACGAACTGATCTACTCAACAGGAGACTCTCATGATCCAGCGCAAGTCCGGCTCAATGATCGCTTTTGGTGCCGCAGCCGTCATCGCTTCGCTGACGCTCGCGCCCGTCGCACTCGCCGATGAAACAGCAGAGCTCGAAGCCAAGTTCACGGCATCGGACACCAACAGCGACGGCAAGCTCACGCGCGACGAAGCGAAAGAGGGCGGCATGCGTCGCATCGTGCGCGGCTTTGACAAGATCGACACCGAGGGCAACGGCTATGTCACCCTCGATCAGATCAAAGAAATGATGCAGTCGCGCTAATCCCGCGATCTGCTATCGTCAGGGTTCGCGAGGGATCTACTCCTGCGAACCCACCAAACCTGCAAGCATCTGAGCCAAGGAGCCCTTTATGGCAGAAGAAAATGTGGCTGAAGCACAAGGTTCGAGCAAAGCCTCCGCAGTCGCGACCGGTATCGGCGCGGTCGTAGGCGCAACGGTACTCGTCGCAGCCGCACCGATCGTGCTGCCGGTCGTCAGCTCGGTTCTCAGTTTCAGTGCCGCCAGTTCGGCGATCACACCGCTGGTCGGCGGCGCCCTCGGCGCGTGGGCCGGCTGGAAGTTGGGTGGTAAGACCTGATCTGCTCCGCGTGACTCACGCCGCCTCGGCGTAAGGGCTGCGACCCAGCAGTAGCTAAGGGTCGCAGCGCACCTCCGTTACCCCCGCCGACGATCGAGCAGCGCCTTTCCGATCACGCGAATCGCAAGCGTTTCTTCTGCGCCCTCGAAAATCGACAGCACACGCGCATCGACGAAGTAACGGCTTACAGAAGTCTCTTCGGCATAGCCCATGCCCCCGTGAATCTGCAATGCCTCGCGGCTAACAGACTCGGCCACCCGACAGGCGAGCAGCTTCACGAGACTTGCTTCCATCTGCCCCTGGTCCTGGTCCATGAGACGCGCAACCGCAAAGGTAAAGTGGCGGCAGGCGCTGAGTTGAGCCGCCATGCGGGCAATTTTGGCAAGCGTGAGCGGGAAGTCCGCGACTGCCTGTCCGAAGACTCTGCGCTGGCTCGCGTAGGCAATTGAGGCCTCCATCGCCGCCTGCATCAGCCCGCACGCGCGCGCCGCCGTCTGCAGACGTCCGCCCATGAAGCCGCGCATGGTGAAGTAGAAGCCTTTACCCTCCCCGTTCGCGCCACCCACCAGATTCGCATTCGGCACGAAGAAGTCGTCGTAGAACATCTCGTAGGAATGCATGCCGCGGTATCCGAGCGTGGCAATCGCTCGGCCGGTAACACGTCCACCACCGGGCTGGACGTACTCGAAGTCATGGCCATCGTGCGAGGGCTTCTCAACCAGAAAAAGCGATAACCCCTTGTGCGGCGGCTGCACCGAGGTATTCGTTCGAGCGAGCACCAGAATAACGTCGGCCTTGCCGGCGAAGGTGCACCAGGTCTTGCCACCATTCAGCACCCAACCGTCCGCTACAGCGGTCGCGCGCAGACTGACCGACGCGACGTCCGAACCCGTGTTGGGCTCCGTAACCGAGATCGCACACAGCGACTCCCCGCTGGCGAGTCGCGGCAACCAGCGCGCCTGCTGTTCCGGCGTGCCCCCCTCGAGCAGGGCGCGCGCCATGATCTCGGGACGGGTAATGAGGCTGCCTGCCGCGCCAAGCGAGCCGCGGGAAAGTTCCTCGGTCACCACGACCATGCCGAGGCTGTCCTCGTGGTCATCAGGCTTGAGTCCGCCAAAACGCTGCGGCACCGACAACCCAAAGCAGCCCATTTCCCTGAGCGGCAGCAGAATCTCGTCTGGCACGATCTGGTCGCCCCGGTGCACATCCGCGGCACGCGGCATCACCACGCGGGTTGCGAAGTCGCGAAACGTGTCGCGAATCAGCGCGCGCTCGTCATCGAGCCCGACGGTCGGCAGAGCGCCGCCAGCAAGCACAACCGCGCGCCCTACCTCACTCAAATAGTCGGAGGACAGAAAGCGCGCTGCATGCTCCATGAGATCTGCTGGAAAGTCGCGCGCCGAAAGCCCGTAGCGGAACTGCCGCAGCTGCAGCCGCTGCATCGAGTTCACGATTACCTCGGCAACGAAAACGTTGGCGAGCTGAATCAATAATGGCTGGTCGTTCGGGTCGCTCTGCTCGATCATCTGCAGCGCTTCCCGCGCCGCTGTCGTCTCTGCAGCGATGAATGCCAGATCGTAGAGTTCGATCTGATCGCGCTCGAGATGACCCTCCAGCCGACCGAGGGCACGATCGGCAAGGGCTTCGATGACGTTCAACCCCTCGAACATCCCCGTCTTTTCCATTTGCTCGTTGGTTTCCACAGACTTAAGCACCGCGCTCACCTTGCAGACAGTGTCGGATCAGCAAAGGCTCAGCCGCCCGGGCCGATGGGTCCGAGCCCGTTCCTTTGCGGGTTGATAGATCACCACTATACCAAATCGAGTGTCGACGGAATTGGCGGGGAGCAACCCGCACGCGATTACAAATCGGGCTGAAGCCGCTCAACGTCGGCGCGAGGCACCAGATGACAGCTCGACGAGGCTTCGTCGAAAAAGATGAGCACCTCGCCTCGCTCGATCTGGGAGCGCACTTCGTCGACCTTGGTGGCGAGAGGGACGTCCATCGCCCCGTACTCGGTCCCCTCGCGTGTAACGAACTCCTCCACGATGCCCTGCAGGGCATCGGCCGAGAGTGCGTGCCAGGGGACCTCGAGCGGCTTCACGGAGCGGGCTTGCGAAAACGAAGGGTCATTCGATCGGTCTCACCGATGGCGAGATACTTCTCACGGTCCTTCGCGCCAAGCGCGAGCGTGGGCGGCAGGGTCCAGACGCCCTCCGGATGATCCTGGGTATCGCGCGGGTTCGCGTTGATCTCGCTCTTCTCCTCGAAAACAAATCCTGCTTTCTCGGCAGCGGCGATCACGCTCGCTTCAGACATATAGCCGAGCTGGGCCATCTCCTGGCGCGAGACATCTTTCGGGGTGCGGTGCTCGACGATGCCAAGCACGCCGCCAGGCTTCAGGGCTCTGAAGGCAGCTGCCATCACCGCGGCCTCGCTGCCTTGTTCGTCGAGCCAGTTGTGCATGTTGCGGAAGGTAAGCACCAGATCCACGCTGCCTTCCGGGGCTATCTCGAGCCGCGAAGGCGGCAGGAAGTCGGTGACCTTCACCTGGTCGTAAATCGCAGGGGCGCCTGCAAGCTTCGCCTCGAAGGCGGCTCGGCTCTTGCGGTAGTAAGCGCCACTTTCCCCGGGGATATCGCCGGGATAAGCCGCAGCGAAGAGCGTGCCCTTGTCGCGCAGGTAGGGCGCGAGGATCTCGGTATACCAGCCGCCGCCAGGCGAGATCTCCAACACGGTCGTGTCGGCGCGCAAACCGAAGAAGGTCAGCGTCTCGGCGGGATGACGCCAGATATCGCGCGCACGGTTCTGGTCGCTACGCTGCGACCCATCGATGGCCGCCTGCAGTGCTGGATCAGTAGCCGCAGCAGCGGAGAACGCGACGAAACCGAGGGAGACAATCACTGCAGCACGCAAGAGGGCTTTTACCAGCGTTGGCACGGGGGAGTTCTCCTAAGAATCCTTCTAGTGGTGATCGGGGATTATACGGACGGGCCCGTCGTCAATCTCGCGCGCGCGTTCGATGATTCGTCCAAGCACCTCGGCTGATTGCGCCCCGGGGACCGCGTAGCCGTTTGGCAGCACAAAGCTTGGAACACCGCTCACCCCGGCCTCGTAGGCGCGCTCGATCTCAACGCGGACATCGTCGACGCGGGCGTCGCTGCGAAGAAACTCGAGCGCAGCCGCCCGGTCCAACCCTGCCAAGGCGGCCGCGTCCGCCAGAACCTCGAGATCGCCGAGATCACGCCCATCGCAAAAGTAGGCGCGAAACAAGGTGTCCATGAGTGCGTGCTGCGTCGGCCCGGTCCCCGCCCAGTCAACAAGGCGATGCCCGTTCAGGGTATTGGGAACGCGCTGCACCCGATCGTAGCGAAGCTCAATACCAAGACTCGCTGCCTGATCCAGAATTGCCTGCGGAACGCCCCGGCGCTCTGCCCCCGCACCAAACCGCATCCGCATGAGCGTGGCGCGATCCATGCCGTCCGCCGGCAGGTTCGGATAGAGCTGATACGGACGCCAGCGCGGCACAACACCCGCACCGATTGAGGTCGCCAACACCTGATCCAGACGCCGCTTGCCAATGAAGCACCAGGGGCAAATCAGATCGGACACGATATCGATGAACATGCGTTTGCCTCTTCAATCTGCCAGTTGCCGGACGCTCGCCCGATAACCATCTGAGCGCCTCGGAGCGCATTCTCCAGCCGTTTGACATTCGATCACAGCTGATAAACGATCGCCTGGGGAATAGGGGAAATTTCTAGATG
>DMUF01000122.1 GCA_003476445.1 Gammaproteobacteria bacterium | reverse complement strand
CTGACGATCGATACGGTGGCTGCCTTTCTGTGTGGACGATCACACGCATCGCGGATGTCCCAGAGGTTCGTTGCGCTACTCCTCGGGGAAGCCCGACCGAGCGCCTCGAACAGAACCCGTTCGATCGCCGCCGGCACCGCTCGATGAGTACGGGTGTCGCGCTCGCGGGATGTGGCTGCCATGCAAAGGGGTGCGGAGCGATTTCGCGAGCAGGACGTTGCCCACCAAAGGGCAGGACCTTAGTCTGACCTCGAATGTTCCGGTTCCTGCACGCTGCCTGCAGATTCCGACGCAAGCCGGCCACCTATTCCGATTTGATCGCGGCCACCCTTCCGATCTGAAGCCGGCCACCATTCCGATTTGATCGCGGCCCCCCTCGAGGACAGGGAGCCTCCGGCGGAGGATGTCGTCTCGCGGGTCAGTGTCACCTGGCGTCCAGTGCTCCATCGCAACCGATGGAGTGAATGGAATGCCGACGGAGAGACTGTCCATGCGGCGGATACGACAGATTTTGCAGCTGCATTTCGAAGCCCATGCGAGCGCACGCGTGATTGCGCGCGAGCTGGGCATCGGGCGCAGCACGGTACAAGGCTACCTTGCAAGGGTAGCGACGGCGGATCTTGTCTGGCCACTGCCTGCGGACCTGACGGATCAGATGCTGGAGGAGCGGCTGTTCCCGCCGGCCAGCTTCAAGCGGGGCGTGCGCCGCTACACCGAGCCGGACTGGGCATCGCTGGTGCAGGAAATGAAGCGGCCGGGGATGAACCTGATGATCCTGTGGGAGGAATATCAGGCGGTTCACCTGGAAGGGTATGGCTACAGTCGGTTCTGCGAGCTGTATCGCGGCTTCGAGCGTCGTCTGTCGCCAACCATGCGGCAGACCCATGTGGCTGGGCACAAGGCGTTCGTCGACTACTCTGGCAAGCGTGTCCCGATTGTCGATCCGGCGACCGGCGAGGTGCGCCTGGCGGAGATTTTCGTGGCCGTGCTGGGCGCGTCGAACCTGACATACGCGGAAGCGACGTGGACGCAGAGGCTGCCGGACTGGATCGGGGCTCATGTACGGATGTTCCGTTTCTATGGCGCGGCGCCCCGTCTGCTGGTGCCCGACAACCTCAAGAGCGGCGTCAACAAGGCCTCGTTCTACGATCCTGAGGTCAATCGGACGTACAGCGCCATGGCGGCGCATTACCGGGTCGGCGTGGTGCCGGCGAGATCGAGAAAGCCAAAGGACAAGGCTTCGGTCGAGGCGGCGGTAAAGTTCGCCCAGTTCTACATTCTGGGCCGGCTGCGCAACGTCACCTTCTTCTCGCTGGACGAGTGCAACACGGCGATCAAGGCGGTGATGGAGCGCATGAACGGGCGCGTGATGCGCCGCCTGGGGGTCAGCCGGCGTCAGTTGTTCGAAGCTGTCGAGCGGCCCGCGATGCAGTCCTTGCCAGACCACGACTACGAATACGCCGACTGGCACCTCTGCCGCGTGGGCATCGACTACCACGTCGAGGTCGCTGGCTTTTTCTACTCCGTGCCGCACGGGCTTATCCGTGAGCAGGTCGACACACGGGCTACCGTGGGCGCGGTCGAGGTGTTCCACCGTGGCAAGCTGGTGGCGGCACATGCCCGTCGTTACGGCGGTCCGCGGCATGGCACGCAGCCGGACCACATGCCCAGCGCCCATCGGCGATACGCCGAATGGACCCCCGAGCGGTTCCAGCGCCAGGCCCGGGCCATCGGGCCCAACACCGAGGCGCTGATCATCACCGTGCTGGCCCACCGGCCCCATCCGGAGCAGGGCTTCCGGACATGTGTCGGGGTGCTGCGCCTGTTCCGCGGCATCGAGGCAGCCCGGGCAGAAGCCGTCTGCATCTATGCGCTCGAGATCGGGGCGCGCTCCTACCAGAGCGTGGCGTCAATCCTGAAGCACGGGCTCGACCGCAAGGCGTCGCCGCAAGCCGCGGACGGCACGCCCATTGTGCACGACAACATCCGCGGCTCCGGCTACTTCCACTGAGGAGAAAGCAATTGCTGCACCACCCAATACTCGAACGTCTGCACGAGCTTGGCCTTGAAGGGATGGTCAAGGGCTTCCGCGATCTGGCGGCCAATACCGAGAGCCGAGGGCTGGACCACGCCGAATGGCTGGGCCTGCTGCTGGAACAGGAGGTCACCCTGCGTCGGCAAAAGCGCTTCGAGGCACGCACGCGGACCGCCAAACTGCGGCAGGCGGCCTCGATGGAGGACGTCAACTACAAGGCCGCCCGCGGGCTCGACCGGACGCTGTTCTTGCGGCTGGCCAGCTGCGACTGGATCCGCGAGCACCGCCACTGCCTGATCACCGGGCCTTGCGGCGTCGGCAAATCGTGGTTGGCGTGCGCGCTCGGCGACAAGGCGTGCCGCGAGAATTTATCGGTTCTCTATCAGCGCAGCTCGCGGCTGTTCGCCGCCCTGGCGCTGGCTCGCGGTGATGGCCGATATGCCCGGCTGATGCGCCAACTCACCCGCGTCGATCTGCTGATCCTGGACGACTGGGGGCCCGAACCGCTGACCGCCGAGCAACGCCGCGACCTGCTGGAGATCGTCGACGACCGCTACGATCGTGGCTCGCTGATCATCACCAGCCAGGTGCCGATCGAACGCTGGTACGAGACCGTGGGCGATCCCACGCTGGCCGACGCCATCCTCGACCGCCTCGTCCACAGCGCCTACCGCATCGAACTGAAAGGCGAAAGCTTGCGCAAGCAGCGTGCTGCCGCTTGACCCCAGGCACATTGCCGTGACATCACCAAAACCGACCTGACGAGACGGCGTCACCTGGCCGCGATGAGATTGGAACGGTGGCCGCGATCAAGTTGGAATGTGTGGCCGACATAACTTCGGGATACCCGGCCGGCTTCGTTGGAATATGCACTTATCCAGGGCGGCGCGGTTGGTGATGTCGCGGCGGTATTCGTACTTGAGGTCCTGCAGCTT
>DMUF01000246.1:601-7102 GCA_003476445.1 Gammaproteobacteria bacterium | reverse complement strand
GTGCGCTGCAGCGTGACCTCCACGTACTGCGGTTCGCCCGTTTGATCCCGCAGTCTGAGTGCCGCAAGAATCGCTGAGAGCAGATTGAGCGCGGTCGTGCGGTCACCATAGCCGCCGCGCGCGATGAGCGGGCCATCGTCGCGGTCGCCGAAGACCGACATGGCGCCGGAACGCGCCCAGAACGCCGTCTGGTCGAATGCCTGACGCTGGCTGTCTGGACCCTTCGTGCCGAAGCCGGCGAGCACCGCGTAGATCGCTTTCGGGGCGATCGCGTGTATGTCCTCGTCTGTCAATCGGTAGCGGGCGAGGCGCGGCGCGGTGAGGTTAGTGAGAAAGATATCCACGTCGCGCGCAAGACGATGCACGAGCGCCTGACCTTCGGGCTGCTCCAGATCAACGCACACGCCGCGCTTGCCGCGATTGTCGAACTGATAGGTGGGATGTATGAAATCCTCGCCCATCAGCCCCGCGTAGAGTCGCCGGTAGGCGTCCCCGGAGGGTGGTTCGACCTTGATCACGGTCGCACCGAGATCGGCGAGCAGGCTTGCGCAGCTCGGTACCGCGAGCCAGCTTGCAACTTCCAGAACCCGAATGCCTTCAAGCGGCGCAGTCATGACGTCTCTCCCCCCGAGATGAGCGTGAATTCAGCACCATTCGCGCGGGAAAGCCAATCCCCGTGCAATACCCGGTGCAAGCCCATCCGTCCGTGCCTTTCGAGCCTCGGCGGGCTCGCAGCGGCGCAGCGTCCACGTGCTCGCCCCCGTTTGGCAAAGCGCGTATCGTCGGTGAAGACTGCGTAGATCACGATGGGAGACCCGATGAGCGAGTCGATGGCAGGGCGACCGAGCCCCTGTACGGTTACCGAGACGAGAAAGACGCGAAGCGTTCGCGCGCGTGCCCTGGTCATGCTCGCGACGCTGCTCGCTGTTTCAGGTTTGGCTGCGGGCGCACAGCAGATTGGTCCGCCCGTGGCCGCGGAGCGCCCGCACACGGTCACGGCGCCCTTCGGATCGCGTAGCGATCCTTGGTATTGGTTACGGGATGACTCACGCACGGATCCCGCGATGCTCGGATACCTTGCGGCCGAGAACGCCTGGCGCGAATCGGTCATGGCGCCGCTCAAGCCGCTCGAGAACACGCTCTTCGAAGAGATGGTCGGGCGCTTGAAGCAGGACGATTCCACCGTGCCGCAGCGTCGAAATGGCTACTGGTACTACCAGCGGTACGAGACCGGCA
Organism: Gammaproteobacteria bacterium; assembly: GCA_003476445.1. Classification (GTDB taxonomy): domain Bacteria; phylum Pseudomonadota; class Gammaproteobacteria; order Pseudomonadales; family Azotimanducaceae; genus UBA7803. The sequence goes on along the minus strand of DMUF01000246.1, from coordinate 5,866 downwards.
AGCAGTACCCCATCCTGGCGCGCCGCAAGGGCACGCTCGATGCGCCTGAAGAAATACTGGTAGATGGCAACGCGCGCGCCGAGGGTCACCCGTTCTATGAGCTCGGCACCGTCGAGGTGAGCAGCGACGGCAACTGGGCGGCGATCGCAGAGGATACGGTGGGGCGACGCCAGTACACCGTCACTATCAAGGATCTCGCGCGCGACGCTTATCTGCCTGGCTCGTTGCGCAATGTCGAGCCCATGCTCGCCTGGGCGAATGACAATCGCACGCTGGTCTACATCCGCAAGGATCCGCAGACGCTCCTTGGCAATCAGGTCTATCGCCATCTGCGCGGAACGGATCCCATTCATGACGCGCTCGTACACGAAGAGACCGATACGAGCTTCTATACCGGACTGACGAAATCGAAATCGGACCGCTTCATCTTTATCGTCAGTCAGAGCACCGTGGCTACGGAGTATCGCTATGCCGATGCGAGCGATACCGCGCTCGCGTTCCGCGTAGCCGTGCCCCGCGAGCGGGACCACCTGTATGACCTCGCCGATTCGGGTGACCGCTTCATTCTGCGTACCAATTGGCAGGCGCCGAACTATCGGATCGTCTCTGTACCTATCGCCTCTGTGGCAGACCGCGCATCCTGGCAGGACGTGGTGCCGCATCGTGCCGACGCATTCATTCAGGCGTTCGAAGCGTTCGCCGGGCACCTGGTGCTCTCGGAACGATCCGGTGGGCTCAGCAAACTGCGCGTGCGCTCTTGGGACGGCAGCAATGATCGTCTGCTCGATGCCGACGACGCGGCCTACACCATGGGGCTTGGCGAGAACACCGAGACCGAAACGACGCTGCTTCGTTATGTCTACACCTCGCCCACCACGCCGCCCTCGGTCTGGGATTACGACATGGTCACGGGCAAGCGCACGCTGCTGAAACAGGACCCGGTGCTGGGCGGGTTCGACAGCAAAAACTATGTGACCGAGTTCCGGCAGGCGACGGCGCGCGACGGCACGCGCGTTCCGGTCACGCTGCTTTACCGGCGCGGCACGCCTCTCGACGGCAGCGCGCCGCTGTATCAGTACGCCTACGGTTCCTACGGCAATTCCACGGATCCGGTATTCCGCTCGAGCGTGCTATCGCTTGTTGATCGGGGCTTCATCTACGCCATCGCGCACGTGCGCGGGGGACAGGAGCTCGGTCGCGACTGGTATGAGCAAGGACGGCTCGGCAACAAGAAGAATACCTTTACCGACTTCATCGATGTCACGCGCTATCTGAAGGCAGAGCGGCTCGTTGATTCATCGCGCGTGTTCGGCATGGGCGGCAGCGCCGGCGGTCTGCTCATCGGCGCGGTGGCGAACATGGCGCCGGGCGATTATCGCGGTCTCATTGCGCACGTCCCGTTTGTCGATGTGGTGACCACCATGCTCGATGAAACGATTCCGCTCACCGCGAACGAGTACGATGAGTGGGGCAATCCCGGCACAGATCGCGCTGCGCACGACTACATGCTGTCGTACTCGCCCTACGATCAGGTCACCGCGCAGGATTATCCGGCGCTCTTCGTGACCGGCGGGCTCTGGGACAGTCAGGTGCAGTACTGGGAACCGGCCAAATGGGTCGCGCGGCTGCGGGCGACCAAGACCGATGACCGACCGCTGCTCATGCGTATGAACATGGATGCGGGGCATGGCGGCGAGTCGGGGCGCTTCGATCGCTATCGCGAGATTGCGGAAGAGTATGCCTTCGTGCTCTGGCAGGCGGGGGTCGAGCGCTAGGTCAAACGCGACTGGCGGGTCCGAAAACGGGGAGGGACGAGCATGAGCGAACTGTCGCTCGCGGGCACGCGCGCCGCGAGCCCGCTGGGCTATCTGAGCTGGACCTTCGGCCAGGGCGCGCGGGATCCCTACTACATCCTCGTCGTGATCTATATCTTCTTTCCGTATTTCAGCAATACGGTCGTGGGCGATCCGGTGCGTGGCCAGGCGCTCCTGGGCTACAACAACGCCCTATCCGGGGTGGTGCTCGCACTCCTCGCGCCGCTGCTTGGCGCGATTGCAGACCGTAACGGGCGCCGCAAACCCTGGGTCGCTGGCAGCGTCATCGGCATGGTGATCGGCGCCTGTCTGCTCTGGTACGTGCTGCCGGGTGGGGGTGGACTGGGCGTCTATCCGACCCTTGCTCTGCTCATTGCAATCGGCATCCTGTTCTCGATTTCCGAGGTGTTTCACAACGCTATGCTTCCGAGCATCGCGCCGGCGCGCAAGGTTGGGGTGATCTCCGGGATCGCGTTCGCGCTTGGCAATGTCGGTGGACTCGCCCTGATGCTGTTCGTGTTGATCGCGTTCTCGTTGCCGGGCGAGAGTGACTGGTCGTGGGTTCCTGCCGCGCCGCTCTTTGGTATTGATCAGTCGCTGCACGAACACGACCGCATTGTCGGACCCCTGGCCGCCGTGTGGATGCTGCTCTTGACGCTGCCGCTGCTCTTGTTCACCCCGGATGGCGTCGGCGGTTCGCTCGGCGTGCGGCAGGCGGCGCGTCAGGGCCTCAAGGACGTGTTCGAAACGCTGCGCGCACTGCCCCGTTACCGCAACATTGCGATTTATCTCGGCTCGCGCATGTTCTTCATCGATGGCATGGTGGGGGTCATGACCTTTGGCGGTGTTTATGCGTCAGGCACCTTCCATTGGGACACCACGACGCTGCTCATCTTCGGGCTCTGCACGAGCGGGTCGGCGATGATCGGCGCCTACGTTGGCGGGCTGATCGATGACCGCGTCGGTTCCAAACGTTCGCTCAAGCTCGCGATTGGTCTCAGCTCGCTCATTCTGGTCCTGCTCATTTCGTACGAGCGCGACACCATTTTTTATTTCATCCCGGTGGGTACAGAACCGGTGTGGTCATTCCCCTATTTTCGGTCGCTGCCGGAGCTTGCCTACTTCATCACTAACCAGTTCTTCGCCTTTTTCTTCGTAACCGGACTTTCGTCCTCACGCACGCTGATGGCGCGTCTGTCACCGCCTGAGATGGCTACCCAGTTCTTCGGTCTCTTTGCGCTGTCGGGCACGGTGACAGCGTTTCTTGCGCCCCTCGTCGTGGGAACGTTCACGGACTGGTTCGACAGTCAGCGCGCAGGTATGGCATCGCTCATCGTGTTGATGGCGCTCGGTTACGTGGGGCTGCTCTTCGTGCAGGAGGAACAGTCGCAGGTGCTGCATCGACGCAGCTGACGGGCAGGAATGGTTGCAATGCGTTTGGTACGCAGATCGTTCGGCGCTATCAGCCTTGCAGCAGGGCGACCATGAGTCGACCTTCGATTTCAGCGAGGAGCGCTGGGGCTCGCGCGCGCTGGGCGGGTCGCAGGCGCGCTTCGATCCAGGCGGTCCAGCCGTCCAGGATCTCGCGCACCGCGGTGCGATAGGGTTCCTGACCGCGCATCGCGAGACCTACGATTTCAAACCAGAGCCGCAGGACGGCCTGCTGCTCGGCGCCGCCGGCTGAACCCATGAGCGCCTCCACGATCTGCTCCGGTGGTGTCGGGCGGCGGGGCAGCAGCAGCTCCAGGCTTGCGGTCATACGGGCAGCGAGCAGACGCAGCGCGTCGGTGATGAGCTGGTCCTTGGTTTCGAAGTAGTACATCAGCATGCGGTCGCTCAGGCCCGCGCTTGTGGCGAGCGCGCGAATGCCGCTGTTCGCGAATCCTTCGCGGACCAGGTGCGCGGCCACGGCGCGGACGATCTCTTCGCGCCGTCCGTCCGGTTCTGAGCTAGGTGGACTCATGAGTCCGGCATTGTTCACAAATGACGAGTGATGCCAAGCACTCTTGGCTCTGCGCCGCCCCGCGCGTTCGATTGGCGGTGTCGCTACTCGGCTCCAGGAAAAGCTGCTAACGTCCCTCTGACGCGCCGCGCCACGGGGCGCGGCCGGGGGCAGATCGAAGGGGGAGCGATGAACTATCCGATCATTTCGGCGGACTCGCACATTACCGAGCATCCCGATACCTACCGCGCGTACATCGATCGCGCGTGGGTGGATAAGGCGCCGCGCATGGTCGACGGCGGCGCGCGCGGGGACCTGTTTGTGATCGACGGCATGGATTCGCCGATTGCCATGGGGCTGGTAGCGGCGGCGGGCAAGCGACCCGAGGAAATCACTACCGATGGCGTGCGCTTCGACGAGCTGCATCGCGGGGGCTGGGATCCCGAGGCACGTCTCGCGGAGCAGGAGCGTGATGGAGTAGCAGCCGAGATCATCTATCCGACGGTGGGGATGCTGCTCTGCAATCACCGCGACTTCGACTACAAGCAGGCGTGTTTCGAAGCCTACAACCGCTGGATCGCGAGCTACTGCGAGCGTCACCCAACACGGCTCATCGGCTGCGGTCAGACCGCCATGCGCACGCCGGAGGATGGTGTGCGGGACCTGCATGCGATCAAGGCGCTGGGGCTGCGCGGCGTGATGATGCCGGGGAATCCCGCGGTGGAAGACTACGACTCGCCGTTGTACAACCCGATTTGGGAAGCCGCGATCGAGCTCGAGCTGCCGCTGTCGTTTCACATTCTCACGACGCGTAGCCAGGGCCCCACGCGCGGCCCCAGGATCAACAGCTTCCTCTCCATCATTCGCGGCAACCAGGACATCATGGGCACGCTCATTTTCGGCGGGGTTTTCGAGCGCTACCCCTCGTTGCGGGTGGTGTGCGCCGAGGCTGATGCCGGCTGGGTGCCGCATTACATGTACCGCATGGATCACGCGTACAAGCGTCATCGTAACTGGCTCGCGCCCGGCACAGCGCTCTCGAAACTGCCGAGCGAGTACTTCGCGGAGCATATTTACACGACCTTCCAGGATGACTGGGTGGCCTTCAAGATGGCCAATGATATGAACTGGCGCCGGCTCATGTGGGCGAGCGATTTTCCCCACAGCGACTCCACCTGGCCCTGGTCCCAGGACGTGATCGCGCAGCAGACTGCGCATCTCGCGGCTGACCAGAAGCGGGCCATTCTCTGCGACAACGTCGCGCAGCTGTATGGCATCGATCTGGCGCCGCTTTCCAAGGCAGCATGAGGAAACGGTTATGAGTCACATTGGCGCCGACGTCATTGCGCACGGGCTCGCGGAGCTGGGTATACGGCACGTGTTCGGCATTGTCAGCATTCACAACATGCCGATTTTCGATGCGATCAACCGGCTCGGTCGAACACAGATCATCGATGTTCGGCACGAGCAGGGCGGTACCCACGCGGCGGATGGCTATGCCCGCGCGAC
>DMUF01000246.1:0-323 GCA_003476445.1 Gammaproteobacteria bacterium | reverse complement strand
GCGGATGGCTATGCCCGCGCGACAGGTGGTATCGGAGTCATGATTGCGAGCACCGGGCCGGGCACGAGCAACACCGTGACCGGGCTTTATGAGGCGCAGTACGCCTCGTCACGCCTGCTCGTGATCACGGGTCAGGCAGAGACGGCGTTCTACGGCAAGGGTCAGGGCTATGTGCACGAGGCGGAGCAGCAGATTGCGATGCTGCGCACCGTGTGTCGTCGGGTGGAAAGTCCGCGCCATGTGAGTCAGCTGCGCAACGCGTTCGAGCAGGTGGTTGCAGACATGTTCAACGGGAGCCCGGCGCCGGCCGCGCTGGAAGTACC
>DMUF01000221.1:2067-3173 GCA_003476445.1 Gammaproteobacteria bacterium | reverse complement strand
GCCAGGTGCGCAAGCGCCACCCAATTCTGCTGGGGTATGAGCCCTGCTTCGCCCTGCGCTCCGTGCGCATGCGCGTCAATGAAACCGGGCACGATGGTGCGTCCGCCCACATCCAAGCGCTGCGCGTCGGCAGGCACGGCGATCGCGTCCGCGGCCCCAACGGCCGCAATACGTGCTCCCTTGATCAGCACGGTGCCACGCTCGATCACCGCAGCTTTGGGCGCGAGCGTAACGATGCGCGCGTTCGTGAGCGCCACCGTCGTGGCGGGGGTATCGGCTTCGCGCGTCAGTTCGAGCGAGGCGATTTCAGCCGCGTGCCGAGCCCCCTTGGCGGCCGACGTGTCGAGATTCCTGGCATGCAGGTCGGGTCCGAGGGCATAGGTGAGGGTGCTGGCACCAGACCAGTTGGTGAACTCCGCGCCCCCGGCGCTTACGCGAACGACCTTCAAGGCTTCGTCATCCGGGGACAGGGTCAGCTCGCCCGCGGGCGGTCGCGGTACCGCCCAGGCGGCAAAGTTCTCGCGAAAGCTGATCCAGGCGTCGTCTGGCGATACGAAAAGCCGCGTCGCGTAGCTGCTGCGGGCGATGACCTGTTCATCGTGTCCGGCGCGGTTGACACTCACAAGAGCGCGCACCGGGCCTGGCTCCGTCTCCGAATCGATGTCCCGCGTCAGATAGATACGATCATTGCGGGCACCGTAGTGCGCGTCCTGCCCCTCGCGCGCAATGCGAACGGGCGCGCCACCTTCGAGCGACAGGCGAAAGATCCCGGTGTGCTCGGACCAGTCTGGCGCCGTGAGATAGCCGCCCGCACCCGCGCTGTAGACGAGTTCCGATCCATCCGGTGAGAACCTTGGCGAGTGATAGTGCCCGGGCTGCGCCGTCACCGCCCGCGACGCGCCACCGGCCTGGGGTACGACATGAATGGCACCAAGATCCGCGTCGGTCCAGCGCACAAAGGTGATTTGGCCGCCGTCGCGTGAGAAGGCTGGGTAGAGTTCGAAGGCGGCGCTGTCATCGCGGGTGAGGCGCGTCGGCTCTCCGTCGGGCAGCACCTTGCGCCAGAGTTTGCCAAAGGTCTCGAACACGACCGTGCGACCGTCGGG
>DMUF01000221.1:0-1709 GCA_003476445.1 Gammaproteobacteria bacterium | reverse complement strand
GTGCGCGTTGTGCGACTCTCGAGATCGACGCGATGGATCTCGCCGCCGGACCAGAAGATCAGCGCGCTGCTATCCGGCAGCCACGCCATGTTGGGGTACACGCCGTGCACCGCCCAGCCTTCCTGCATGTCCCGATCAAGCGGCCCGAACAGGCGTCTTTCCGCTCCTGAAACAAGATCTTTCACGTACAGCGCCGACTGGAGCCGCTCAACCTTTCTTTCGTCCTGAGTCTCGTACCGCCGCTCACGCTGTACGAAAGCGAGCAGGCGTCCGTCAGGGGAGGGCGTGGGTCGCACAGCGCCACCCGCGCCGGTGATCACGGTATCCGTTTCGCGACGTTCGAGATCGAAGCGCAGAATCGAGAACACGCCGCTGTTCGGGTCCTGCGCGTACTCGAACACGTTTCCGGGTGAGGTGTTCTGCGTGTAGAACAGATAGCGCCCGTCGTTGGAAAAGACGGGCTCGCCGAGCTCCTTCTGGAACCGGTCGTTCGGACGCTCGACCACGGCGATGCCCTTGCCGCCCAGACGGTCATAAAGCCAGATTTCGCCAGTGCCGAGCGAACGCCGTGTGGTGAAATGTTTGCGTCCTGCGACAAAGCGACCGCCCGGGTGCCATGCGGGGTTGCTCAGCAGACGAAACTCTTCGCGCGTGAGTGCGCGTGGCTTCTTTTGTCCCCCGCTCCCCAGCGGAAGAATCCACAGGTTGTCGGCGCCGCCGCGATCCGAGGTAAATGCGAGGTGCTTACCGTCCGGCGAGTAGCGTGGCTGCATGTCCCAGGCAAGTCCCTGGGTCAGCCGGCGCGCGTTGCCGCCGCTGATCGGCAGTTCATACAGATCACCGAGCAGATCGAAGGCGATATGCTTGCCATCCGGACTCACATCCACGCTCATCCAGGTGCCGGTGCGGGTATCGATGGGAATGCGCAGGCGCTCTCCCGGCGGATCGTTCACATCCCAGGCGGGTGGCTTGGCGAGCGCAAGTACCGGGAACAACAGCAGTGTTAACAGGCGTACGGTCATTGTTCAGTCGAAGAGCTTTCGCGCGCTGGCAAACAGCAGGTAGACGATCAGGCCGAAGATGAGCACCGCAGCCGCGGTTTGGAACACGAGCGTCCACGAGCCGGTAGCCTGGAGAATGAGGCCGCTCGCGTAGACGCCGACGATGCCGGGGATCGTCGCTGCCGTATTCGACAGACCCATGATGATGCCGGCGCCGCGCGGTGCGATATCCAGGTGATTGACACCAAATCCGCCCGCCGTCGCGCCGCCGAAGAAATTGCCGAGTGACATGAGCGCAATCGCGAGCGGCACGCTCTCCACGTAGCCCACCACGGCAAGTACGGCGGCCAAGCCGCCAAAGCCGATGGTCTGCATCAGCTTGCGTACGCGTGTCACCTCCATGCCGCTCTGAATCAGGCGATCCGCCATCCATCCACCCGCGTTCATGGCGACGAACGCCACGAGCGAGGGGATCATCGTGATCAGCCCTACGGATGCGAAATCAACGCCGAGGCCTTTGTTGATATAGGTCGGCATCCAGGCGAGCAGCACGTAGTTGCCCCAGTTGGCCGCAAAGTGACAGACGATGATCGCCCACACGGCGGGGCTGCGTAGCAGCGCGGCGAGGGCGGGTGGCGGGCCGTCCGCGGCAGCTTCCGTCGCTCCATCGCGAATGAGCGCCAGCTCCGCAGCGGTCATGCGCGGATG
>DMUF01000110.1 GCA_003476445.1 Gammaproteobacteria bacterium | reverse complement strand
AGGTTATCGAGATCCCATTGGAGTTCTTCGGTAGCCCGGCCGACGCCGGCGGTACGCACGATGGCGCCCATACCCGACGGAATGACGAGTGCATCCATGATGCTCTTCATCTGGTCGCGCTCTTCACCTTCGATACGACGGCTGACGCCGCCCGCACGCGGATTGTTCGGCATCAAGACCAAGAATCGGCCGGCGAGTGAGATATAGGTGGTGAGCGCTGCACCCTTGTTGCCACGCTCTTCTTTCTCGACCTGCACCACGATGTCCTGACCTTCTTGCAGGACTTCGCGCATGTTGATGCGGCCGCTCGAGGGGTTCTTGAGGAAATACTCTCGCGAGATTTCTTTCAGCGGCAGGAAGCCGTGGCGCTCGGCGCCGTAATCGATGAAGCAGGCTTCGAGCGAGGGCTCGATGCGGGCGATACGACCTTTATAGACGTTCGCTTTTTTCTGTTCGCGGGACGGAAGTTCGACCGAGAGGTCGTAGAGTTTCTGACCGTCAACCAGTGCGACGCGCAGTTCTTCCTGCTGGGTCGCGTTTACCAACATTCTTTTCATGGGCCCCAAATCTCCTGGATGGGGCCGACAGTGCTCCGACGGTTGTCCACATGGACACCACTCGCGTACCGGTGCGAACACACGGGCGAGCGGGCAGAACCCGAGAGGTAGTGAGAGGCGCGAGCAGGGAGAGGAGGATGTAAATCACAGTCTTCTGCGCACCGCGAACCGAAACCTAGGCTCGTATCTGTCAACCGACGGCGTGACCGGATGGCCACGGCGACTATCGGCCGGATTCGATGGCCTCGTTGCCGAGGACCAACTAACATGCGTCACCCACCGACCGGCGGGCATCGCGCTGATGTCTGCGAGGTGTCACCACCCTTGGGCGGCGTTCTCAAGACAGCCCTGATACTATGTCGAAGCCCATGGAAAAACAAGATCTTACGAAACACTCCGGGAAACTCTCGGTACGTCACCTCACGGTGGACGGCGAGGATGCCGGTACCCGCCTAGACAAGTTCCTTGCACGGCAGTACCCCGAGGTGCCGCGCACTCGGTTGTTCCGTCTGGTCCGCAAGGGCGAAGTTCGGGTCAACGGTAAGCGCGCCGGGATCGATACGCGTTTGGCGTTGGGTGACGATGTGCGGTTACCGCCGGTGCGGGAGGCTGCGCCGGAGACCGCGGTTGAATCTGTCAGCGGTACGGCTCGCGCCCTCACTCGCAAGGTCCCCTCGAGTCTGCAGGCGGCCGTGACGGCCTCGGTCATTCACGAGGACGAACGGGTGATCGTGGTCAACAAACCTGCGGGCATCGCCGTGCATGGCGGCAGCGGCGTGAGTTTCGGGGTGATCGAGGCGTTGCGAGCGGCCAGACCCGACGAAGCCGAGAAGCTCGAACTTGTGCATCGACTCGATCGCGATACGAGCGGCGTGCTGATCATCGCCCGCAAGCCCTCCGTGCTGCGCATGCTGCATGCGGGCTTGCGCGAGGGCGAGGGCTTCGAGAAGCGTTACCTCGCGCTCGTCAAAGGCAGCTGGCAGCTTGGCAAGAAACGTATCGAGGCGCCGCTGCGCACCGATTTGCGCGTGGGCGGCGAGCGCACCGTGAAGGTGGCAGCCGGCGGCAAGGCCGCCACCAGTGATTTTCGGCCTGTGCAGGGTTTCGGTAAGTTGGCCTCATTGCTCGAAGTGTCGATCCTGACGGGGCGAACGCATCAGATTCGCGTGCACGCAGCCTATGCGGGTCACCCCGTGGCGGGTGACCCGAAATACGGTGATGCGGAATTCAACGAAGAAATGTGCGAACACGGACTCGAGCGCATGTTCCTGCACGCGTCGAGCATTTCATTTCTTTGGCCGGATCGTGGCACCGAATTCAGCGTGAATGCGCCGCTGCCACCGGAGCTTGCGCGTGTGATCGACGCGCTCGCGGGGCTTAAGCGTCCAGGGCGCGCAAGGTCGCGGCGACCCAGATCATCGGCAGGCCGATAAGGGCGGTCGGGTCGACTGTCTCAAGTCGCTCGAGCAGGGTCATGCCGAGCGATTCGCTCTTGAAGCCGCCTGCGCAATCGGTGGCCGGTTCTGCCGCGACGTAGGCCTCGATGTCTTCGGCCGACAACGCACGAAAGACGCAGCGCGTCTGATCGAGGTGTTCGTGGCGAACGCCGCCCGGGCCCACGATGCTGACGGCGGTGTAGAAGGTCACCGTGTTGCCCGAGAGCCGGGCCAGCATGGCGCGCTGCCCCTCGGGGGTACCCGGTTTGCCCAGGCACTGCTCGCCTAGGGCGCAAACCTGGTCCGAACCGATCACCCAAGCCTCCGGGACCGCCCTGACGATGGCTTCGGCCTTGGCGCGCGCGAGGCGACGGGCGAGGGCGTCCGGCGCCTCCCCGGGCAGGCGCGATTCGTCGATGTCGGGGGAGCGGTGCTCGAAGGGCAACCCCAGGCGGGCGAGGAGCTCGCGGCGGTAGCGCGAACTCGAGGCTAGCCACAGCGGGCGACGCAACAGAAACAAAGGCTTACC
>DMUF01000101.1:28079-30675 GCA_003476445.1 Gammaproteobacteria bacterium | reverse complement strand
GGGGCCGGCGGGGGGGGGGAGGGGGAGGAGACGGCCCTGGGGTGTCAGCTGACTGACGGGAGAAATATGGCCGGAAAACCGTGAAAGTGCTGTGAAGGGATCCGCAGAATTTCATCGGCCATTGTAAGTGTTGCTTTCACCGATGCCCTTAACGACCATCCACGCCAATCCAGCAGAGCCACCGCGTCGGAAGGACCCATGCAGCGCACACTGATCGCCCTTGTTGTTGCTTTGATCGTATTGCCCTTTGCCGCCGCGCATGGGGCAAACGCCCCGATCATGGCCAACAACGGGATGGTGGTTTCGCAGGAAGAGAAAGCTTCCCGCATCGGAGCCGACATTCTCGCCAACGGCGGCACTGCAGTGGATGCGGCTGTTGCTACCGCGTTCGCCTTGGCGGTTACGCATCCGACGGCCGGCAACATCGGCGGCGGTGGATTCCTCCTGTTCCGCCCGAACTCCGGCGACCCACTCGCCTACGATTTCCGAGAAACGGCTCCGGCCGCTGCGCGTGCTGACATGTGGCTGAACGAGGGCACCTATGATTTCGAGCGCCATCACTTCAGCCACCTGGCGGTCGGTGTTCCCGGAACCGTAGCGGGTCTGCATGCGGCCTGGCAGGCACACGGACGTTTGCCGTGGAAGGATCTCGTCGCGCCTGCAATCACGCTTGCTCGCGATGGCTTTGTTGTCACCCATGAACTCGCCCGGTCATTGCGCGCGGTTCTGCCGCGAATGTCGAAATACCCGGCATCCATTGCTCAGTTCACCCGCAAGGGAACACCGCTCGAACCCGGTGATGTGCTGCGTCAGCCAGACCTTGCGGAAACCCTCACCCGGATCGCGGCAGAGGGCCCGGCAGGCTTCTACACCGGACGGACCGCTGACCTGATGGTTGCGGAAATGAAAGCGCACCAGGGCATCATTACGCATGCTGATCTCTCTGCCTACGCGGCGAAAGTTCGCACACCGCTGCGCGGCACTTATCGAGGACTCAATATCATCACCATGCCGCCGCCGAGTTCAGGAGGCGTCGCATTGATTGCAATGCTGAATGTGCTCGAGGGCTACCCTCTGAACGAGCTTGGCTTTGGCACCACGGCGACGCTGCACCGGATGGCCGAATCGATGCGGCGCGCTTTCGCCGACCGGGCGCGGTACCTGGGAGATCCCGACTTCAACCCGGACATGCCTGTTGGCGAGCTGACCTCGAAGCCGTATGCAACCCAACAGCGCGCCAGCATCGATCTTGCACGGGCATCTGTCTCAGATCCCGCTACGTTCACCTGGCCGAAGGAAAGCAAGGAAACCACGCACCTCTCCGTTGTTGACAAGGAACGCAACGCAGTGGCGCTGACCTACACCCTCGAATACGGATATGGATCCGGGATCGTGGTGCCTGGAGCAGGCTTCCTGCTCAACAACGAGATGGGCGACTTCAATGCGAGTCCCGGGCTCACGAGCAGCGAAGGTCTGATCGGGACCGATCCAAATCTTACTGCGCCCGGCAAGCGCATGCTTTCCAGCATGACGCCTACGATTCTCGAACGGGATGGGCAGCTGTTCATGGTCACCGGCTCACCCGGCGGTCGCACCATTATCAATACCGTGCTGCAGACCGTGCTCAACGTGGTGGACCATGGTATGAACGCGCAGACTGCCGTGGACGCAGGCCGCATCCATCACCAGTGGTTACCGGACGCAATTGCCTACGAGCGCCATGGCTTCTCGCTCGATTCCCTGAACGGACTTCGCGCACTCGGACACACGCTGCGCGAAATCCCCTATCAGGGTGTTGCAGAGGTCATCATCGTCAATCCGGAAACCAGCGTGCTCGAAGCTGGCGTCGATCGACGCGTTCCGGACGGCGCTGCGGTGGGTAACTGACGCGCAAACTACTGATCGAACGTTACCGCGCGCGTCAGCCGTAAACCCCGGCGGCGCGCATCGATCGGTCGTGTGGCCGCGCCAGCGCGAGCGCAAACAAGGCGCCGCACAGAGCCAGGAACATATCCCACTGCGTGTCCCAGTTGTCGCCCTGTGTGCCGAGAAACGAAGCCGCGGCTTCGGCGCTGATCAGCGCCGCCAGCCATTCCACCAGCTCGTACACCGCGCTGATCGCGAGACAGACGCACACGACCAAAAACTTGAGCCAGCGATCAGCTTGCAGTGGGGTGGAACGTAGCAATACTTCTCGGGCAATGATCGCGGGCACAAATCCCTGGGCGAGATGACCAAGGCGGTCATAGTGATTGCGGCTCAGCTCGAAGACATCCTGAAACCACAGCCCTGCGGGAACACGCGCATAGGTGTAGTGGCCGCCAATGATGAGAATCAGCGCGTGCAGAAATAGGAGCCGGTAGGCAAGACCGGAGAGCGGGTAGGACCGGTGTGTGACGAAGAGGATCGGCAACGCCAGAAGCACCGGTGCAACCTCGAGCAACCAGGTGAGCCGATCAAACGGTTCAATGAAGGACCAGGCGAGAGCCAGGAGAACAAGACCGAGAAGCATCCCGCGTTCGCGCCCGGTCACGGGTCCACTCTCCATCTGCGCGTTTCCTGGCGACGGTTGACAGCCAGAGTGTACCAGCGCTGC
>DMUF01000101.1:22901-27757 GCA_003476445.1 Gammaproteobacteria bacterium | reverse complement strand
GCCGGACGCCGTGCCCCGGTCGCGGGGCACGCACTACAGGGCTACTGAACGACGCGTCGCACCTCATTCGAGAGCGCACTCTCCGTTCCATCGGTATCGACCGCCGACATGGCGATGAAGTACTCGCCGACCGGCAACTCGAGATCAGTCTGGCTGCGGCTCAGGTCGCTCACCTCGATGATCTGCGTGTACTGACCGCTTGTCGTGCCCACATGAATGCGCAGAGCCCGCAGCCCGTCAATGACCGTTCCATCCAGATTGTAGGTCGGCTGCTGCCAGGCAATGGATGCCGATCCAACGACTTCCACCGAGGTCATTGCGACGATTTCGCCTCTGGTGCTGTCGCAACGCAAGGTGAAGCTCTGCGCCGTGGTCACGGCTGCAAGCTGCTCGGAGCCTGAAGCCGCCCGAGTTCCCGACCAGTTCCCGCTCGCGCGACAGTTGCTCACGGCCGCGCTGGTCCACGACAGGCTCACCTGATCGCCCGGGCGGACTTTCGTGCTGCTTACCCTGAGCTCGAGCCGCGGCTCGACCACCGGCGCCGGCGCGGCAGCCACCGTTGCAGGTCCCGTTGCCGGCGTGGATGCCGGCGTCTGCCCTTCTGCAGACGACCCGGTCGGGGCCGTCGCCACGTTGGTAGGCTGCTGCACGTTGACGGTAACGCTTCGTGTGAGCGTGCCTACCACGGTGTCGCACGTGAGCGTAAAAGTCGTGGGTGCCGTTAGCGGGCCGCTACGGCTGACCCCAAGATTGCGCGGATAGCCGTTCCAGCCGCCCGACGCCTGGCAGCTCTGCACCTGGGTCGCGCTCCACCGCAACAGCACCTGCTGGCCTGACGCGACCGTGGCTCGATCGACCGACAGATTGAGCGTGGGTTTGATCGATGCGCTGAGCGCCGGATCCAACAAGCTATCCGACGAGCTTCCCGATGTTTGACTCGGCGAGGATGCACTCGCAGACCCGGATTGGGCAGTACTGGAAGCAGACGACCCGCGCGCTACTCGCACCGTTACGCTCCGGGAGACCATGCCACCGCTACCCGAGCAGGAAAGCGTAAAAGTGGCCGTATTGACCACAGGGGTTGAGCGCTGGACGCCGACGACAGGAGGGCTACCGCGCCAGGCGCCGCTCGCCCTGCACTGCTGAACATTGGTAGCAGACCACCGCAGGCGAACGGTCTGGCCACTGGTTACGGTTTCCCGATCCGCGCTAAACGTCAGGGCCGCCGGGGTACTGACCGCGCGCGCAAGCGGGGCGGCGGCAAGCAGTGCGGAGGCAACAAGCGTCGAGATCAGGAGGCGTCGGTTGGAAGCTCGCGAATTCATGGATGCTCACTCCGAGCGGACCTCGGTTGAGGTCTCTTTTGCTACTGAAGTGGAGCCTAGAGAGAGGTCGGGAACGGAACCGAGACGCGGGTCTCAACCAGCGGTGAACTGCATCACACTTTCCTCGAGGCAGGCGCGAAGTGAGAAGCCCCGCACGTTTTCCGGATGAGCGCAAAGGATCAAGCGATGCGTCAGCTGCCTCGTTATGATCAGCGCTTCGCCCTGCAGGAGCACGAGCGTGGAGCTCGACCGAATTGATCGACAGATACTCAACATCGTGCAGGCCGACGCAACGACATCGGTGCAGGAAACCGGGGAACGAGTCGGACTGAGCACAAACGCCTGCTGGCGCCGCATCAAGCGCATGGAGGAAGCCGGGATCCTGCGCAAGCGCGTCGCCCTCGTCGACCCGCGCCGAGTGGGCCGCGGCGTCACCGTGTTCGTCACGGTAAAAACCAGCAACCATTCCGAAGCCTGGCTGCAGACGTTCGCAAGCGGCGTGGCGGCGCTGCCCGAAGTGATGGAGTTCTATCGCATTGGCGGGGACGTGGATTACCTGCTCAAGGTGCTGGTCGGCGACATCGCGGAGTACGACCTCTTCTACAAGAAGCTGATCCGCGTGGCTCCGCTGTCAGACGTGTCTTCGAACTTCGCGATGGAGCAGGTCAAGTACACGACTGAGGTGCCGCTATGAAGAGCCCTTGGCAACTCTGAAGCGCCCCGAGCGGCTGGCGGTGCCTATGACCGACGCCGCCCAAGCCAGCCGCGCCGACGGAAAAAGAAGATCATGCCGATCATGGAAGCAAGGATTACGAAGAGTACGGCGAGGTAGCC
This sequence comes from Gammaproteobacteria bacterium, assembly GCA_003476445.1. Classification (GTDB taxonomy): domain Bacteria; phylum Pseudomonadota; class Gammaproteobacteria; order Pseudomonadales; family Azotimanducaceae; genus UBA7803. The sequence goes on along the minus strand of DMUF01000101.1, from coordinate 25,598 downwards.
AAAGGGCAACGCCAGCTCGGGCATGCTGAAGGGACCCGCAGCGGGGTCAAAGTTCATGCCATAGAGTCCCACCAGAAACGTGGGCGGAATAAACAGCGTTGCAATGATGGTCAGGAGCCGGATGACCTCGTTCATGCGGTTGCTGAGGACCGACATGTACACCTCGACCAGGTTCGTCGCGATATCCCGCTGGATTTCGATCAGATCTATCGCGCTCACGATGTGGTCGTAGGCATCTTCGAGATAAGGTCGCAGGCTGCCGTCGGTCACATCCTCCGCATGGCGCCGAAACGCGTTGACCAGCTCACGCGTCGCCCACGCAATGCGGCGCAGCACAAGCAGCCGGCTACGAAACGTGTGCGTCTCCAGCAGCATGTCCTCGCTCGGGCGCTCGATGATGTCGGTCTCGAGTTCTTCCAGACGTTCCGCGGTGGCGTCGATGAGCGGGAACAGCGTATCAATCGCCAGATCGATGAGCGCATGCGCCAGGAAATGGACGGGCTGTCGCCGCAGCCTGCCCCCGGCTCGCTTCAGCCGTTCTTCGAGCAGGTCAAAGAGACGCGACTCCTGCTCCATGAAGGTGATCAGGACCGTGTCCATGAGGTAGAGACTGATCTGGCGGTAAACACCGATGCCCTCAGCGGTCAGCGCCTCTGCGCCGGGCACGCTCAGCGTGAGAAAGATCCCGTCACCGTAATCGTTGAACTTGGGCCGCTGCCCCTGGTTCACGATGTCTTCGAGCACCAGCGGATCGATACCATAGCGCTGCCGTACGGTCTCGAGGACGTCCAGGGAAGGAGGTCCGTCAATCTGGATCCAGCGGCACGCAAGGCTTTGTTCGGCCGACACGGCGAGAAGACCGTCGAGCTTCTGATAGTGCTCGGCGTCGTACTCGATCACTTCGATATGGCCGGGCGGGGTGGCGCGGGTTCGCGCAATGTCATAAGTGCCGGGCGCTGTTCCCGGCGGGTGATAGCTGGGTTTGCGGAAATGCGGGTTGTTGACCATCAATCGCCGCGTTTCAGGGCCCGGATGATGTAGCCCCCGGATTTTTCGTCGAGTTCGAGCTCGAGTTCTCCGCGGTTACGGGCTTCCTCGAGCAGATCGCTGAATGACCGGAATCCATAGACCGACTCGTTGAACCCGGGCCGACGCCGTTTGAGCGTCTGTTTCACCATCGAGCCCCACAGATTGCCGCGCTCACCGCGCTCCTCGTAGAGCGCCTCGGCCGTCTCGAGCACCAGATCGATCCCCTCTTGCGACAGATCCTCGACTCGCGCCTCGGCCATACTCACGTCTAACGCGCTCGCGTCTGCGGCGTTCGCGTCGGAACTCAGCGTGGCTGTCTCCGCTGCGCCCCGCTCGCCACCCTCCTTGCGCGCCGTTTTCGGCTTGGGCTTGCTGCGAGTGCGCTTGCGCGCGGGCTCGCGTTTAGCCACCAGGTCATCGTAAAAAATGAACTCGTCGCAGTTGGCCATGAGCAGATCGGAGGTGGAGTTCTTGACCCCCACGCCGATGACGGTCTTGGCGTTTTCCCGCAGCTTGCTCACCAGCGGCGAAAAATCGGAATCGCCGGAGATGATCACGAAGGTATTGATGTGCTCCTTCGTGTAGCAGAGATCCAGCGCGTCCACGACCATGCGAATGTCCGCGGAGTTCTTGCCCGACTGCCGCACATGGGGGATTTCGATCATCTCGAACGCGGCTTCGTGCATGCCGGTCTTGAATTCGCGATACCGCTCCCAGTCGCAGTAGGCCTTCTTCACCACGATCGAGCCTTTGACCAGCAGGCGCTCGAGTACGGGACGAATGTCGAACCGATCGTAACGGGCGTCGCGTACACCAAGCGCAATATTCTCGAAGTCGCAGAAGAGCGCGAGGCTGCCGTTGTCACCCATTACCATGGACTGCTCACCCCTGCTGCAAGCTGGCGAAGGTCTTACCTTCGCGAACGAGCCGCTCGAGCAGCGGCGCCGGCTTCCACGCCTCGCCGTATTCCGCCTCGAACTGGCGGATGTCGGCGAGCACCTTGTCGAGACCCTGCTGATCCGCCCAGAACATCGGCCCACCCGTGACTTCCGGGAACCCGTAGCCATTGATGTAGACGATGTCGATGTCGCACGGGCGCAGCGCAACGCCGGCCTCAAGGATTTTCGCGCCCTCATTGATGAGCGGATAGAGGCAGCGCTTCAACACCTCTTCGTCGGAAATCGGTCGCCGCTGGATGCCAACTTCAGCCGAGGTGGCCTCGACCATTCCCACCACCTCGGGGTCCGGCTGCCCGGCACGGCTGCCCTCCGGGTAGATGTAGTAACCACGATTGGTCTTCTGACCGAAGCGCCCGAGCGCGCAGAGCTTGTCCGCGACGCGCGCGGTGATCGGCACGTCCTCCGGCTTCACACCCGCGAGCTGGCGCGCGCGCCAGCCAAGATCGAGACCCACCAGATCGTTCATCTGAAACGGTCCCATCGGCATGCCGAACGCGTTGATGACGTTATCCACCTGATAGGGGGTCGCACCCTGGAGAATGATTTCCCCTGCCTGGCGGGTGTAGCCAGCGAGAATGCGATTGCCAATGAAGCCCGGCGCATTGCCCGACAGCACGGCGATCTTGTTGAGCGTCTTGCCAAGCTGCATCGCGGTGGCGATGGTTTCCTTGCTCGTGCGCGAGCCGCGCACCACCTCGAGCAGGCGCAT
>DMUF01000101.1:21053-22548 GCA_003476445.1 Gammaproteobacteria bacterium | reverse complement strand
CCGGACGTGTTACTCGCGATGATCGCGCCGGGCTTGCACACGGCTTCGAGCTTGCGAAAGACGTCCACCTTCACCCCGAGGTTTTCGTACACCGCCTCGATGACCACGTCCGCCTGCCCCAGATCAGCGAATTCAGTGGTACCCGAGATGAGCGCCATGCGCTGATCGACCTGCTCCGCCGTCATGCGACCGCGCTGCACCTGAATGTCGTAGTTGCGTCGAATGACGCCGAGCCCTCGCTCCAGCGCCTTGGCATCCATCTCGAGCACCTTGACCGGAATGCCGACATTGGCGAAGGACATGGTGATTCCGCCGCCCATCGTGCCGCACCCGACCACACCCGCGGAGGCGATCTTTTTCTGCGGCGTGTCCTTTGGCACATCCGGAATCTTCGCCACCTCGCGCTCGCTGAAGAACAGGTGGATGAGCGCGGCGCGCTGCGGATGCGCGAGACAACGCCCGAAACAGGCACGCTCCACCTCCATGCCCGCCTCAAAGTCATCCAGATTCACTGCCGCTTCGACGCACTGGATGATCATTTCCGGCGCGAATCGACCGCGCATGCGCCGCGCCGCGTCTTTCCGCGCGTTTGCGAAAATCTCCGGATTCGCGCGGTCCGCCGCCACCCGATCACGCTCATGACGGATCTTCCGCACCTTGCCGCCGTCTGCGAGCACGCGCCGGGCGAAGGCAATCGCGTCTTCTACCACCGGGCCGGTAGCCACTGCGTCCACGATGCCAAGCTGCAGAGCGCGCGGCGCGGGGATAGGGTCTCCGGTGAGAATGAACTGCAGCGCCTGCTCTGCGCCGATGAGTCGCGGCAAGCGCTGCGTACCACCCGCGCCCGGCAGGAGGCCGAGTTTGACCTCTGGCAATCCAACCGGCGCCGAAGGCGCAGCCACCCGGTAATCACAGCAGAGCGCCACCTCGAGCCCACCGCCAAAGGCGGTGCCGTTGATGGCCGCGACGATGGGCTTGCTGCTCTCTTCCATCATCGTCAGGACTTCATGCAGACCTGGGCCTTGATTACCCGCAGCGCCGAACTCGGAAATGTCGGCGCCAGCAATGAAAGCGCGACCGGCGCCTGTCAGCACGATGGCACGGACCGACGTCTCTGCAAGCGCGCGCGTGAAGCCATCAAAGAGACCCTGCCGAACGCCGCTCGAAAGCGGATTTACCGGCGGATTATCAACGGTGAGAAGTGCGATCTCGCCACGCTGCTCGTAATGAACGGTGCCCTTTAATGCCATCTCTCCCCCTGCGCATATGCCTGTTATGCGCACCACTATAGCTGATCAGCCAGCCGTCGGAAGCCTGGGATAACCGCCTTGGTAGCGCCGAATGCAGGGTGGCGCTAAGCTCCCCGGAGCATCTCTCGGGGGAAAAACGATGCTGACTTTTCTTGATCGGTATCAGGAACACACCTATGCGCTTCTACGCATGGTGACCGGTTTTCTGTTCATCTGGCACGGCACGCAAAAGCTCTTCGGCTTTC
>DMUF01000101.1:18998-20746 GCA_003476445.1 Gammaproteobacteria bacterium | reverse complement strand
CTTTCTCGCCATTGCCGCGCGCGGGGCAGGAATACTGAGTATCGACAACCTGCGCCGCTGAACCCCGGATCCGCGTCGCGCCGGTCATTCACCGTCAGCGCGGCGCGATGGCGAATCGGGCCGTCACAGAACGTCGGATCTCGAGTTCGCCGGGAGCAAAGCTGTCGGGCGCCGACGCCGCCATGGCTTCCATGCGCAGGAACGGGCGCGGCGCGCTCTGCTCCAGACTTGTCGCAGCAATGAGCGGACCAAGCGCCACGCCAAAGCGTTCCGCCACCCGCGCGGCTTCTGCCCGAGCTGCGTCAATGGCACGCTCGAGCGCGGTCGACTCAAGCGCGGCGCGGGTCGACACATCGAGATGAATCCCCTGCACGCCGTTGATGCCGCGCTGAAGCGCCGTATCAACGAACCGGCTGAGCAGATCCAGATCGCGCAGGGTGACAACGAAGGTGCGCTCCGCGATGACGCCATCCACCACCGTGCCGTTACCTTCCGGCGCATAGCGCGGGTACAGGGAGACAGCGGCCGCGGTAAGGTCTGCAGCCGGCACTTCGAACTCGCGCGCGAGGGCGATGACCTTGGCTGCCACCTCGTCCACTGCTTCTTTAACAGCTACCGCGTCAGGTCCTTCGCGTCGGACGGCAAGATGCACGCGCGCCAGATCCGGTGCGGCCGTCGCGACACCGGTACCGCCCACCTCGATCCCCGTGTCCGCCGCCATCGCCGGCGTGCCCAATACCAAGGCTATCCATGCGAGCGCGATACGAAGCGCCATCCGACCTGAAACTCCGATGTTCATGCTGTCCCCGCCCGCCGCTTCGCTTCCACACTAGCACCGCATCCTGCGGCTGGCGACCGCGGCACCCCACTAGGTTGAACCCGCGGTTCAATCCCGCGCGGCATAGCAGGATGCTGCGCGCAGCGGAGCGTCATGTTGTCATCATTTCGTCACAGAGCGCGATGACAATGCGCGCCGCTGGCTGCTCGACGCGGCCAGAACAGCGCTGGCCTGGCGCCAGCTCACGCCTTGGAGACCCCCCAATGATTCGCGCGAACTTCGGGCTCTGGGTTATCGCCCTGTCGCTCGGAACGAGCCTTGCGCATGCCGGTATGGTTGACGAAAAGCTGCTTGGCATGCTGCTCACCAACGGATCGATTACCCAGGCTCAGCATGATGAGCTCGTGGCAGACCTCAAACGAACCGAGCGCGCCGAGACCCGAGCGGATCGTCGCAAGATCGATCGCCGCGAATTTCAGGCTTATCGACAAACCGCCGGATGGGCGGAAACGACGGCGCTGCGCGGCGACGTTCGCGTCCGCAACGACATCGTGAATATCGAAGACGAGGCGAAGAACGACGGCCGCGACAAGGACCGACAACGTATTCGGGCGCGTCTTGGCGCCTTTACCCAGGTCAACACGCAGGTCGAAACGGGCATTCAGATCGCCACCGCCAGTGGTGGGGATCGACGCTCCACCAACCAGGATCTCGACAACTATGCCGACCGCAAGGCGGTCTGGCTGGATCTCGCCTATATCGACTACCACCCGGTCAAAGTTCCGGGTCTGCGCCTGTTCGGCGGCAAAATGCGCCAGCCCTGGATGGCTGTCGGTGACGCCGCGTGGGACGCCGACATCAACCCCGAGGGCTTCGCCGCGAACTACCAGCGCAAGAATGGCACCCGGACGCTGTTCGGCACCGTCGGCTACTTCCCGATGAAGGACAACGTCGACGGTGACGGCGTGGA
>DMUF01000101.1:14119-18665 GCA_003476445.1 Gammaproteobacteria bacterium | reverse complement strand
TGACCATCGGCGCAAGCAGCTACCAGTTCAGCAACGACGGTCAGCCAGAGCGTACCGGCGCACCCACCCTTGGGCTCATCGGCAACGGCAATACGACTGATCGCTTTGGGCTATATGAGGGCTTCACCCAGCTCGACGTCATCGGGCTGCCGCTGCCCCTGTCGCTGTACGGCCAATACATCCGCAATGCAGAAGCACGTGATTACAAGAACTACACGGAAGGCGATGAGGACACGGCGTGGCTGGCCGGCTTCCGCACCAACGTGTCCGGGATCGCGCTCGATTACAACTACCGGGTCGTGGAACAGAACGCCGTCGTGGGCATTCTGACCGACTCGGATTTCGCCGCAGGCTACGTGTCATCGAACGGACACAAACTGCGGGCTCAATATGACCTGCTCGAGAACTTCAATGTGTCGCTCACATGGTTCCTGGCAGAGTCCGACGCGGCTAGCCGCAACAATGGGGACGACGCGACGGTCGAGACTTTCATGCTCGACGTGAACGCGCGCTTCTGACCACTTGAGAGGGACATCTCGATGACGCTGACACACGGCTACGTCGCCACGACGCTCTTGACCGCACTTCTTGCCACCGGCTCCGCAGCTAACGCCGCCGACGTGATCGAGGCGGATGGCTCAAGCACCGTCTACCCGATCATGGAAGCGGTCGCAGAGGAATATCAGATCGCGCTGGGCGGAGCCCGGGTAACGGTCGGCATTTCCGGCACGGGCGGCGGCTTCAAGCGTTTCTGCCGCGGTGAAATCGATATCGCGAGCGCATCCCGGCCGATCCTGAAAGAAGAAATGGCGCTGTGCGCGCAGGCGGGCGTGCGTTACTTCGAACTGCCCATCGCTTATGACGCGCTCACCGTCGTGGTGAGCAAAACGAATACCTTCGTGGATCAGCTGACCATTCCCGAGCTGAAGACCATGTGGGAGCCCTCGGCCCAGCGCACCGTCACCAGCTGGAAACAGATCCGCGCAACCTTCCCCGACCAGCCGCTGAAGCTCGCGGGCGCAGGGGCGGATTCGGGCACCTTCGACTACTGGACCGAGGCCGTGGTTGGACGCTCCAAGGCATCCCGCGGCGACTATCAGGCGAGCGAAGATGACAACGTCACCGTGCAGTTCGTCTCGCGCGACCCCGGCGCCCTCGGCTTCATGGGCTTCGCCTATTACGAGGAGAACAGCGACCGGCTGCGCGCAGTTCCGGTCGTACCCCCGGGCGCGAGCACCGGCATTCTTCCCTCGGTGAGCAACGTCAATGATGGCAGCTATCAGCCGCTCTCCAGACCGCTCTTCATCTACGTGAAACAGTCCTCCCTCGAACGCGAAGAGATCAAGTCGTTCGTCGACTTCTTCCTGAGCGAGGGCGGCGCGCTGGCGGAGGAAGTCGGCTACGTCGCACTGCCGGACGAGGCTTATGACCTTGCGCGCGAAAACATCAAGGCAGGCAAGATTGGCAGCGGGTTCTCGGGTACGTCGGAAATCGGTCTGACCGTCGAAGAACTGCTGGCGCGGGAACGAACACTGTAGAATCCTGCCGCCCATGGGAGAGAGCAGCATGCCGGACGCGAATACCCCCCCGCCATCGGGCGCGCCCGCCACAAACCGTTTCGGATTCAAGGCCTCCCGCCACATCGGCGAGAGGCTTATAGAACTGGTATTGCTGCTGCTCTCGCTTTCCGCCGTCGCCGTCACGGTCGCGATTGTCGGCATCCTCGTCTACGAGTCCCTCTCGTTCTTCGCCGTCGTGCCGCTGAAAGACTTCCTGACCGATACCCAGTGGACGATCATGTTCGCGGACAAGCATTACGGAGTGCTGCCGCTGTTGGCGGGCACGCTGGTGACCACTACCGTGGCGCTCGTGCTTGCCGTTCCTGTTGGGACCGTCGCCGCGCTCTATCTAAGCGAGTTCGCAAGCGAGCGGGTGCGCGAGACGGTCAAACCGATCCTCGAGCTGCTGGCCGGCATCCCAACGGTGGTCTATGGCTACTTCGCATTGCTCATGGTGACGCCAGCGCTGCAGTGGTTCATGCCGACGCTGCCGAGCTTCAACATGCTGGGGCCAGGTCTCGTGATCGGCGTCATGATCATTCCCTACGTCACCTCCGTGGCCGAGGACGCGATGCGTTCTGTACCGCTGCAGATGCGGGAAGGCTCCTATGCCATGGGCGCAACACGACTGCAGACCTCGTTACGCGTGGTCATGCCGGCCGCTACGTCCGGTATCGTCGCCGCCTATATTCTCGGGATCTCACGCGCCTTCGGGGAGACCATGGTGGTGGCTGTCGCCGCCGGGCAACAGCCCAACTTCACCTGGGATCCACGCGAACCCGGCGCCACCATTACCGCTTTCATCGTTCAGGTTGCGCTCGGTGACCTGCCTCACGGCAGCATCGAGTACCAGAGCATCTTCGCCGTTGGTCTCGTACTGGTGCTCATGACCCTGTTCTTCAACGTGCTCGGCCATTTGGCGCGCAAGCGCTTCCGCGAGGCGTACTGACCATGCACGACCCCGTCGTCATCCGCCAGCTGGTCGCCCGGGGTCGCCGCCGCGACCAGTGGTTCGCCATTATCGGACTCGCCTGCATGATGGTCGGCGTGCTCACGCTTGCCGTCCTGCTCGTCGGCCTGGTTCAAGATGGCGCGCACCGGCTCGAGTGGTCCTTTTTCGAGAACTTTCCGTCCCGCCGGGCCGAACGCGCAGGCATTCTGAGCGCGCTCGTAGGATCCAGCCTGGTCATGCTGATCACCGCGTCCACCGCCATTCCGGTCGGTGTCGCCGCTGGCGTTTACCTCGAGGAATATGCGCGCAAGAACTGGCTCACGGACCTCATCGAAATCAACGTGACCAATCTGGCCGGTGTGCCCTCGATCATCTACGGTCTTCTGGCGCTTGGGCTCTTCGTATACGCCTTGGACTTTGGCCAGAGCATCTTGTCGGCAGGTCTGACACTCGCACTGATGATCCTGCCTGTGATCATCGTCGCGACCAGGGAATCGATCCGGGCGATCCCCGGCGCCATTCGCGAGGCAGCCTACGCCGTAGGGGCTTCACGTTGGCAGACGGTTCGGGACCACATTCTCCCTTACTCCACCGGCGGCATTCTCACCGGCGTAATCATCGGTCTTGCGCGCGCCATCGGCGAAACGGCACCGGTCATCACCATCGGTGCACTGACCTTCATCGCGTTTCTGCCGCCGGCACCCTTGAGCACAGAGTTCCCCTTCGTGAGTTTCGATTGGCTCGAATCTCCCTTCACGGTGATGCCAATCCAGATGTTCAACTGGCTGTCGCGGCCGCAGGCCGCCTTTCAGGAGAACGCCGCCGCCGCGGGCATCGTGCTGGTGGTGATGACGCTCGTCATGAACGGACTGGCGATCTGGCTGCGCATCCGCTTCCGGAAACGCATTAAATGGTAGGCAACATGAGCAACGACAGCGGACTTCGCATTGCAACGCGAGGCGGCGACGCACCCACCGCCGCGCCCAGCAAGGCAGAGGTCCGCTCCCTCGACTTTTGGTATGGGGCGTCCCAGGCGCTGAAAAATGTCAGCATGCGCATCGACGCTTGCCGGGTGACGGCGCTCATCGGCCCCTCCGGCTGCGGCAAATCTACCTTCCTGCGCTGCTTCAACCGCATGCACGACCTCACGGCCGGCACGCGCTACGGCGGCGACATCCGCTTTTTCCCGGACGACGTCAACATCCTCGACAAGAACATCGATCCGATAGAGGTGCGCATGCGCATCGGCATGGTGTTCCAGAAGCCAAACCCGTTTCCCAAGTCGATCTTCGAAAACGTGGCTTACGGACTTCGTGTCCGGGGTGAGCGCAACCGAGCAGTGCTGATGACCGCGGTAGAACAGGCGCTTCGCGACGCTTCGCTGTGGGACGAAGTCAAGGATCGGCTGAACGACATGGCATTCAACCTGTCCGGCGGGCAGCAGCAGCGCCTCTGTATCGCCCGCGCGCTGGCTACCGGCCCTGAGCTGCTGCTGTTCGACGAACCGACGAGCGCGCTGGATCCGAATGCCACCGCCAACATCGAGGATTTGATCCATCGCCTGCGGGACAAAGTGACGATCCTGATCGTAACCCACAACATGCAGCAGGCTGCCCGGGTCTCGGACTACACCGCGTTCATGTATCTGGGTGAACTCATTGAGTTTGGCGAGACCGACGCGGTCTTCACGCGACCGACTTCGAAGCGGACGGAAGACTACATCACCGGACGCTACGGCTGAGCGCCCCTGGCTGAGAGCCCCTGGATCAGAGCCCTGTCACTTCACGATGGTGACGGGCTTCGGGGTGGCGCGCAGGACCTCCTGAGCCACAGAACCAAGCAAGGCGTGGCTGATGCCCCGCCTGCCGTGTGAGCCCATCACGATCAGGTCGCTGCCGAGCTCTGCCGCGTAACCCGCAATCGTCGGCGCAATATGACCGACGGCGATATGGGTTACGCAACCCTGCCCAGCCCCCTCCGCGAGTGCCACCGCGTCCCGCAGTATCGCGTCACCTGCCTCACGATAGTGCTCGTC
>DMUF01000101.1:9612-13761 GCA_003476445.1 Gammaproteobacteria bacterium | reverse complement strand
GTCAGCTCGATCGAGCAGCCCTCGGCCGCGAGCGAGAGCGCGTGGCGCACGGCATTCAGCGCGCAGGGCGAACCGTCGACCGGAATCAGGATACGGAGTGCCACGTTTCTTTGCTCCCGGGTTTGCGCCGCTTGATCAGAGTTCCCGTCAGGACCACGGCTGCCGCGCCAATGGCGGCAGCAACCCAGCTGTGCCAGGAAGGAAGCCCGGAAAGCCAAGGCTCGATCATCACATCGCCCACCAGCATCTCGCCTGCAATCCAACCGAGCAGACCGGCCCCAAAGGTGATGACCCATGGGAACCGATCCATGAGCCGCAGGACGAACTGACTGCCCCAGACGATGATCGGGATGCTGATCAGAATGCCGAACACCACCAGCGCAAGACTGCCATTCGCGGCACCCGCAACAGCGATGACGTTGTCGAGACTCATCACCGCGTCGGCAATGATGATGGTCTTGATCGCCCCAAGCAGGGTTGCGCTACCCGCGACGTCCGCGTGCCCTTCGTCTTCATCCGCGATCAGAAGTTTGATACCGATCCAGAGCAGAAGCAGTGCACCCACCAGCCGCAGAAACGGCAGGGTCAGCAGTTGCAGCGCGAAGAAGATGAGTACGATTCGCAGACCAATGGCGCCCGCCACACCCCACATGATGCCCGCGCGCCGCTGCGCCGGCGGCAACTTGCGACAGGCAAGGGCGATCACAACCGCGTTATCGCCACCCAAGAGAATGTCGATCAGGATGATCTGGCCAACGGAGATCCAGAACGAGGGGTCGAGAAACAGCGTCATTGCTTCAGCCAGGGCGTCCAGGACCACTCGGCACGAGCGGTAATGACCCGGAAGCATAGGCACCTGCTCCCAGCCCGTCCAGCCGCCTCTGACAAGCGCCCGAGATATCATGCCGATCCGCATCGCCTGCCGTACCATGGCGGCTAAGATCCGGGGGAATCTCTCATGAGCAGTCTTACAGGGCGCGTTGCTCTGGTCACAGGCGCGGGACGCGGCGTCGGGCGGGCAACCGCGCTTCGACTGGCACGAGACGGCGTGCACATCGTGGTAAACGATCTGGACCCTGACCCGGTCGCGGAAACCGTTCGTTCGATCACGGATGCCGGCGGCAGCGCCGTCGCCGCCCCAGGAGACATCACTGCGTCCGCAACTCCGGACTTTCTCATCGCAAGCGCCATCGATGCGTGGGGCGCGCTCGACATCGTGATCAACAACGCGGGCTACATCTGGAACAGCGCCATGCACCGCCATGACGATACCCAGTGGCAGTCCATGCTCGATATTCACGCCACGGCGCCGTTTCGCATCCTGCGCGCCTGGTTTCCGTGGCTAAAAGAACGCGCGCGCGCGGAGCAGGAACGTCTGGGTGCTCCGCTCTGCCGCAAGGTAGTCAACGTCTCTTCGGTCTCCGGCACACGGGGCGCGGCCACCCAGATCGCCTACGCGACGGGTAAAGCAGCGGTAATCGGGCTGACTCGAACGCTGGCCAAGGAATGGGGACGCTACAACGTCTGCGTCAACTGCGTCGCCTTTGGCCATATCGAAACGCGCCTGACCCAGCCTTACGACGAAGCGCCACCGCGAATCGCGGTCGGCGGGCGCGAACACAACGTTGGTCTCACCGCGACGCAAATCGAAGCAGCGCGACTCGCTGCACCGCTTGGACGGTCCGGCCGCCCCGAAGACGGCGCGGGCGCGATCTATCTGCTATGTCTGCCCGAATCCGACTTCATCACCGGCGAGGTCCTGACCTGCTCGGGCGGCGCATGATCGCTCTGCCCAATCGCGAACGGCGCGGACGCATCCTGCGCCTCGGGCTCCCGATCATGGGCGGCATGTCGACCTACACGTTTCTCGAGCTGCTGGACATTCTGTTCGTCGGCTACCTGGGAACCACCGCCCTTGCCGCGGTGGGAATATCGATTCTGGTCACCTTTGCCTACCTTGCGCTCTTTGGCGGGGTCACCATCGCGGTACAAGCTCCGACGGCACGCCTCGTCGGAGCACGAATCACCGAAGATCGAGTCCGCTACCTGCGGACCACGCTCGCGCTTGTGACCGGGGCAGCGCCACTCGGCGCGCTTCTGCTCGGGTACTACGCAGAAGAGGTTCTGGCCTTCATGAGCGCCGACCCGGCGTTAGTGGCAGCAGGTACTCCCTATCTGCGCTGGTCGGTCGCAGCCGGGGTGTTTCTGACTCTGAACAACACCTTCATGGGGTTCTGGAACGCCACCGATCGACCGGGGCTATATTTGAGAGTCGTACTGCTGCAGGCCGGGATAAAGATTCCCCTCAACGGTCTGCTCATGTTCGGTTGGGGGCCGATACCGGGCTATGGTGCGGAGGGCGCTGGCATGGCGCTGTTCGGCGCCGCGCTTGCGGGAACCGCTTATCACGCGATCATGGCGTTTAGACACGCCGACGGCTGGTGGCGTGGCTCGATCGCGCCTCACGTAAGCGTGGTCGCGCGACTGCTTGGTCCCGCTGGTGCGCAGCAATTTCTAGAGAATCTTGCCCTTGCGCTCATGTTCCGGATCGTCGCGGTGGTCGGCACCGTTGAAGTCGCCGCCTACACCGTCCTCGTGAACTTCATCGGCGCAGTGGGTCTGCCCGCCTGGGCCCTCGGCATGGCTGGCGCCACGCTGGTGGGTCAGTCCCTCGGAGCCCGCGATCCAACCGCCGCACATCGCTGGGCCTGGGACGTGGTCAAGGTCGGGTCGCTCGCCATGATGGTGCTCGGCATTCCCTTCTGGGCTGCCCCGCGCGAAGTGCTATCGATCTTTCTGCACGAACGCGAGGCACTCGAACTCGCGGTCTGGCCGTGCCGGATTCTCGGCATCATGATCGGCCTGAACGGTATCGGCTACCTGTTCGCGAGCCTGCTCTATGGAGCGGGGGATGTGAAGCGCGTGCTTTACGTCAATCTGGCAACACAGTACGGAATACTGCTCCCCGGCGCGTGGTGGGTGGGTATCGAGCTGGGCGCTGGTCTGCTCGGCATCTGGATGGTGCACCAGTTTGCCTTCCGTGCTGTTAACGCGGTCGTCCTCGCGGCGCTGTGGCAACAGCGCCGCTGGGCCCGAATCGAACTCATGCCCTGAGGATCAGGGCGTGACTACCACCTGGGCTGTCACGGCGGACCAGGCCGAGTTGCCGCGAGTGTTGGTTGCGCGTACTTGGAACCGGTACGTGCCCGCAGCGCCCGGCGCGTAGCTAACCGTTCCGGTGGTTCCGAGCCCCGGCAGCGCGGCAGCGGTCGCCACCACCTGCGTGGCACCCCAGCGCCGGTTGACCGGGTTCAAGGTCTGCCGTCCGATCTCGAAGGCTACCTCATTGCTCGCGTTATCGCGCCAGCCGATCGAAACCGTGCTTGGGCTTGTCAAGGTCGCGGTTGCCAGCGTGGGGGCAACCGGCGGACCGTCAGGGGTCGTTGAGACCTGAGCCGACCACGCCGATGCTCCAGTCGCGTTGGACGCGCGCACCCGATAGCGCCAGATATCGCCTGCCACAAGTCCTGTGTGACGATAACTGATGACGTTAGCAGCCAGATTGACGATCGATACCACTCCAGTCGGACTGGTCCGCTCGACGTTGTAGCGCGTTTCGTTAGCGACGTCGGTCCAGGCCACGGTGATCGTGGTGCTGTTGGTCGGCGTTGCACGAACGTTCGAGGGCACATCCGGGATCGGCGCCTGAGTCGTTGCCGACACAGCCGCCGAGAACGGTGACAAGCCCGCATCATTCACCGAGCGAATTCGATAGGTGCGCGTGGTCAGCGGCGCAAGCCCTGCGTCGCTGTAAGTCGTCGCGCCCGAAGGCAGAGCGACTTCGCTCACGCCCGCCGTCGAGCTGATCTCAAGGATGTAGCCATTTTCACTCGCCACATCAACCCAGCGAACGTTGATCGTGCTGGTCCCCGACACAGTCGCGGCCAGCCCTGAAGGGGTCGCCGGCGGCTGCAGGAGATCGGTACCACAGCGATAGCTGGTGAGATCCGCCAGAACTGCCTGNNGGTGGTTGCCGATACGCCAGCAGAATATGCCGACAAGCCGGCATCATTTACCGCGCGAATCCGGTAGGTGCGCGTGGTGGAAGGCGCAAGTCCCGCGTCACTGTAGGTCGTCGTGCCCGAGGTC
>DMUF01000101.1:0-9407 GCA_003476445.1 Gammaproteobacteria bacterium | reverse complement strand
CCGCCGTCGTAGCCCGGTGCGCCCACCTGAACATCGCGATAGTTGAACATCATGTTGCCCGTAGTCTCGTCGAGCACGAGCTGAGCCGTAACCGCGCTGCCCGCGACCGCCCAATGCGGTACCCCCTCCCACGCAATCGCGAAGCGTCGATTGGGGGTCGTGCCAAAGGAGCGTGTGCTAATGCGTCCACCCTGCGACGGATCGAGGTCATCCCAGAGCACAGCCGCGATCCCGTTGGGCTCTGAAGCCTCGGGCAGAGCCGTATTAACGAACTCCGTGGCGGACCCGCGCAGGAAGCGCACGAACCCGTTGGACGAGACCTGAACCGAGTTGACGCTGGTGCCGTAGAATCGAATGGCGAAGGGCAATGTGACCGTCGCAGCGGTATCGTCGCCCAGCGTGAGAGCCGTACTGCCCGTCATGTCGAGCCACTCGTGCGTCTGCGCAGAACAGATGTAGGGCGGAGGCTCTGGCAGCGTGGCCCCACCTGCCCCGGTTGACCACGCGGAGACCATGGGGACGCCGTCGACGAGGTACCGACTGATAGCGCGGATTCGGTAACAGAACGATGTTCCATCAGGAAGTCCGGTATCCAGAGAGCTGACCGCCCCCGCGCCCGGGAACCCGATGGTTGCGAACGACGATGTGTCGCTGCAGGCGCCGATTGCGCGCTGGAGTTCGAACTCGGACTCGTTTTGTGCTCCGTCCACCCAGGTCAGCGACAGCACTCCCTGACTGCTCGCACTAACCGCCAGTTGCTCTGGAGCGCCAGCCAGCGGCTGGGCGGGCGGCTGGCAGACCGTGAGCAGGCGCCCAGCATCGAGCCTTCCACCCGTACTGGTTCGCCCATTCAGCGAAGTTGTCGGCTGGGTTGTGGTAAGGATGGCATCCCGCAGCGCCCGACCGCGAACGCTCGGATCAACCGACGCGCATAGCGCTGCAGCCCCGGCGACGTGCGGCGCCGCCATGGAGGTGCCACTGAGCGCGCCGTAGGTATTGTTGGGTCGGGTCGACTGGATCGTGACGCCGGGGGCCCCAAGATCGACCGTCGTTACTCCGAAATTCGAGAACGTAGCAAGCGCACCCGACGCGCCGATGGCAGCGACGGACAAAACGCAGTCCCACGACCGCGAAGGCGTGGTGCAGCTGATATTGGCCGGAAACGAAGCAACAGCATTGTTGTCCGCCGCCTCGTTGCCCGCCGCCGCGATGAACAGGATGCCGAGATCGCCGCCCGCGTTGATCGCGTTCAGGAGCTGCTGGCTGAAACCGCCGCCACCCCATGAGTTGTTGGTCGCGACGATGTCGAGCCCATGCCGCCGCTTCAGGTCGTTGATGTACAGCACAGCAGCAATCGCATCACTCGTCGTTCCCCCGCTCGCCCCGAGGAACTTGGCGGAGATCATCTTGACCGACCAGTTGACCCCGGCGACGCCCGCGCCATTGCCGCCCTGCGCCCCGATGGTGCCCGCCACGTGCGTGCCATGAACATCGCCCGTGCCGCCGTCGAAGACCGAGGCATCGTTGTTGGCGAAGTCCCAACCATTCACATCATCGATGTAACCGTTGCCGTCATTGTCGATTCCGTCTACCGGGTCAAAGGGATTAACCCAGATATTAGCGGCGAGATCGGGATGCCTGACGTCTATGCCTTCGTCAATGACGCCGACCAGCACCTGCGATGACCCGGTTGCGCCAGCCGCCCATGCCTCCGCCGCGCCAGAGCCAAACTGGTTCGCAGGGGTGCTCGCGTCTCCGTACATGCCCCAGAGCGCCCCGTTGAGGAAAAGGGTATCGTTGGACGACGCCAGCGCCTTGACAACCCAGTCTGGCTCCACGACCTCGACGTCCGGGTTTTGGGCCAGAATCTTCATGGCCTGCTCGACTGTCATACCCTTGGGAAGTCGGTAGCGCTCGAGATCCCGCGCATGCGGAGAAATGCGATCCGCGCGACTGGCCCGAGCCGCCTTGCGCGCGTCACTGCGTTTCAACTCACTCGCATTCTTGCGGTACTTGACGATCAGGGCATCGCGCACGTACTCACGGTCGTTCGCCTGCGACGACGTTGCCGGTACGATCAAGACACCCGCAACAACCAAACAAAAAACTCGTCGCAACCAGTGATTTACCATCACGCAGTCCTTGATGCGCTCAGTGTCCCCGCCCGAGGAACCCAAGACTTTGTAAGCTATTTGTACATCCTACGCGCTCGATCCGACGCGGGCAAGCGGGCTTGGGTCCGATCCGCTGTACGCCCGCCCCCTACTGTACTATCAGAGGGGAGCCCGGATCACTCGGGCGCTGCCATGAGCGAGTGCACCACGCCAAAGCGCCTGCCGCCTTCCAGCCCGAAAAGCTCAGCGCACGCCATGAAAAACATGCGCCAGCGCTGTCGCCATACCCGCGCGTCCGCGCTGCCATACGCCTCGCGGCAGGTCGCCAGCACGGCGTCATGGTTCGCATCGAGCCGAGCGAGCCAGTCATTACAGGTGCGTTCATAGTGCGTGCCTGGCACCCACCAGCGCTCGATCAGTCGTGCTGACGAAGGAAACTGCTCGAACTGGTCCTCTCGCGGCATGATGCCGCCGGTGAAGAAGTTCTGCGCCATCCAGCCATCTGCCTCTGCGAAGTGATAACCGTACTCGCGACAGCAGAAGACATGCGTAAAGAGGCGCCCACCCGGCGCCAGCCAGCCCGTTACACGCCGCAGCAAAACCTCGTAATTACGCATGTGCTCAAACATCTCGACCGAGAGCACCCGGTCAAAGCGCACGTCCGTGTCCCATTCGATGGCGTTGGCCGTGATCACGGAGAGATTTGAGAACCCGCGCGAACGCGCCTCGCCCTCTATGTACGCGCGCTGCGTCGCCGAGTTCGAAACCGCGGTAATCAGCGAGCGGGGGTACTGTTCCGCCAACCAAAGCGCGAGCGAGCCCCAGCCGCAGCCGAGGTCGAGCAATCGCATGCCGTCCTCGATCCCCGCGCGCACACAGGAAAGGCGCAGCATCGCTTCCTCGGCCTGGGCGAGATCGACGCTGGGGTTTTCAT
Source organism: Gammaproteobacteria bacterium (assembly GCA_003476445.1). Classification (GTDB taxonomy): domain Bacteria; phylum Pseudomonadota; class Gammaproteobacteria; order Pseudomonadales; family Azotimanducaceae; genus UBA7803. The sequence continues at coordinate 6,359 of DMUF01000101.1, read as the reverse complement.
ACCACGCGCAGCTGTACTTGAGCCGTGGCCCCAGCACGGTAGCAAAGAATTCGGCAGGCACCTCATAGTGCTGAGCATTTGCCGCGTCGGTCGCGATGGCGACGGGGCCCGACCGCAGGCTCGCAAAAAATGCCGCCTGCCCCGCGGACCCGGCCTGCGCCTGCTCCCGCAATCGCTCGCGCACCAATCCGCGCATGCCAAACCGCGCCAGGGGGTCCGGGACCCATCCCAGTTCACAAAGCCGCGCGGTATCGATCATGAGTACGGTCTCCCAACCGCGCCGCTGACGGGCGTCGTAACGCGACACAAAGGCTTCTGCAGGAGCAGCTGCACATCGCCAATGGAACGCTCCATGAATCCTCCAGTGCAGTAAGCGAGATAAAAGCGCCAGAGGCGCAGAAAGGTCTGGTCATAGCCGAGCGCGTTCAGCTTGTTACTCCCAACGTCGACGCGCGTCTGCCAGTCCATGAGCGTACGTGCGTAGTGATCGCCAATGTCTTCTACATGCCGCACCTTGAGCGTGGTGTGGTCGCGAATACAGTCGAGCATCACACCCAGGGAGGGGAGACATCCGCCAGGAAAGACGAACCGCTGAATGAAATCCACGGAGTCGCGATAAGCGGCGTAGCGCTGGTCCTCGATCGTGATGGCCTGCAGCAGAGCCAGCCCATCCGCAGTCAACAACCGGTCCAGCGTGGCAAAGTAGGTCGGAAATTGTCGGTGCCCCACCGCCTCGATCATTTCCACGGACACGAGGCGATCGTACTGGCCGGTGAGTTCCCGATAATCATCGAAACGCACGTCGATCAAGTCCGAAAGCCCGGCGGCGGCCACCCGATGCACCGCGTAGTCGTGCTGGGCACGGGAGATGGTGGTCGTGGTGACACGACAGCCGTGTCGCGAGGCGGCGTGGATGGCAAGTCCGCCCCAACCCGTACCGATCTCGAGCAGATGGTTCTCGGGCCCGAGCGCAAGCTTGTCACAGATGACATCGAGCCGGTGGCGCTGCGCCGTCTCGAGGTCTGCAGACGCATCGGGATAAATAGCCGACGAGTACATCATCGTCGGATCAAGCATCACCTCGAAGAAGTCGTTGCCGAGATCATAGTGCGCCGAGATATTGTTGCGGCTGCCCTGCAGGGTGTTTTCCCGACGCCGGTGGTACCACTGCCAGAGTGGCGCGCCAATTCGCGCCAGCCCGCTGTCCATACGCTCGAGGATCGCCGCATTGCGAACAAGAATTCGCACGACATCCACGAGCTGATCGGTATCCCAGAGACCCATGAAATAGCTTTGTCCAGCGCCTGTGCTGCCGCCTAAGCCCGCATGCGCATAGAACTCGAGATCGTGCACGTCAACCTCGACCCTTGGACCGACAGCCGTGGCCGCGCCAAGCGTTCGCGACCCAAGCGCATCCCGCAGCTGGATGCTGCCCCACTCGATGCGATCGAGCACATCGAGAAGGTGCGCGCGTATGCGTCGCAGCACCCGCTCCGGAACAGCGCTGAACCAGCGCCCCGCGCTCACGCGGGAAAGACGTGTAGCGACGTCGGGCTTGAGCATTTCGATAGAATCTTGTGCCATGTTCGTACCCCAACGAACGTTGGTCGCGATCCGCGCGTCAGGTTGATGCGCCGGAATCTTCGACATTTACGGGATGCGGGTGATAGCGCGCCCCGCGTAACCAAAGGCGCAGCGCCTGCCAGTAAATCGCGACAACTACCCGGATGGTCCGCGGCGGAAAGGCCGCGAGCAGCGTGCCGAGTCCGCGCCGATCAAGAGTCTCCTGCCGCAGCACCATACGCGCGACGAATACCACTTTGTCGGCCTCGAGATTGCGCTTGGTGACCTCCAGGCCATTCCCCTGCAGATTGAAGTCGAAAACGTAGCGCATCGTCATGGGCAGGAACGGCGAGACATGAAAGCGCTTGTCGGTTTCAAAGCGCCACGGCCCGACGCTGTCGCGACAGTCGAGCGCATAAACATGGCGCTCGTTCCAGGGCGTGTTGGCAACCTCAAGCAGGATCGCATCGAGTGACGGGCGACTGGCACCGCCGCTCTTTGGACGGTGAAAGAAATAGAACGTCACCGGGTTGAACGCGTACCCAAGATAGCGGGGCTGACAAACCAGCTGTACCCGGCCGGCTGGCCGGAACCCGAGCTTTTCCTCGACCGCCCCCCGCGCGCGCCCGACCAGGTCCGCCCCGCCACCCAGATGGTCCGCCTCATGAAAGCTGGCAAGACCGCGCCGATTCAGAGCCCAGAATGGGTGCAGGCGCAGGGCGCCCTCAAGGGCGTCAAGATCGAGCGCAAGGAATGCGATGGCATAGTTGAACGCGTGATGAAACGGTTCGCGCCGGGCATGCCAGACACGGCCGTGAAAAATTCCGTGCAGCGGTTTGTCGGCGCAATCGGAAACGCTCATCGATGGTGCGCCTCGATTTCTCGCACGACGTCCTCTGCTGACAGGCAGCCATCCTCGTGAAAGCCATACCGCCACCAGGCACCGCAGTACCAGGTATTGCGCTGGCCACTGATTTCATGGCGCCTGCCCTGAGCGGTAACCGCGGCTGTATCGAAGACCGGGTGGCTGTAGACCGTGCGCGCCAGAACCTTGTCCGGATCGATGATCTCCGCCTGGTTCAGGGTAACGAAGAGATTGGTCGGGGTAGCAATGTGCTGCAGCAGGTTCATCCAGTAGGTGACCGTCGTACCCGACGCTCCTTGGACCAACGGCAGTCGATAGTTCCAGGCAGCCCATGCGGCACGCGCACGGGGCATGACTGCGGCGTCCGTGTGCAGAATCACGTCATTGCGCTGAAAGCCCACCGCCCCGAGAACCTCTCGTTCCGCCTGAGTCGGATCGGCGAGGACGGCTAACGCCTCGTCGCTGTGACAAGCGAACACTACCGTATCGAAGCGGTGCGTTTCCGTATCAGATGCTTCGTTGATGAGGGCGGCGTGGTCATGAACAGCATGATTCCTCGCTGCATCCTGATTCCTGCGACCAACCTCTATCTCGACGCCCGCTTCCAGACGGCGTACCCGGGTGACGGGGCGCGCGAGCCGCAGGCTTGCCCCCAGTCTGTCCGCGATGACCTGCACGTAGCGATCGGAGCCGCCCGGAACGACGAACCACTGCGGACGATCACGCAGGTGGAGCAGACCATGGTTGGCGAAAAATTCGATCAGGCGGCGCGCTGGAAACTCCATCATCTGCGCCGTTGGGACAGACCAGATGGCTGCTCCCATCGGCAGCAGGTAACGCTCAGTGAAGGCGCGGCCGTAGCGCGAAGACGCGAGATATTCACCCAGCGACGGACCGAGACCCTCGCCCGAGAGCAGCGCCCGCGCGTCGCGATTGAAGCGCACGATGTCGCGGATCATGCGCCAAAAATCGGGGGTCACCAGGTTGCGCCGACGCGCCAGCAGTCCGGCCAGCGACCCGCCGTTGTACTCGATACCGGTGCGTTCGCAGCTGACCGAGAAGCTCATGCCGGAGGGCGCGCCACGAATGCCTAAATCGCCAAAGAGTCGCTCGAGGTTGGGGTAATTACGATCGTTGAAGACGATGAATCCGGTATCCACCGCGACCGATTGTCCGTCGATCGAAAGGTGATGGGTGTGCGTGTGCCCACCGGCACGATGCGCAGCTTCGAACACGGTGACGTCGTGTGAGTCACGCAGCCGCCAGGCTGCCGTGAGACCCGCGATACCGCTGCCAATGATGGCTATGCGCATACGCCGTTATCTACCTTGTCAGCGCAGAATGCCGCGCGCGGCAATCGCTTCGGTGGCAGTCGCGTCGAGACCAAGCCAGTCCGCGAGCACGCTCGCATTATCCTCACCGAGCAGACGCACGCGGTGATATTCCTCACAGGGCGTTGCTTCAAAGCGCAGTGGCAGCCGGTCGGCCCAGGTCTGCCCCACCGGCGCGCCGGTTTCCTCGATCGGCGTCAGGAAGCCGAGATGCCTGAGCTGAGGATCGTGTTCCGCGAGATCGACCCCGTCTTGTACCAGACCTGCGGGCACGCCCGCTGCCTGACAACGCTGCATGAGTTCACGGGCGTCTTCCTGTTGCGTCCAGGTCGCGAGCGCCGCGTCGAGCGCATCCGCATCCGCTACCCTTCCTGCGAGCGTAGCCCAGGCCGGATTGGCGGCCCACGACGGGCGACCCATCACGTCACAGAGCGCCGACCAGTGCGCGTCGGTCGAGCAGGCAATCGCGATCCAGCGCTCACCCAGAATTCCCTCCCCGCGACGGCGGCACGGATAGACGCCATGCGGACCCGCAGCGTCGTAGGGCAGACGGTTACCGACCGGTCGTGCCGCGTGGCCGTTGGCAAACCAGTCAAGCAGCGCGGGGCCAAGGAAATTAACCCCGACCTCAAACTGGGACAGATCGACCTGTTGTCCTGCACCGGTACGGCGACGGGCCTCCAGAGCGGCAAGAATCGCGAAGGTGCCATGCAGCCCGGCCTGATGGTCGTTGTAGGAAAAGCCAATGCCGATATCCTCGCGCCCCGGCACGCTGGTCACGTGCGAGAGGCCGGAGATCGCGTGAATGGTGGGCGCGTAGGTGACATAGCCAGACCAGGGACCGCCATGCCCCATTCCGGACATCTGTACGTAAATCACGCCCGGATTGGTCGCCGCCACGGTGCCATAATCGATACCCCAGCGATCCAGCACGCCGACCGCAAAGTTTTCGATGACCACGTCGGCCTGATCGCAGAGCTGTCGACACACAGCACGGCCCTCGGGGTTGCGCATGTCGAGCGCCAGCGCGCGCTTGTTACGATTCCACATGACGTAGTAGGGCGACTCCGGGCCGTTGCCCGCCAATGCGCGCTCGGCGGAATTGACCTTGACCACGTCTGCGCCCATGTCAGCAAGGATACGTGTTGCATAAGGACCGGCCAGGACATGGGTGAAGTCGAGAATGCGCAGACCTTCGAGTGGACGAGTCATGAGCGTGCCTCCCACCCGAGGTCTGCCAGGACCGCGGCAGCAGTCACAGGAGCAGGATCCCGGTGCACCCACGGAGTTGCCGAGAGATTGTACGGGGCACCTGGCCCGGTCACCGTGTCATCCCCGACCTGATAGGGAGTCCACCAGCCACGGGCCTCGAGCTGCGGATTGTCACCAAGACGCTCGATGGGCTGGACCCAGCCATAAGGTGCGTGTCGCTCCTGGGCGCGGTGAAAGAGCACTTCCGGATCCTGGTCCGCAATCCAATCGCGCATGACCTGCATGAGGCGCCCGATATAAAGCGGCAGGTTCTCCGGCTTCGAGTACTTCTCATCCAGGAGGTCCTGATGGGCGTCTTCCTCCACGAGCCAGGCAAGCTGCGCGTCGAAGTCCGGGAGCGGCGTTGCCATGATGGCCCCGCCCTGGGCCGGCATGACGGTGAACGCCATGGACCAGTGCGTGCCGCCCTGACGCGGCAGAATGCGGCCACGCCCCATGGCTTCGCCGTACCAGTTGAGCATGAGCACCTGCTCGAGGCAGGAGGCAATGCACGCATGGACCGGCACAGACACGCGCTGCCCTTCTCCGCTCGACCGGGCGTGAGCCAGCGCGGCAAGTGCGGCGATGGCGGCGTAGATCCCCGATACCATGAAGTTAAGCTCGCCGAACGTCTTGAGCGGCGTCGTATCCGGTGTCCCGGTCGTCGCGACTTGTCCGCCGAGTGCTCCGGCCACAAGGTCGGGCGCGAGGTAATCACGCCAGGGACCGTCATCTCCAAACGATGAGACATCCACGTGAACGAGCGCCGGGTTCTGTTTTCGAGCCGCCGCAATGTCGACTAGTTCAAGCAACGGGTTGCCCGCACAGGTCAGCACGATGTCGGCGCGATTGAGCAGCCGCTCGAGATCCGCACGCGCCGAATCAGGCGCCGGATCGAGCTGGAGCATGCGCCGACCGCTCGCAAAGAAAGCAAACCAGAGCGACTCGCCCGCGCTGGTACGCGGCCCTCGGAGCCGGAGCGGGTCACCCTCGCGCGGCTCCGGTCGGACCACGTCAGCACCGAGATCTGCGATGAGCTTGGGTCCGTAGATCGCTCGTTCGTCGGTGAGATCGATCACACGAACGCCCCTGAGTGCTCCCTCGACCACCTTGCGCCTCTTCATTCAACGACCGCTGCCCGATGTTACAAGCACGCGTGCAGGCAAACCACGGTTGCGCAATCGGTTGTCTCGCACGAGGTGAAAGACAATGATTGAATCTGGACGGCGACGGTCGGAGAAATCAGTGCAGGAACTCGAGGCTTTTCGCGCAGAGACACGCGTCTGGCTGGAGCGGAATTGTCCGCCGGGCGCGCGCGGACCCGGCCAGATCGCCTGGGGTAGTCGCCG
>DMUF01000175.1 GCA_003476445.1 Gammaproteobacteria bacterium | reverse complement strand
CCGGTCAGCGCCGGGTTGAGGAAATTCTTACCGGTTCCGCCAAAGACTTCCTTGCCCAGCACCACACCAAACACGATGCCGAGCGCAGCCATCCACAGCGGGGTGGTCGCCGGAAGCGTCAGGGTGAACAGAATGCTGGTGACAAAGAACCCCTCGTTAACCTCGTGCCCGCGCTTGGATGCGAACCAGATCTCGAAGGCAATGCCCGAGATGAAAACGACGACATAGAGCGGAAGGAAGTACGCGAGACCGTGCACCAGACAATCAAACACGCTCGCGGGATCAAACCCAATCAGCCCGTTCAGAAAGAGTCCGCGCCAGCTATCGACCGCGGTCAGCCCAAGTTCCTGCATGGCCGCGTTGGCCTGATAACCAACCGCATAACTTCCCGCCAGCGCCGGAATCCATGCACACATCCAGACCGTGATCATGATGCGCTTGAGATCAAGACCGTCGCGGACGTGGGATGGACCCCGCGTCACCTGGCCCGGGGTGTAAAGCGCCGTATCGATCGCCTCGTACGCCGGATAGGCCCAGTGGTAGCGACCGCCCGATTCGAAATGCGGCGCCAGTTTGTCCATGAAGGACCGTATGCTCATCTCAGCCCTCCTGTCAGCCTTCTTTTTCGATCTTACTGAGTACGCTCCGAAGCACGGGACCGTACTCGTACTTTCCGGGACACGCGTAGGTGCACAGGGCGATGTCCTCTTCATCCAGTTCAAGCGCGCCCAAGTTGGTCGCCATCTCCAGATCGGAGACCAGCAGGCTGCGCAAAAGCTGGGTGGGCAGAATATCCAGCGGCATTACCCGCTCATAACTGCCGACGGGAACCATTCCGCGCGGGCTGCCATTGGTCGTGGTCGTGAAGTTGATCCCGCCCTCGCCCAGCCACTTCGACAGGTAGATCGGCAGCACGGAATGACGCCGACGACCGGGAGACAGGTAGCCAAACAGCCGGCGCTCGCGATCCTCAGGAAGGAGCGACACCTGAACGTGGTAGCGGCCGAGAAAATGAAGCGGTTCGGCAAAACCACGACCGGCGAAGACCGAACCGGATATCACCCGCGCCTCGCCCACCGCGGCGTCCGCAACGAGATCACGAAGATCCGCCCCGAGACGGGTGGTGACTAACCGTGGTTCGCGCGCGGCAGGGCCGGCAATGGCCACCACGCGATCCATCCACAACCGCCCTTCGGTCACGAGGTAGCCGATGGCGATGACGTCCTGATAGCCGATGTACCAGACCGTCTTGTGCGGACCCACAGGGTCGAGGAAGTGGATATGCGTCCCGGGCAACCCTGCCGGATGCGGACCGGAGAAGGTTTCTGTAACAACGCGATCACCGGTCAGTGCCGGCAGCGCGGCATTCGCACCCTGACAGACGAAAACCTTGCCTGCAGTCAGCCGCGGCAGGACAGCCACACCGGCGGCGAAGGCCTTCGCATGGGCCGCAATGACGACTGCTGGGTCAGCCGCGAGCGGGTTGGTATCGATGGCGGTAACGAAAATGGAATGCGGATCCGAATCGAGCGTCGGGACCTTGCTGAACGGCCGCGTTCGGAACGCGGCCCAAAGCCCGCTCTCGGCCAGACGCCCGACGACCTGCGCACGATCAGCCGCGGGATCAAGCGGCGCGAAGGAGACCGCCTCTTCCCCCTCTACCGAGATGACGACGCTGCGCAGTGCGCGCTTCGTACCCCGATGGATTGCGCTGACCACGCCCGCGGCGGGCGCCACATAACTGACCCCGGGTGTTCGCTTGTCTTCGAACACAGGCTGCCCCGCGCGCACGCGTTCGCCTTCGCGAACTAGGAGCGTCGGTTTCAGTCCTGGGTAATCTTCGCCGATAAGGCCTACCGCGCGTATCCCGGGGCCTGCGTGGATCGACTGCGCTGGCTTGCCGCTGATCGGCAGGTCCAGGCCCCTTTTTGTCTTAATCATCGACTGCGCCGTTCCTGATGAACGCTCTGCTACGTGGCAGAGACGCTTGGCTAATACCCTCACGCACGCTGTCGAGTAAGACTGCGCGACCTTTATGTCAGGGATCCGATTCGGCTTGCCGGAGGGGCGCGGCGGTAAAGGAGCGCCCACGGACGACCGCGGAAATTATAGAGAGGCGCTTTCAGGATGCCAACGACTTAGCGCGGCTCAACGAAAGAGATTGTGCGCGAACACTCACGCGCGCGAGCGGGACATGCCCACCCGCGCGTGCGCACTGATCAGACGACGATGCCCGCAGGCACGAGCGAATAGGCAATGCCTGCCGCGCGTCGCAACACGCGGAGCACCTGACACGCATAGCCGAACTCATTGTCATACCAGACATAGAGCACGACCCGGTTGTCATTCGCGATCGTGGCGGTGCTGTCGACGATACTCGCATGACGGTTGCCCACGAAATCGGATGACACGACATCCGGAGACGTCGTGAAGTCGATCTGCCGCTGCAGGTTTGAGTGGAGCGATACGTCGCGCAGGTAGTCGTTTACCTGCTCAAGCGAGGTCGAGCTATCGAGCGTCAGGTTCAGGATCGCGAGCGAGACATCGGGCGTCGGAACGCGGATGGCGTTGCCGGTGATCTTGCCTTCCAGTTCCGGCAACAGTTTGGTAATCGCAGATGAGGCACCCGTTTCGGTGATCACCATGTTGAGCGGCGCCGCGCGTCCGCGCCGGTTCTTCTTGTGATAGTTGTCGATCAGGTTTTGATCGTTCGTGTACGAATGCACCGTCTCGACATGCCCATGGGCGATGCCGAAGCGATCATTCATCGCCTTCAGCACCGGCACGATGGCATTGGTGGTGCAGGAAGCCGCGGCAATGATGCGGTCTTCCAGCAGCAGCGCCTCGGTGTTAACACCCGCGACGATGTTCTTGATCTTGCCCTTACCCGGCGCAGTCAGAATGACCTTGGCAGCACCGCGGCTTTCGAGGTGTCGCGACAGACCGGCCTCATCGCGCCAGGCCCCGGTATTGTCGATGACGATCGCGTCGCGAATGCCATAGGCTTCGTAATCCACCTCGCTGGGGGACGACGCATAGATCACTCGAATCACATTGCCGTTGGCAATGATGCAGGAGTTTTCCTCGTCAACGCGGATCGTTCCCTCGAAGCTGCCGTGCACTGAATCGCGGCGCAAAAGGCTTGCGCGCTTGATGAGATCGTCCGCGCTCCCCTTGCGTACGACAATGGCTCGCAGCCTGAGCTGCTCACCGCTGCCCGTGTTCTCGACGAGCAGCCGCGCCAGCAGCCGACCAATACGGCCAAAGCCGTAGAGCACGACATCCTGGGGACGCTCGAGCGGCGGCACGTGACGCCCGATCACCTGGCTGCAAGCTGCCCGCACGAACTCCGTGACATCGACACGACGATTCGCAGAGGCTTCCATGTAGCTGGTCGCCAGTTTGCCGACATCAACCTGAGCCGGGCCCAGATCGAGATCGCCGAGCGCGGTGATGATCGGAAAGGTTTCGAACTCGGAAAGTTCGTTCTGGGCGACCTGCCGCACGTAGCGGTGGGTCTTCATGATCTGAACGACGCTCTGGTTATAAAGAGCGCGCCCGAAACAATAGGTGATGACGTTACGACGATAGAGTCGGCCGATGATGGGAATCATCGCCTCCGCGAGCGCTTCCCGCTCTTTCCAGTCCGGGAAATAGTCCTCCAGATTCGGCAGTGCCACGATCACCGACCTCCATTTCGTCGTTCGTCGTTCGTCGTTCGTTATCGCTGTGCGAATACACCTCGCCACCATGAGGCGAAGAGTCCGTAACCTACGTAAAGCAGTTTAGCAGCAGTTGGAAAAGCGACCGGGACTCGCGTTGGCGCAACCCACGCGAGCCATCAACCGTATCGTCTTCAAGAGCGGGCAGCGTGGCTACGCCGCCCTCTGCGGTCAGCGGTAGCTGGCGTTGATCCGGTCGAGCGCGCCGTTCCCGGGGCAGAGATCGTTCTCCACCAGCGTGTTGAGCGGCTTCTGGATCGTATTCATGATCTCGTGGCAATCAGTCGAGTCGGGATCAACGTACAGAAGCCCCGTCACAACTTCCCCCGCCGCCTGCCGCTCGAGAACATGGGCAAGCGCTGCGAAGCGGTCGCGCGGGTCATAGCTGTCATCGAGTTTTCGCAGACGCATACGCGACCCATCGGGCATCGCCACGTCTTCGGTACTGCCGGGCTCGTAGTCAGCGGTGATCTCCTGCTGCGGGGCAATGAAATCCGCCATCGTCACGCTTTCGATATGACCACGCACGTAGTCATAGCTCTTCGTAGAGCCCTGGTGGTTGTTGAACGCGACGCAGGGAGAGATCACGTCAATGAACGCGAACCCCTTGTGCATCAGACCAGCCTTGATGAGCGGCACCAGCTGCTTTTTGTCGCCGGAAAAACTACGCGCTACGAAACTGGCGCCTAGCTGCAGTGCGAGACCAACGAGGTCGATGGACTCGTACAGATTCGGTTTGCCCTTCTTGCTCGTGGAGCCCTTGTCATTCGTCGCCGAGAACTGCCCTTTCGTCAGACCATAGGTGCCATTGTTATCAACGATGTAGAGCATGTTGATACGGCGCCGCACGATGTGAGCGAACTGACCGAGTCCGATCGAGGCGCTGTCGCCATCGCCCGATACCCCGATGCAGTACAGATCCTGGTTCGCCATGTTGGCGCCGGTCGCAACCGAGGGCATGCGGCCGTGCACGGAATTGAAGCCATGCGATCGGTTCAGGAAGTAGCTCGGCGTCTTCGACGAGCAGCCGATACCTGAGATCTTGGAGAAGCGATGCGGCGGCAGCGACAATTCTGCGCACGCCTGCACGATCGCCGCGCTTACCGAGTCGTGCCCACAGCCGGCACAGAGCGTTGAGACGGAGCCTTCGTAATCACGACGCGTGAGCCCCAGCTCGTTGAGCGGCAGCCGCGGATGATGAACCTTGGGTTTGGCGACGAACGTCATGACTTCACCTCGGTGAGCCGCGCCAGTTTGCGCGTCGTGTAGTGCTCGGAAACCTTGCCCTGAATGTGATCTGCAGAGATCGAGAGCCCGCCGTAGTAGCGGATAGACACCAATCGCGCCGGATCAACGCCCAGTTCATTAACCAGGAGCTGGCGCATTTGCCCATCCCGGTTCTGATCGACGACGAAGAGCACGTCATGACTTTCGATGAACGAGCGCACTTCGGCACCAAACGGGAACGCGCGAATGCGCATCTGGTCGAGATGAATGCCCTCGGCGCCCAGAAGATCCAGCGCTTCCTGCATCGGCAGCGCACTCGTGCCGTAATAGATGATCCCTGCTTTCTGCCCGCGATCGTGAATCTCTGCCTTCGGCACCAGCGTGGCAGCGGTTTCCCACTTCTTCACCAGCCGATCCATGTTGCGCACATAGGCGTCCGGCGATTCGGTGTAGGCCGCAAATTCATCGCGCGAGGTACCGCGGGTGAAAAACGCGCCCTTGGAGGGGTGCGTACCGGGGTAGGTGCGGTAACCGATACCGTCACCATCGACATCGAGATAGCGCCCGAAGCGATTGACACCCTCTAGCGCCTCGGCATCGAGCACCTTGCCGCGGTCGTACATGCGGCTGTCATCCCAGGCGAAGGGCTCGCTCATGTTGTCGTTCATGCCGAGCTCGAGATCGCTCATGACGAGGATCGGGGTCTGCAGACGGTCAGCGAGATCAAGCGCATCAGCACCGAAATCGAAACACTCGCGCGGCGTCGATGGGAACAGCAACACGTGGCGGGTGTCGCCGTGCGACGCATACGCCGAACCAATCAGGTCCGCCTGCTGGGTACGCGTAGGCATGCCCGTCGAGGGTCCTGCGCGCTGAATATCCCAGATAACCGCCGGAATTTCCGCGAAGTAGGCGAGCCCCAGGAATTCGCTCATGAGCGAGATACCGGGACCGCTGGTTGCAGTGAAGGATCGAGCGCCGTTCCAGCCTGCACCGATGACGATACCGATTGCGGCGAGCTCGTCTTCAGATTGGATGATCGCGAACTTGTTCTGCCCCGTTTCCTTATCGACCCGCATCTGGCCGGCGTAGCGCTCGAAGGCTTCGGCTACGGAGGTCGACGGCGTAATCGGATACCAGGCGCACACGGTGGCACCACCGTACAGCGAGCCGAGGGCGGCCGCGGTGTTGCCGTCGACCATGATCTTGTCGCCGTTGAGATCGACCCGCCGTACCTGGAACTTGAGCGGCCCGCCCAGATAGTCGCGCGCGTAATTGCGACCGATCTCAAGCGCGTTGATGTTCGGACGAATCAGCGCGTCCTTGCCCTTGTACTGGGCGGACACCATGCCCGTGATCACCTCGAACTCGATGTTGAGCAGCTCTGCGAGAGCGCCGAGGTAAGTGATGTTCTTGAACAGCCCACGCTGCTTGATGTCCGTGTATTCGGTGAGCAACAGATTCGAGAACGGGATCCCGATCTCGTGAATGTCGCTGCGCCGCAGCGATGGTGCGAGCGGCTTGCTGTTGTCATAGAACAGGTAACCGCCCGGGGTCACGCTGGCCACGTCTTCAGCGTAGGTTTCGGCGTTCATGGCTACCATGACGTCGACGCCGCCCTCGCGTCGCCCCAGATATCCGCGCTCGTTGACCCGAACTTCGAACCAGGTCGGCAGCCCCTGAATGTTCGACGGGAAGATGTTGCGGGTCGCCACGGGAATGCCCATGCGAAACAGCGCCTTGGCGAACATGCCGTTGGCGCTGGCGGAGCCCGATCCGTTGACGTTGGCGAAGCGGATGACGAAGTCGTTGTAGACCGTGCTCATTCTGCGTAGGAACCCAGTTGCGGAATGTGGAGGATCGATCTCTGCATGTCCCAGGCATTCGTGGGGCAGCGCTCCGCGCACAGCCCGCAGTGGACGCAGACGTCTTCGTCCTTGACCATCACCCGCCCCGTGGGCAGGTCAGCGGAGACGTAAAGATCCTGGGACAGGTTCAGCGCGGGCGCTGACAGCCGAGTACGCAGCGACGTTTCCTCGGCATTCTCGGTGAACGAGATGCAGTCCATCGGGCAGATGTCGACGCAGGCATCGCACTCGATGCAAAGACGCTCCGAGAACACCGTCTGCACGTCGCAGTTCAGACAGCGCTGGGCTTCCTTCGCCGCAAGCGCCGCATCGAACCCAAGTTCGACTTCCACCTTGATACCGGAGAGAGCGCGTTCCTTCTCCACATGCGGCACCGGCGTGCGCTTGGCCGCATCGTGCGCGCTGTCGTAGCTCCACTCGTGAATACCCATCTTCGTGCTGATGAGATTGACGCCTTCGGGCGGACGATCTGCCTTCAGGTCCATGCCCTGGCAGAAGAGGTGGATCGAGATGGCAGCGCGATGCGCGTGCGCTGAGGCCCAGATGATGTTCTCAGGACCGAACGCAGCGTCACCGCCGAAGAACACCTTCGGGTGGGTTGACTGCAGGGTCACCTCGTCGAGTTTGGGGCAATCCCAACGATCAAACTCGATACCGATGTCGCGCTCGATCCACGGGCAGTAGTTGTCCTGACCGATCGCCATGAGAACGTGATCGCACTCCATGAACACATCGGGTTCGCCGCTCGGCTCGTAGGACAACCGACCATCGGCGCCCCGCACCGGGCGGACGCATTCGAACAGGATGCCCTTCAGCTTGCCGTTCTCGTGCACAAACTCCTTCGGCGGGCGGTTGTTGATGATCGGAATACCTTCCGCCATCGCGTCTTCCTTCTCCCACTCCGAGGCCTTCATCACTTCGAAGGCGGAGCGAACCACCACCGAGACGCTCTCAGCGCCCAGCCGTCTTGCGGTGCGGCAGCAGTCCATGGCGGTGTTGCCACCACCCATCACGATGACTTTGCCGGAGATGGACGAGGTGTGACCAAACGCGACGCTCGACAGCCAGTTGATGCCGATCGAGACGTGGGCATCGACCTCACTGCGGCCAGGCAGGTCGAGATCGCGCCCCTTCGGCGCACCGGTGCCAATGAAATAGGCATCGAAGTCCTGATCGATCAGGGCTTTCATGCTCGTGATTTCCTGCCCGAAGTGGCGATTGACGCCCATATCGAGGATCAGGTTCACCTCGTCGTCGAGCACTGACTCCGGCAAACGGAAAGCGGGGATCTGGGACCGCATCATGCCGCCGCCGTACGGGTCGCGCTCGAACATGTGCACGTCGTAGCCTTGGGGCAGCAGATCACGGGCTACCGCAAGCGAAGCCGGACCCGCACCCACGATGGCGATGCGCTTGCCGTTTTTCTGCGTCGGAACACGCGGCAAATACGGGGTGATGTCGCCCTTGAGGTCCGCGGCGGCGCGCTTCAACCGGCAGATGGCGACCGGCTTTTCTTCGGTCCGAACGCGGCGACACGCCGGCTCGCAGGGCCGGTCGCAGGTGCGGCCGAGAATGCCCGGGAAGACGTTCGAGTCCCAGTTCAACATATACGCTTCCGTATATCTTTCCTGGGCTATGAGGCGGATGTACTCCGGTACCGGCGTGTGAGCTGGGCAAGCCCACTGACAATCCACGACCTTGTGGAAATAATTCGGATCGAGAATGTTTGTCGGCTTCATCTGCACGAGCACCAGCGTGGCAGGGCGAGCCCACCTACCGGTGATCTACCTCCATCATGGGCGTTGATACGGGTTCGGGCGTCATCGCAACCGCGGCACTTTACTAGGACGTGACAGGCGTGCCAAGCAACCAACGCAACACCACGACGGACATTGCGCAGGCGAGCAGAGATCGGGTGCCAATACGACTCGCGAGAAGCACTGACGCTCATCCGCCAAGCTCGTAGAATACGCGCCCTTACCCCTCCGACAGGCTTCTCGCCGCGCATGGCTGCTGAATCCGAACTCTCGAGTCCGCTTGCTCCTCCCGCGCTTCCCGGTCGCGGCCAGAGTGCCCAATGGCAGCATCTGCCGGAGCTCGGCGCCCCGCTGGCGGTCGTCAAAGCCGCCCAGGCGCGGCGCGGTTTTTCAATGGTGGTTACAGAGAGCGGCGCGAGTGCGGAGCGCTGGATGCGGGAACTCGCATTCTTCGACCCCACGCTGCCGCTCATGAGCTTCCCGGATCGGGAAACCCTGCCCTACGACGCGTTCTCGCCACATCAGGACATTATCTCCGACCGCCTCGCCTGTCTCTTTGCGCTGCGGCATCGCGCCGCAGACAGCGGTCCGGTCGTGCTCGTTATTCCCGTACAAACCCTGCTCGAGCGGCTGCCGCCGGTGAGCTACCTCGATGGGCACGCGCTCGATCTCGCGGTGAAAGACCGCTTCGACATGCACACCGCCCGGCGGCGGCTGGAGGGAGCCGGGTACCAGGCCACCGAGACGGTCGCAAGCCGCGGCGAGTTCGCCGTCCGCGGCGCGCTCATGGACATCTTCCCCATGGGCGCTGCGGCACCCATTCGCATCGATCTCTTTGATGATGAGATCGAGAGCCTGCGCACCTTTGATCCGGAAACCCAGCGCACGCTGGAGCGGATTGATGCCATCCGGCTCCTTCCCGCGCGGGAGTTCCCGTTTGATGACGCCGCGATCAGCCGCTTTCGCGACCGCTGGCACAACACCTTCAATGTTGATGTGCGGCGCTGCCGCATGTACCAGGATGTGAGTCAGCGCATTCCTTCAGGCGGAATCGAGTACTACCTGCCACTGTTCTTCGAAAACCTGTCGACGCTGTTCGAGTATCTCCCCGCAGATACCGTCGTCTTCCAGACCGCGTCCGCCCTAACGGCTGCGGACACATTTTCCGACGAGGTAGCCGCACGCTACGAGAATCTCGCCCACGACATCGAGCGGCCAATACTTCCGCCCGCCGAGATCTTCATTGACGGACAGACGCTGCGCACGCACCTCAATCATTACGGGCGCGTCACCTTGGACGAAGGCGGCAGACACGCCCGGGAATTCAACGTCAGCACCCTCCCCGGCCTCGAGAGCAACGTGCGGGCGCGCGAACCCGCCGCAGCGTTGCTTGGCTTTCTC
Source organism: Gammaproteobacteria bacterium (assembly GCA_003476445.1). Classification (GTDB taxonomy): domain Bacteria; phylum Pseudomonadota; class Gammaproteobacteria; order Pseudomonadales; family Azotimanducaceae; genus UBA7803. The sequence goes on along the minus strand of DMUF01000175.1, from coordinate 6,969 downwards.
CGCAGTCACGGCGGCAGAACGCTGTTCGTCGCCGATACCGCGGGCCGGAAAGAGGTGCTCACGGAGTATCTGACCCGGGCGGGGCTGGCGGCGGCTGATGTCGCGGATTTCCCCTCGTTCCTCGCCGGGAACAAGACGACGGCGATCACCATCGCGCCGATCGATCGGGGGCTCTGCCTGCCCGATCTCGCGGTGGTGACCGAAAGCCAGATGTTCGGCCACGTGCTGACGGCGCGACGCCAACGCTCTGGGCGTGTGCTCGATCCGGACCAGCTGATCCGGAATCTGACCGAGCTGCACATAGGCGACCCGGTGGTGCACATCGAGCACGGCGTCGGGCGCTACCTTGGGCTTGTCACGCTCGAGATCGACGGCGCGGAGAACGAGTTTCTGGCGCTCGGCTATGCCGAAGACGCCAAGCTCTATGTGCCCGTTACCGCGCTGCAGCTCATCAGCCGCTACAGCGGCAGCGATGGCGAGCACGCGCCGCTGCATCGGCTGGGCTCCGATCAGTGGGAGAAAGCGAAGCGCCGCGCCGCCGAGAAAGCCTGGGACGCAGCCGCAGAGCTGCTGGACATCTACGCGCGCCGGGAGGCGGGAACGCGCTTTCGCTTCGAACGCCCGGACAGCGAGTACCAGCGGTTTGCCGATCAGTTCCGATTCGAGGTCACACCCGATCAGCAGCGCGCGATCGACGATCTGATCGAAGACCTCTGCAGCGAGCGCTCCACCGATCGTCTGATTTGCGGGGACGTTGGTTTCGGCAAGACCGAGGTGGCCATGCGCGCTGCCTTCCTAGCGGTACAAAGTGGCAAACAGGTGGCGGTGCTCGTACCGACCACCCTGCTCGCCCAGCAGCACCAGGAAAGCTTTCGCGATCGTTTCGCCGACTGGCCTGTGCGCGTCGAGTCAGTCTCGCGCCTGCGTTCCGACCCCGAGGTGAACGAGGTCATCGACCGCGTCGCCCATGGTCAGGTCGACATTCTGATTGGTACGCACAAGCTGCTCGCGCACATGTCGCGATTCCGCGACCTCGGACTCGTGATCGTCGATGAGGAGCACCGGTTCGGGGTGCGCCAGAAGGAACAGATGCGCAAACTGCGCGCGGAGGTCGACGTGGTCACTCTGACCGCCACTCCCATTCCGCGCACGCTCAACATGGCGATGGCGGGCATGCGCGACCTGTCGGTTATCGCAACACCCCCCGCGCGCCGATTGTCCATCCGTACCTTTGTCATGGAGCGCCAGCGCGGCGTCATCAAGGACGCCATCAATCGCGAACTGCAGCGCGGTGGGCAGGTGTTCTATGTCCACAACGAGGTCAAGGATATCGAGGTGGTCGCAGAGGAGCTCGCTAACGTGCTGCCCGAGGCGCGCATCGGGATCGGTCACGGACAGATGCCAAAGCGCGAACTCGAACAGGTGATGAATGATTTTCAGCACCGCCGACTGAATCTGCTCGTATGCACCACGATCATCGAAACCGGCATCGATATTCCTAACGCGAACACCATCATCATCGATCGGGCTGACAAGCTCGGACTGGCACAGCTGCACCAGTTGCGCGGCCGCGTCGGCCGCTCTCACCGCCAGGCCTATGCCTATCTGCTGACGCCTCCGCCAAAGGCGATGACGGCGGACGCGGTGAAGCGGCTCGAAGCCATCGAGGCTGCCGGCGAGCTCGGCGTTGGTTTTACGCTCGCCACCCATGACATGGAGATCCGCGGCGCCGGTGAACTGCTCGGCGAAGACCAGCACGGGCAAATCGAATCCGTTGGCTTCTCGCTCTACATGGATATGCTGGAGCGGGCGGTGCGATCGATCCGCGCGGGCCGCGCCCCGGATCTCGACAAGCCACTCGACACAGAGCAGCGCGAGGTGAATCTTCACGTACCCGCGCGCATTCCGGACGGGTATCTGCCCGACGTGCACGGTCGACTGCTGCTCTACAAGCGCATCGCCAGCGCGCAGTCGCGGGAAGCCCTCGACGATGTCATGGCCGAGGTGATCGATCGGTTTGGCCCGCTGCCCGATCCACTGCGGCAGCTGTTCCGGATTACAGCGCTGCGACTGCGTCTGATACCGCTCGGCATCGAGCGCCTCGACCTGGGCGCGTCGGGGGGACGGATTGAGTTCAGTGCCTCGACTACCGTTGATCCGTTTGTGATCGTGCAGCTGGTGCAGCGACAGCCCGCCACCTATCGCATGGAAGGCGGCACGCATCTGCGAATCACTCGGAGTCTGGCAACCTTCGATGAGCGGCACGACTGTGCCGAGGAACTGCTCGAAACGCTGTCGAAACCCGCAGCGCCCGTGCCTCAGCGCACCGCGCCGCCGCGAAGGAAATAACGACTATGGGACGGCTTGCACGCTGGACAAGTCCGCTGCGAACGAGCCTCGCGCTTTACGGGCTGATCTTGTCCGGACTCGTGTTCGCGAGCGAGCCGCCGCAGGACATCGTGATCCCTGCGCTGGGCGACGATGAGTCCACACCGGTCACCACCGCGGCACCGGAGACTGAAACAGCAACAGCGCCGTCCGCACCGCGCATGCGCGGTTACTGGATGGGCTTTGAGATCATCGTCTTCGAGCGACCGCAGGCTGGCTACGTCGTGCAAGGGGAAACCCTGCGCACCGGGATGCCCCCTGCGCTGCCCACGCATCTAACCAGTCGCGATGCCGTGGGTCTGGGCAGGGCGGTGGTTTACCCGCCCGCGCAGGCATCCGGTGCGCCCGTCACCGCCGAATGCGTGTGGATCCCAGGCCCCGCACCGGGCGCAACAACCGAGGATTCGCTGCGCGCGCTATTCGCCTCGCCGCCGCGCCAGGAGGCGGTGGACCTCGTCTATCCGCCGGAGCCCGCGTCGGTCGCCCCGATTACGACCACGCTTTCCGATGCCAACGCTGCGACTGCGGCGACCGGGGCGACCGGGGCGACCGGGGCGACCGGGGCGATTGACCCGCTGGCCGCAACGCAAGCCCCTCTTGCGGCGGTGCCCGATCCGCGCGTCGTGCTGCAGGAAGCGTTGCTTGCGTACGAGGCGGAACTGACCGAGCGCAGCCTGGTGTGGCTCGACCCTGTCGCCCGGCGTCTCGATGGCGCAGCGGCACGCCTCGCGGCGGCGGGCGGCTATCGTGTACTGCTGCATGAAGCGTGGATTCAGAATCTGTCCGAGCGCGCCGCGCCTGCGGTGCTGCTCATGCCTGACCCCGACGGTATGCTGATCGGCTCGGCGCAGGTGCTCCGCCAGCGCGGCGCCCGCCTTCGCATCGATCTCGCCTTCCGCGGTACAGATGCGCCCGCCGATGATCCCGGCTATCTGCTGCTCACGGACGAGCGCCGCATCGGCCGCGGAACCTACTACATCGATCACCCGCGGCTGGGGGTGATTCTGCGCACGACCGAAGTCGGCATTCCGCCGACGCTTCAAGCGGCGTTCGCCGCCCTCACAGACCAGCCGCCAGTGCCTGCTGCAGCAGCGCCTGTGCCGACTCCATCCCCGACGCCATGACACGATAAATGGCGTCGAGATCAAACGGATCGACGGCCCGCCCCGCGGCGGGGTTCACCACCAGCGACAGCATCGCGTAGGGTAGCCCGCGCTCCCGCGCGAGCCCCGCTTCCGGCATTCCGGTCATGCCCACGAGCGTGCAGCCGTCACGCGCCATGCGATCGATTTCGGCCACCGTCTCAAACCGCGGACCTTGCGTGCAGCCGTAAACCCCCTCAGTCCCGATATCGATACCGACCGCCTGTGCGGCGGCGATCAGGCGCGCGCGCAGATCAGCATCAAAGGGCTCTGCGAAATCAGCGTGCGAAACCGCCTCTTCCTCAACGAAGGTATGAGCACGCCCCCACGTGTAGTCGATGATCTGATCGGGCACGACAAGCCGCCCCGTCCACGTTGCAGGCACAATGCCACCCACCGTCGTCAGTGCGACGACGCGGGTCACGCCCAGGGTTGCGAGCGTGTCGATGTTTGCCCGGTAGTTGATGCGATGCGGGGCCACATGGTGGGGGTACCCGTGCCGCGGCAGCACCACAAGATCTCGACCGCCCATGCGCAGCCGCCGTGGCAACCCTGAAGGAGCGCCATATCGACCGTCGGGGACAGCGATCAGTTGCCCTTCAGCAAAGAGCGGCAGCACGCCTGATCCGGAAATGATTCCAAGCATTTACGGGTCCTCGAAGTCGCGCGGAAGCGCCCAGATCTCGGGCAGATTGCGCCAATAGCCACGAAAATCCATGCCGCAGCCAAAAAGGTAGCGGTCTGGGCAGCGCAGTGCGGCAAAGCGGGTCGAGAAGCTGCGCGAGACGCTTACCTGCTTGTCGACCAGCACCGTCGCAAGCACCTCCGCGGCGCCCGATCTGGCCGCCCAGGCGGTCAGTGCCGTCAGCGTGTCACCGCGATCCAGGATGTCATCGACGATGAGCACGGTGCGCCCCTCGAGCGCGTAGCTCGGCGTTGCGTGCCAGACGAGTTCACCGCCCTGCGTGGCACTGCCGTAGCGGCCGACGTGCAGATAGCCAAGTTCACAAGGAAACGCAAAGCGTCGCAGCAGAGCGCCGGCATACGGAAGTCCGCCATGCATGACTGCAAGCACGAACGGGTTACGGTCCTGCAGTTCAACCGTCAGGGCAACCGATTGGCGGTCGATCGCACGCTCGACGGCGTCCTGCGTCACAAGCACGCTCGCCGCAGCGCGCGCAGCGAGCACCGCCGGCGGCGGAGCAATTACGCGCGTTTTAGGCAGCTTCGCCACGGCTCAGAAAAAGCGGGTGAATTCGAGCTGAACATAATCATCGCGCTGCAGGGGCGCGGACCGTTCGAGCTCGGAAGACAACAGCATCGGGGTCGGCATGTCCGGGTCGAGGGAGTCGGTTCCGCCAAACAATCTGCCCTCGAGCGCCATGGTCCAGCGATCGCCCAGGCGCCGGGTAGCTTCGAGGCTCAACACGTGCTCCTTCGTTTCATGATCGACAATGAACCCCGCCAACGCCTGCGTGTCCGCCATGTCGTTAAAGCTCACCCGCGTGCCGAGGGCAAGGTCTTGCTCGAACAGGGTATCGAACGCTTCCTCACCGCGCGCGTCATGCATGTACTCAACCACAAGCCCGAGGTCGGAGCGGGTGCCCAGTACGCTAACCAGCGTTCGTTCAAACCCGGCATTGAAGGCCTCATAGCGTTCGCCAAACCCACTGCGCGAGATAGCCTCGAGCTTGAACGCCCAATCGCCCGCCACCAGTTGGGCATCGAGCCCGGTCTGATCAATCTGCGGGTAATACGGAACCAGGGTGAGCGAGCCGCCCGCTTCCAATGCGGGCTGGAACAGCGGGTCGCGACTGGTGCCGGCGAAATGATAGATCCCGTAGCTCAGCGGCCCGATATCCTGCGACCAGCGCACGGCGGCGTCGACATGGCGTTTGCGATCATCCGATTCGTAGCGCGCCGCATCGGGGTCAATCGCAACGGGCGGCCGCAGACGACCCTCTTCGCCTGGAAACGTGCGCTCGCGAAAGCCCGTGAGCACGTAGAGATCCAGAATACCGCCAGCGCGCACGAGCGACAGGTGCGCCATCGGCTGACCGAGCTTGTCTTCGCCGTCGATGTCTTCCACGAGATCGGTCTGATTGATCACATCCACCAGGTGCTTGAACTCGGTCACGCCCCAGAACACCTGACGCGCGCCCAGATGGAACTCCCAATCCTCCCCGAGACGGGTCCAGTAGAGCTCGCGCAGGTCGGCGTGGGTACGCTCGTCATCCTCACTGTCGTATCGGTAGAACGGGGTCACCGTGAACGCCTGCGCACTTTCATCCCACATGCGGCTGAAGGAAAACTTGATGCTGGCGGACGGCTGATCACGCGACTGCCCCTGCAGGCCCTGATCTGCGAAAGCGCGTGTCTGAAAGGCAAGATCGATATCGAAATAGCCGGGCTCCTCGGCCTTGACGGCGCTGCCGCAGAGCGCCGCCAGGATGACCATTACCCCACGCCAGAGTCGCAAGCGGGACCGCGTCATCGCGCACGAGCCAGGCTGTTGGTGCTGAAGTCACGGTCAGCCAGAAGCCCGACCCCAAACCGGTAGTCACGCCACAGAAGCTCGGTCGATTTGCCGGTTTGCAGATTTTCCATCTGCATCCGCTCCGCCTTCCAGAACCGCTCGCCGTAGAGACGATAGCCGCTCACCTTGAGCACTTTGAGCGGACGGTTGCCCCGATCGAAGTAATCGATTCGCTCCACGCGCAGTGAGTCGGACTCCAGCCAGACAACCTGACGGGTGTACCCGGAATACGGATCGACGGGGCGTCTCTCGACCTGATAGCACCGCGCCTCGCCGCACGGTTCGAGCCCTTCAAAGCGGTAGGAGAACTTGTCCAGCTCCTGCAGCATCATGTCTTCGAACGCGAACTCGCTGCTCAGAAACGGGCCCGACTTGTTCCGCGACGCGATGCGTTTGACCCGACTCATGGCCGGCAGGTATAGCCACTGGTCGTCCGGGCGGTCTTCGTAGCTGTAACTCAGGAGCGCCGTGCCGCGAATCTGCACCGGCGTATCAAACACCACCTTGAGCCGTTCGCCCGAAACACCCATTTCAATCTGGCTGATCGCGAGCGCGCGGCGCGATTCGCGCCCGGATCGATCACGCAGAATCATCTCGAGCGTGACCTCGAGATCCTGATAACCGGAATCCAGCGCATCCTTTTCCGCAAAGATCGCGCGCCCCTGCTCCTCCGGCGTGCCTGTCTCAAGAGCAGCCGCAAGGGCGCCGGCGGTAGCTGCTAAAACCGGCGTCGGCAGCAGACACAACCCCAGAGCAGCCAGCAACCGAACACGGCGCGTATTCGTAACCACAGATTGCGAGCCGCGGCGGAGTGCTGTATAAAACCTCAAGACGCTGTATGAAAAAACAGTAAGACGCATCGAGGCAGTCTCTGGTCTGGGGTTGTGTCTGCTGCCGACGCCG
>DMUF01000123.1:11034-11296 GCA_003476445.1 Gammaproteobacteria bacterium | reverse complement strand
AGATCCTCGGTTGGCGCGAGTTCGTTCGCGGGGTGTTTCATCACTACTACGAGCCCATGCAGAGTCGGAATATCTGGCGCGCGGAACGCAAGCTCACGTCGGCCTGGTACACCGGTGATACGGGCATCGGGCCGCTCGATCATGTCATTCACAAGACGCTGCGCTACGGTTGGGCGCACCACATCGAACGGCTGATGGTGGCCGCTAACCTGATGAATCTGTCGGGCATAGAGCCGCAAGAGGTGTATCGCTGGTTCATGGA
>DMUF01000123.1:10405-10718 GCA_003476445.1 Gammaproteobacteria bacterium | reverse complement strand
TATGATTGGGTGATGGTGCCGAATGTGTTTGGCATGGGTCTTACCAGCGACGGCGGCATCTTCACCACCAAGCCGTACATCTGCGGCTCCAACTATCTGCGCAAGATGGGCGATTACGCGCCGGGCCCGTGGTGTGACGTGATGGACGGTCTGCTCTGGCGTTTTGTCGCTAATCACGAGGCGACGCTGCGTGCCAACAATCGGCTCGCGCCGATGGTTGCCAACCTGGCACGGGTAACACGCAAACGGCCGGAGATTTTTGCACTGGCAGAAGACTTCATCGAAACGCATACGCGCGCAGCCTGATGGACTC
>DMUF01000123.1:8976-10114 GCA_003476445.1 Gammaproteobacteria bacterium | reverse complement strand
TCGGCGGCAACGGCACCGTCGGCGTCGGGGTGTGCAGTGCGCTGCGCGCGGCCGGCTTCGAGGTGCACGCCCTCTGTCGTCGGGGTGCGCCGCCGTCGCCGCTTGCGGACCTCGTGGAACTGCGCGGGGTGCGCTGGCATGCCTGTGATTTAGAGGATGCGGCGCGGCTCGATGCCCTGCTTGCCGAGATAAAGCCCCGGTATGCGGTGATTGCCATCGGGCGGCTGCAGCCTTGGGCGCAGCTGTTTCCCTCGCAGCATTCGGCGGTCGAGCGCGCCGCCCGCATTCCGGCGGAGGCGGCGCTCGTGGCTGCCGCAGCGCGCGGCGTCGAGCGCGCGGTTTATGTCTCCGGGCTGTTTCCAGCGCAGCTCTCGGCTGGTGCGGAACCGCCCGCACTGCTGCGTCCGCTTGCGGCTTTTCTCGCACCACAGGGCGCCGCCAAGGCGGCGGTGGAAGCCCGACTGCAGGCTGACTTCGGCGCGGACCGTGGTCTGATCATTCGCGCGGGCTTGGTCTGCGGCTACCAGGCACAGGCGCCGTTTCCCCTGTGGCTGCCGCCCGGCACCCGGTCGGATGCGGGGCTCGCGCGTGTGCGTTGCGTTGTTTCAAGCGCGGCGCGTGCGGAGGACATTGGTCGCGCCTGCGCCCGGTTCTTCAACGGAACGCTGCCCGGCGGCGTTATCGAGACCACGGCGCTCTGACTTCGTCGTGCGCTGCCTGCGCAAGCGCCTCTTCGGCTCTCCCCCTTGGTCAGACCACTGTTCACGTCGATCTGTGCGACGTAAGCTTGGGTCTCCGACGGAGGGGTCATGTCGGCGACCTATCAGATAGCCATCATTGGTTCGGGTCCTGCGGGGCTCAGCGCGGCTGCGCGCGCGGCGGAGCTCGATCGCGCGGTGGGCGCGTCATACCCGCGTCATATTCTGCTCGAGGGTTTCGGCGAGCACGCGAAAACCATCCAGCGCTACCAGAAGGGCAAGCACGTCATGGACGAGCCCGGCTATCTGGACCTGCGCAGTGATCTGGCGTTTGCTGCGGGCACGCGGGAAGCCATCCTCGGCGAGTGGCTGCAGGGCATCGACCGCACCGGGCTCAACATACGGTACAACGCAGAAGTGGCTGCGGTCAGCGGAACGCG
>DMUF01000123.1:3735-8618 GCA_003476445.1 Gammaproteobacteria bacterium | reverse complement strand
ATCCTCGCCATCGGTCTGGAAGGTCAGCCGCGCCGTCTTGGCGTGCCGGGCGAAGACCACCCGGCTGTGCAGTACCACCTGGACGACCCGAACGAATTCCACGGCGAGACCGTTATCGTCGTTGGTGCGGGTGACAGCGCCATTGAGAATGCGCTTGGGCTGGCTGCAAACAACCGCGTCTACATCATCAATCGGCGGGAGGAATTCAGCCGCGCCAAGACCGGCAACCTGAATGCCGTGCTGGCCGCGATTTCGGATCCGAACCGCGATTTTCATTGTTTCTACCGCGCCGGTATCCGTGACATCACGCTGAACCCAGTGGCTGGGGGGGCGCCCCTCCAGGTGGTGATCGACACGCCTGATGGCGATCAGACCGTGCTCTGTCACCGCATCATCGCCCGCCTCGGCGGTATTCCTCCGCGTGATTTCGTCGAAGCCGCGGGCGTTGCATTTCCCAACGCGCGGGCAGATGCGATTCCCGCCCTGTCCGATACGTACGAAACCAACGTACCGGGGCTCTACATCATCGGATCTCTGGCTGGCTATCCGCTCATCAAGCAGGCGATGAACCAGGGCTACGATGTCGTCGAGTTCATCAACGGCAATCGGGTCGAGCCCGCGGATTTCTCGCTGCTGCGCAACCAGTTCGAGCTGCTGCCTTTCGAGCGCGCGCCGGGTGAAGTGCTTGAACTGTTCCAGCACCGCATCCCATTCTTTGCGGAGCTCAACGCGCTGCAGTTTCGTGAGCTGCTGATCGAGAGCGAGGTGCTGGTCAGCTATCCCGCCGGCGAGCTGCGTGAACAAGCGGCGGCACGGCGCGCCGAGCTTGAGGCAAAACTCGTCGCGGCGGGGCGTGAGCCGCGCCTGACGCAGGTCGTGGCAGAGGGTGATCTGCTCTATCGCCAGGGCGACTATGCCACCACGTTCTTCACCATCGTCGAAGGCGAGGTGGTGCTCGAGACGGACGACGGGCTACTGCCGCCGCGCACGCTGGCGCGCGGTCAGTTCTTCGGCGAGGGCAGCCTGATCTCCGGACGCCCGCGTCAGGAAACGGCGCGGGCCGGGCGTAATTGCATCCTCGTGGCGACGCCGCGGCGGATCATGGTGAAGCTCTTCAACTCCAACGAAGACGTGCGTACCGGGGTGGACTGGATCTTCATCGTCCGCGAACTACAGCGCGCGTTTGCCCCCGGGGCGAGTTTCGATGATCTGCGCGAGATCTCCGCCGCCACCACCCTGCGGCAGTTCAAGGCGGGCGAGACCATCTTTGAGTCCGGCAGCACGGGGGCCAGCCTGCACCTCGTGCGACGCGGCTCGGTGTCCCTGCAACGGATCGCGGGTGACAAGGCGATCACAGTCGCAGAGGTTCGCGCCGGTGAGCTGCTGGGGGAAATGGCGCTCATGGGCGACGCGCTACGTCGCGAAACCGCGGTCGCGACGGTCGCCACCGAGACCATCGAGCTGTCGCGCAAGGAGTTCCTTGCGCTGATGAACCTGCCCTCGGCAAATATCGAGGGGCTGCAGGCGCGGGCGCAGGCGCGGCTCACGGACAACACCCAGATGGAAGTGCGGCCGGAAAGCAGCGGCATCATGAGCTTCCTGTTGAACGAGGGTCTCGGCGAGGCAACCGATACCCTGCTGATCGACGAGACGCTGTGTATCGGCTGCGACAACTGCGAGCGCGCGTGTGCCGAAACCCATGGCGGGCTTTCGCGTCTCGACCGTGCCGCTGGCAAGACCTTCGCGAATATTCACGTCCCGATTGCCTGTCGCCACTGCGAACATCCGCACTGCATGAAAGACTGCCCGCCGAACGCGATTTCGCGCGCGGCGGACGGGCAGGTCTACATCGCCGACACCTGTATCGGCTGTGGTAACTGCGAGGCCAACTGTCCTTACGACGTGATTCGGCTGACCTATGCCGCGCCACCCAAGCCGGGTCTTCTGCAATGGCTTTTGTTCGGTCGCGGTCCCGGCCCAGGCGAACCGGCATCGTTCACACCCGACGCTCGCGCGAAGGAACAGGGCAAGCGCGCCGTGAAGTGCGACGCCTGTGTAAATGATCCATTGGGCTATGCGTGTGTTCGCGCGTGTCCCACCGGCGCAGCGCAGCGCGTGAACCCGGAACAATTCATCCGGCTGCTGCAGTCCGATGTTCGCTAACCTGCTGCGCTATCGCTCCTATCGCTACCTCTGGTGGGGGCTTCTCAGTATTGCCGGCGGCACGGCCCTCTATGTTTCGCACCAGACGACTGAGCCACCGAACGGGGGCACCTGGCAGGGATATGTCCTGGGTACCTGGGCTGCGCTTCTGATTGTCTGGCTGGCCTGGCTCGGCATCCGCAAGCGCAGCTACCGGGCGCGCTCTGGCACCGTACAGGGCTGGACCTCGGCGCATGTCTATCTCGGACTCGCGGTATGGGTGCTCGCCACCCTGCACTGCGGATTTCAGTTCGGCTGGAATGTCCACACGCTGGCGTGGGCGCTCATGTCACTCGTCATCGTGAGCGGTATCGTCGGGCTCTACGGCTATATCAACTATCCGCTGCAGATCGCGACCCTGCGTGCGGGGCACGGTCGGTCGGAGCTGTTCGCCGAGCTTTACGAGCTTAATCGCAAGGGGCGCGAGCTGGCGGTGCGCTCCAGCGCAGACCTGCAGCTTGCGGTGCAGTCGAGCATTGCCCGCACCACGCTGGGCGGCGGCGTCGTTGCGCAGCTGTCGGGGCGCGATCGGTCCGAGTTTGAAACGCTCGAGGGCGGTACCCAGCCGAATATCGATCAGTCGCCGGTGATCGATTTGGTCGCAGCGCGCTTGACGCGAGCGGACCGCCGCGCGGAAGTCGGCGTGCTGCAGGATCTGCTGGCAGTGCTCTGTCGTCGCCAGGCGGTGTTACGCCGGCTGCGTTCTGATATTCGTCTGCAGGGCTGGCTGAAGGCGTGGCTGTACCTGCACGTGCCGCTGACCGTTGGCACGCTCGCGGCGCTCGTTGTGCACATCCTTTCCACGTTCATTTACTGGTAGGGGCGCGCTGTGCAAATCCTGCTGCGCGAACTCATTTCCGGCCTGCCCGGCACCCCCGGCGCGATTTATCGTGATCGCGAAGTCGATGCCGCGGCGATCACTCTGGGCAGCGCGGTCGACGCGGTCATTCAGGTGTTCGGCGCAGAGGTTGTTGGGCGTCACGCGACCCTGACACCCGCTGGCAGCGCCTTCGATGTGCGCTGCGCGCGTGGAAGTGTTGTCGTGATCGATGGCGCTTCGGTCGGCAGCGGTCGCCTGGAACCAGGGCAAACGCTGGAACTCGCGGGCGCGAGGATCCGGGTGCTCAAGGCTCCGGCCGGGTTTGCGGGTGCGCTTGAGATCGAGCCGCAGAAAGAGGTAACACCGGAAGCCTTCGAGGCGGCCTTTGCCGTGGACCTGGATCAAACCCGGCTCGGCCGTCGGCGCCCGGCCTGGATCCTTGCCGGTATCGTTCTGTTATTCGGTCTCGTACTCCCGTTTGCCGTGGATCTGGATGCGCTGCCGTGGTGGACCAGTGACGACGCCTGGTCCAGCGGCCCGCTGCTGCCCGCCCACGCGGTTGCGGTTGGCGACGACTGCAAAGCCTGTCATGCGAAACCCTTCGAGCGTGTGCAGGATACCGCCTGCACAACCTGTCACGGGCCCATGACCGATCACGCCCCGGAGCCGCTCAACAGTCATGTGGGGCTCGACACCGTGCGCTGCGCATCGTGTCACAAGGAGCACAACACGCCGCCGCATCTCGTGATCCGCGCGGACACGCTCTGTACCGACTGTCATGCCGAGCCGGACTGGCCGGATAACCGGTTGTCCGCCGTGGCCGGATTCACCGAAGCCGACCACGCGCCGTTTGCGGTGGACCTGCTCACCAGCAGCCACGTTACCCGGGGCACCGGCTTCGCCTACGACTGGGCATGGCAATCGAGTCCGCTGCCGGACGCGGTCGACCCCTCCAATCTCAAATACCCCCACGACGTGCACCTCGATCCCGGCAAGGTGCAGAACCTGACGACGGGTGCCGCGCTCGCCTGTGCGGACTGTCACACGCTGCAGCCCGATGGCGAGCACTTCGCGCCGATTCGCATGGAGCAGCACTGCCGCGACTGTCACGATCTCAAGTTCGATCGCACGGCGCCGGATCGTGAACTGCCGCATGGCAACCCGAGCGAGGCGCTGCTGGTGATGGAAGGCCACTACATGCGCGTGTTCGCTGATCCCACGCTGGATCTTCCAACCCGAGAGCGGCGGCGTTTGCCGGATCGGGTGCGCAATGCCGAAACCTGTTCCGGGCCGGCGTATGTCTGCGCCCGGGAGCGCACCGCGCGCGAGGCGGAGACGCAATTCACCGTGCGCGGTTGTGTGACATGCCATCAGGTCGCGGTGCATGAGACCGATGATCTGCTCGGGCGCTATCAGGTGGCGCCGGTGCGGCTCACGCCGGATTTTTTTCGCAGCGCGCGCTTCGATCATGCGGCGCATCTAACGCAGCAGGACGCGGCAGGGGATGACGCCTGTCTCGACTGTCACCAGGCCGATACGTCCACCGCGAGCAGCGACGTGCTGATGCCGAATATCGAGCAGTGCGTGAGTTGTCATGGTGATCGCCATCAGCCGCAGCTGATTCCCGTTGACTGCATCGACTGCCATCAATTCCACCCCACCGTCGCGACGGAGACCGTACCGTGATGCGAACCCTGTCTCTCGCTGCCTTCTTGGCCGTTCTGGCGCTGGCCGGCTGCGGGGGTGGAGGCGGCAGCGGCAACACCACGGGAACCAGCCAGCCCCCAAGCGGAGGCTGCAGCGGGTCCTGCGCCGATACGTCGACGCTTCTGACCGTACCCGAGGTGCAGCGCGTGCTGGC
>DMUF01000123.1:460-3374 GCA_003476445.1 Gammaproteobacteria bacterium | reverse complement strand
AATGTCCTTGGTGTGTATCGCATGGGCGCCGATCCGCAGCCGGTGCTGATCGCCACCGCGATCAACGCCGAGGGGCGTGCAACGGTCCCGGGCGGGCTCGAAGGCATTGCGCTGCCACAGCCGGGACTGCCGTTTGCACTCGATCACCAGGCGGCAATTGCCAAGGCGGTCACGGGCGCCTATCTGTCGAGTGAGGGCAACGCGTTCACCACCCGCACGGCGAGCCAGATCGTGCAGGAACATTTCAATCCCGGGGAGCGCGATCAGCCGGGCGGCCCGCTGTTCGGGGTGCAGTTCAGCCAGCTCGCCTGTTCGGATTTCATGCAGCGCTCGGATGGTTTGGGTGTCACCGTGGGACCGCAGCGGTCCCCGCTCGGCCTCTCTGCAGATCCCGGTGGCCTGCCGCTGTACAAGAACGGCACCGTGGTGGGCGGAGTGGGCGCTATTGCGGACGGTCGCTACAGTCTCGACAAGTTCATCGCGGACAGCGATCGCGATGTCGATGAGCTTGTTGCGACCGCGGCGAGCTTCGGCTTTGCCGCCCCGCTTGATCGGCGCGCAGATCGGATCACAGTCGACGGCAAGACGTTCCGGTTCTCGGACGTGGAGTTTTCCAATCTCGCGCGCGATCCCGCGACCGCGCCGGGCTTCAACACCCTGACCGCGGGGGACGGGGCGCTGGTGGCAGTGCCCGGCTACACCGATGGCGTCGTGCGCCAGGGTGTGTCCTTCGGCACCGCCGCCTCGGGTATTCGCCCGGATACGGTGGACTTTCCTGGGCTGGATGCCTTTATTTTTGTCGACGCGGCGAACCAGCCGCGCTTCGCGCCCCGGTCCGGCACCGACGGAAGGCTTTCGGAGAACGAGGTGCGCGTGCTGTTGCGCGAAGCCTTGGCCATCGCCAATCGGGCGCGCGCGCAGATTCGGCGACCACTCGGCACGCAGGCGCGGGTCACCATCAGCGTGGTCGATACCCGTGGCGAGATTCTCGGCATGGTGCGTACACGTGATGCGCCGGTCTTTGGTGCGGACGTCTCCTTGCAGAAGGCGCGCTCCGCCACATTGTTTTCGGCACCGACCGCGGCAGGGTTTCTCGTCGGGCTTCCCGCTGCCCGCTATCTGACGACCGCCCCGGACGCGGTCAGCTTTACCGATAGCCCGATCGCGGCTTACGTGACAAACCTCCGTACGTTCACCGGGATCCCGGCGCTGCTCGGCGACGGCGCGATCGCTTTTGCTGAGCGCAGCATCGGCAACCTGGCGCGTCCGTTCTACCCCGATGGACTGGAAAGTGAGCCCCACGGCCCGCTATCGAAGCCATTTGCGGAGTGGAGCGCGTTCTCCACCGGTCTGCAGCTCGATATCGCGAACAACGCGATCCTGCAGCACGTGCTCTTTGTCGCCGGCGTCGGCACGCCGGATGTGGGTCCGAACTGTGCGGGCGTCGAGCTCGCACCCTCGCTCGCGGCAACCCAGACCACCAACAGCCGCCAGCTTGCCAACGGGCTGCAGATCTTTCCCGGTGGCGTTCCGCTTTATCGCGGCGCCGAACTTGTTGGTGGCATTGGCGTGTCCGGCGATGGTATCGACCAGGATGACATGATCGCGTTTCTGGGTGCACACAATGCCGGCATCGCGCTCGATGGGTCGGTGGGTAACGCACCAGAGGCGCGGCGTGCCGATACCCTTGCGCCGCGAGACGTGCGGCTGCGCTATGTTCAGTGCCCGCAGGCGCCGTTCCGCGACAGCAGCGAGGAGGACGTGTGCGTAAACAAGTGAGCCGACTGCTCCTGGGCGGCGGCACGGCGCTGCTGCTTGCGCTGCCGTGGGCACCGCCGGCCGCGGCCGCAGAGGCCGTTTGTTATCAGAACGACGAGGGGCGCATCGTCCAGCGTCGCCGACCTGGCTACAAACCCGTGCCCTGTCCGGCGCCGGCGGCAGATGCCGATGCGGCGATTGAATCAGCGGCGCCGGTTTCCAACGCCGCGACACGACGGCGCATCAGACAAACCGAGTGGCAGCGCAATTCGCCCGCTATGGCCGACCGCAAGCCGAATCCGGCGTCGGTCGTGCCGCGTCCGGGACTGCCTGACTATGTGGATCGCGTGCCGCTGCCGGATCGCTGGCGCATCGTCAACACGCTCGGCTACCCGGACAACTGGTGGGACCCGTATAACCAGAACACGCTGAAGGGCGATCGCCCGATACACGACGACTGGTTCTTCAATCTGGGCGTGATTTCCGACAGCGTCGTCGAGATCCGCGACGTGCCGACTCCCGTAGGCGGCAATTCCACCGGCGCGCCTGGCGGACTGGATATCTTCGGAGCACAGGAGCAGCTGGTTGCGGTCGAGAACATAGCGCTCGAGTTCGTCTACTACCAGGGCGACACGGTGTTCCGACCGCCGGATTGGGAGTTCCGATTTATTCCGGTCATCAACGTGAATTATGTCGAGCTCGAGGAAGTGCTCGGGGTCAACGTGAATCCGCGCCACGGTGAAGACCGTACCGACGAGCATGTCGGCATTCAGGCGCTGTTCGTTGACAAGCACCTGCGCAACGTCTCGGACCGCTACGACTTTGACAGCCTGCGTATCGGCATTCAGCCGTTTTCCTCGGATTTTCGCGGCTTCCTGTTTCAGGATAACCAGCTCGGTATTCGTCTCTTCGGCAACCGCTCGAACAACGTTTTCCAGTACAACCTGGCGTGGTTCCGACGCCTGGAGAAGGATACCAACAGCGGACTGAACGACGTTGCCAAGTCGGTTCGCGACGACGATGTGATTGCCGCGAACGTGTACTGGCAGGACTTTCCCGTGAAGGGGTTTGTCTCGCAAGCGACGGTGATGCACAACAGCAACCGCGAGGACGACGACTTCTACTACGACGAGAACGGGTTCATCCAGCGGCCCGC
>DMUF01000123.1:0-149 GCA_003476445.1 Gammaproteobacteria bacterium | reverse complement strand
CGTGGCTATGAAGTCACCTATGTCGGTTTGAATGGCGATGGACACTTTGGGCGCTTCAATCTGACTGCCTCCGCCTACCTTGCCGTGGGGGAGGGTGATCCGGGCACCTTCGTTGATCGGCAGGTCGATATCGCGGCGGGATTCCTCGC
>DMUF01000003.1 GCA_003476445.1 Gammaproteobacteria bacterium | reverse complement strand
GGTTGCGCGCAGCTCTTGCAAGCGACGTTTGGGCGACACTCTCGATGGCATCCTTCAGCGCATTGAGACCATCCGCCCGTGAGGCCACGATGGGAACGACGGGACAACCGAGGAGCTGCCCAAGGCGAAAGGCATCGACGTGCATTCCGTTGCGGTCCGCAACATCGATCATGTTCAGGGCGACGACCATCGGCAGACCCGTGTCGCGCAAGGCTGTCGTCAGGAACAGACCGCGCGCCAGGCTCGACGCGTCGATCACATTGACGATGACGTCGGCGCGGTCAGCGTCTTGCGTGCGCCCGGCGAGGTAATTGCGCGCGATGGCTTCGTCGAGGCCGCCGCTGGTCTCGTCCAGTCCGTAGGTGCCCGGCAGATCCACGACTTGAATCGTGCCGCCCCCGTGCGGGTAGCGGCCGGTTTTTCGCTCGACCGTCACCCCCGGCCAGTTGCCCACCTGCTGACGGGCACCGGTAAGGGCGTTGAACAGGGTGGTCTTGCCGCAGTTGGGGTTGCCGACCAGGGCGATCGTGGTCATACGCGCGACAACTCCAGGCAGTCGGCCTCGCTTGGTCGCAAGACCAGCGAGAAGCCGCGAATACGGATTTCGATGGGATCGCCGAGGGGCGCGACACGTTGCACCCGGAGCAGCGTTCCCGGGGTGAGACCGAGACGCATCAGCTGTGCCGCATAGGCAGAGGTGGCGCGGTAACCGGCAACACGGGCGCTTTCTCCGACCCGCAGTTGGTCCAGTGTGACGGTCATGGGGTGCCACGACGTGAAGGGATGGGTATTTGAATGCAAGACATTCTCATTTGCAAACCCGATGAAGCCTTGGAGCCCACGGAAATTCCGCAGGTCTCCTCGCGCGGGACGAACGATCGACGCTGCGATGTCGCTGTGGTCGGCGCTGGTATCACCGGGCTGACCGCCGCGCGCGCGCTCGCGGCGGCAGGACTTTCGGTGCTTGTGCTCGACAAGGGGCGCGGCGTGGGCGGACGCGTCGCCACGCGGCGCATCGAGGGCGCGACGGTTGATCACGGCGCTCAGGCGGTCGACGCCGCGAATGCGGGAGCGTGGGCAGCGCTCGCAGGCGGCTTGCCCGCCAACGTGCTCGAACGGCGTGCCGGTCGCTGGATTGGTCGCATCGGGATGACCAGCGTTGCCAAGTCGCTTGCCGCGGGGCTTGAGGTCCTGACCGCGGAACGGGTGCTGTGCGTGCGGGGTGCAAGCCCTGAGCATCAGCTGCTGCTCGAGTCAGGGCGAGTCATTGCCGCTCGGGCCGTCATCGTTACGGCACCGGTACCTCAGGCGCTCGAACTCCTCACTCAGGGGGAAGTGCCGCTGGATGCCGCGGAAACCCGCCTGCTCGAAGGCATCGAGTACGATCCGTGCCTGGTCGCGCTCGCCGTTCTCGAGCGCGCGCCCACGCTGCCTGATGCGTGGATTGAGCCAGATGATGAAACGGTAGCCCTGATCGCGAACCACCAGGCACGCGGTGTTTCCGCGATCCCGGCAGTGACAGTTCACGCAACGCCGGACTGGAGCTCGGCGCACTGGGAAGAGCCGCGCGAGCAGAGCGCCGCGGCGCTGATCGCGGCGGCCAAGCCCTGGATGGATGCGCCGGTGCGGGTGCTGTTCGGGCACGGCTGGCGTTACGCGCGCCCGCGCGCGCCAGTCGGCGGTGGATGCCTCGTGCTCGCGCAAGCGCCGACCATCGTCATCGCGGGGGATGCGTTTACGAGCGGTGATCTTGGCGGTGCTTTTCGTTCCGGCTGCGCGGCGGCGGAAGCGGTGCTTCACCGCTGCGCGTGAGCGCCCTCGTTGCGATGCCCGCGGTCGATCCGTGCGAGCTCCGGAAGCCACCAGCGCAGGGCGACCATGCTGATGCCGAGACAGATTCCTGCGGCAGTCAGGGCCTCGTGAATCCCGATGTGCTCGGCGGCGCCGCTGATCGGCATGATCGCGATCGGCATGAAACCGTGGGTCATCATCATGATCGACATGACCCGTCCGCGTATGGCATCCGGCAGGGCGAGCTGCACCACGCTCATATTCAGCGACCCCATGACCGCGCCGACGAAACCGCTGCCTGCCGCAAATAGCATTGCCACGGGCAGGCTGTTCGACAGCGCGAAGGCCACGACAAAGAGCCCCCACAGGTAGCCAGCCAGAAACAGCACACGCCCTTTGCCCGAGAAATCGCCGGCGCGCGCGAGACCGAGTGAGCCTGCGAGCGCCCCCATGCCCGCGGCGGTCAGCAGCAGACCCAGATCATCCGGGCCGCCGCCAATCACGTCCGCATTGAACGCGGGCATGAGAAAGGTGACGGTGAAGCCGAAGGTCATCGGTACGAAGCCCATCACGATCAGCCCGAGCACGAGGCGTTCGCGGCGCATGTAGGCGATGCCCTCGCGCAGATCGGCGAGCGCGCTGGTCCCGCGCGCTGGGGATTTGCCGCGGTGATGCATGAGCGACGTGCACAGAATCGAGGCAGCGTAGAGCCCGGCAATGATGAAGAAGACGATGCCTACGCTGGTGCGTGATGTCGTATCGCCGTGTGCAAGCAGCGCGATCAGCGCGCCCGCAATCGCGGGTCCCAGAATCCGCGAGAGATTGAACGTGCTGCTCTGCAGCGCCATCGCGTTGACCATGTGCTCGCGCCCAACGATCTCAGGTCCCATAGCCGACCGGGCCGGCATGCTCAGGGCGAGCAGGGTGCCGTTGAACAGCCCGAACAGGATGAAATCGCTGAACGCGATGTGGTCGCTGTAGATCATCGCCGCCATAACAACGGTTGCGGCGGTATTGAGCACCTGCGCCACGATCATCACTGAGCGCTTGTGCACGCGGTCGGCGAGCACGCCGCCGGCGAGAGAAAACAGTACCGAGGGCAGCATGAAAGAAAGCATGACCCAGGTGAGCGCCATCGGCGAACGCGTCATGTCATAGATGAGCCACCCGCGCGCGACCATCTGCATCTGCATGGCAAAGTTCGAGCACAGGCTGCCAAGCCAGAGCAGGCGGAAGTCGCGAAAGGCGAGCGATGCCCACATGCCCTGGACGCGACTCATGGGCGTTAGCTCACGATGCCGCGCGCGTACCAGTCATCGATCACCGCGTCGGTGAATCCAAGTTCGCTTAGCAGCGGGCGCGTATGCTCGCCAACGCTCGGCGCTGGGCCCCCGGGCGTCACGGGCGTGCCTGAAAAGAGCGGGGCCGGGCGCGCGTCGCGAAGACGGCCCGCCACCGGATGGTCGATTTCACGGAACACGCGGTTGTGCACGATCTGCTCGTCTTCGTGCAGTTCGCCCAGGCGTCGGGCGCGCGCGAACGGCACCTCCTCTGCCCGCATGCGCTCCGCGGCTTCCTTGACGGTCATTCCCGCGGCCACGGTGGCGAACTCGCCGTCCATCAGGGCGCGCAGTTCGAGCCGGTGGCGCATGCGTCCGTCCACGCTTGCGAAGCGCGGATCCGCAGCGATCTGCGGTCGTGCGAAGACGCGACACAGACCGGCGAATTCATCGTCTGACAGCGTCATGCTGGCGCCCCAGCCGTCGGCAAAGCGATGCATGAAACCCGAGGCACCGACCGGCGGGCGCTGCTCTATGCTGTCACCCTGCAGTATCAGGTCGGCAGCCACGTCGGCCCAGGAAAACGCCAGCGCGGTGTCGAGCATAGAGAGTTCGATGTGCTGTCCAACCCCGGTGCGGGAACGCGCAAGCAGCGCCGCCGTGATGGCCTGGCAGCCGGTCCAGGCTGTGAGCTTGTCGAGCAGTAGCATGTTGACCTGTTCCGGCTGCTCCGGATGGTCGAGGTGGATCCGCCCCTGCACTTCGGTCAGTCCGGCGTAGCTCTGGATGATTGGATCGTAGGCCCGCTCGCCTGCGCGTGGCCCGGTCTGCCCGAAGCCGCTGATGGACAGATAGACGAGGCGTGGGTTGCGCTCGGCGAGCGCGGCATACCCGACACCGAGCCGATCGGCGACGCCCGGACGAAAATTCTGCACCACCACGTCAGCATCACGCGCGAGCGCGTGGACGACGTCACGCCCCTCCGGTGTTCCCAGATCAAGGGCCAGTGAACGTTTTCCGCGATTGATGACGTGGAAGAAGCCGGAAAAACCGTTGCGCTTGCTGCCCACGTGGCGCTGGATGTCACCGGCACCGGTGCGCTCGATCTTGATCACATCCGCGCCCTGATCGGCGAGCAGCGCCGCCGTGAGTGGGCCAGAGACCACGGCCGACAGGTCAATTACACGAAAGCCGCTAAGCGGTCCCCCGGATACGGCCATGCACGCCCCCATACGCGCTATTTCCAGGGAGTCTACGGCGGATGCCCGCAAAGGCAAGGCGCCTCGATTGCGGTTCGGCTGACCTTGCTCACAAGGACCAGACAGATCAGTGGCAGCCACGGCGGCGCGGCGCGCATTCCGGACTATGCTCAGGAGGACCGACGCCGTGACTGCTCACGCCGTCCCCAGTCCCGGAGAGCTACCCAGCGTGACCGATCAACGAACCCTGTTCATACATCCCGAGGAATCGGTTAATCCGACCCTCGACGATGCGATTGAACTGTGTCGCGCTGAACTCGAGCGGCTCAAGGTGAAGCTCGAGATTTATCGTCGGCTCAAGCATCGGCGCCGCGATCAGCTGCTGAAGCTTGTTATCTCCCGCATCGACGAGCGTCAGATGGCGCTGGATCAGCTGGAGGCGATGGTAATCGCCCGTCGTGCCCCGGAAGAACCCATTCACTGAGTCGGCGGCGCGAGCGCCTCGACCACCGCCGCATCGAACGATCGCCCGTACACCTGCTGCAGCGTACCAAGCCCGCCTGGGTTCGCCAGGTTCACTTCCATCAGCTGGTCCCCCGCGAGATCAACGGCGGCAAACCCAATCCCTGCGATCTGAAGCTCTTCGTGAATCCGGGCGAGCAGGGCGCGTTGCTTCGGGTCGAGGGTCGCAGGCTCGGGTCGACCCTCCTGGCTCAGATTGGTACGAAAATCCCTGCCTGGCAGGCGCAGATAGGTGCCGATGACGGTCGCGCCAGCGATCAGCGAGCGGGTCTCGCCGGCTTCGATGGCGGGCACGTAGCGTTGCAGCAAGGCGTAGCGCGTACCTTTTCCGGTCGCTTCCTGAAGTGCCGCGCGCGCCGCCTCTCGCCCGCGCACCCGCACCACTCCGCGACCAAAGCTGCCCGCGGTAGGTTTGACCACCCAATCGCCGTCGTCGGCGCAGGCAGCTAACACATCGGCATCAAGTCCCCCGTGGGTTTCCGGCATGTAGTGCGACCACGCGTACTTGGCATGCTGATAGACGAGCGCGTGAATCGGCGTGACCAGCGCGGACTGTGGCAGCCGCTCGAGGAGTTGCATGCGATCAAGAAAGGTCGCCGCGCGTCCGAGCCCCAGCACCCACACCCGGTTGAAGTCTTCAACCGTTGTCCCCGCGCCCGCGAAAACCCTGCCGCCACTGATGTAAACCTCGTCGTGATCGCGCACGGTGACGTCCCACCCCGCAGCGCGAAAGGCTGCCGGCAAACGTTCGTGATTGTCGTTGTGGGCGAGCGCGGTGGTGCTCGCGAGGAACAGGATCCGGGGCATGCGAGTCTCCGCTCGACGCCCTATGATACGTTCCCCGGTCGCAAAGCCAGAGCGAGTCGTCATGAGCAATCCCATTGTCCTGCCAGACTACTCTCTGCCGCAGAGCGCGGTGCCGATCGTGCACCCGGCAGAACTCGACCCCATGGAAAAGGTTCGCCTGCGCGACGAAATCAAGGCGCTGCTCAAGGCGCGTAACGCGGTGCTTATCGCGCACTACTACGTTGAGGCGGACGTGCAGGACCTGGCCGAGGAGACCGGCGGGTGCGTGGCCGATTCCCTCGAGATGGCGCGCTTCGGTCGCGATCACGCAGCGGATACGCTGGTGGTTGCCGGCGTGCGCTTCATGGGTGAAACGGCCAAGATCCTGTCGCCTGACAAGCGCGTCGTGATGGCAACGATTGAAGCCGAGTGTTCGCTTGATCTCAGCTGTCCGCCAGATGCCTTCGAGGCTTTTTGCAAGGCGCACCCTGAGCGCAAGGTAGTCGTCTATGCCAATACGTCGGCGCAGGTAAAGGCAATGGCAGACTGGGTCGTGACCAGCAGTGTCGCGCTGCCCATCGTCGAGCGGCTGCATGCGGCCGGTGAGAAGATCCTGTGGGCGCCCGATCGTCATCTCGGGCACTACATCCAGAGCCAGACCGGTGCGGACATGCTGCTTTGGAGCGGCGCCTGCGTTGTGCATGAGGAATTCAAGGCGAAGGCGCTGTTCGATCTGAAGGCGCTCTATCCTGATGCGGGCGTGCTCGTGCATCCGGAGTCACCCGCTGCCGTCATCGCGATCGCCGATGCCGTGGGTTCGACCTCGCAGATCATTCGCGCGGCGGCGGAACTGCCGCATCGGCTCTTCATCGTGGCGACGGATCGCGGTCTGTTCCACAAGCTACGCCAGCGCAATCCGGACAAGCGGTTCATTGAGGCGCCGACGGCGGGCGACGGTGCCACCTGCCGCAGTTGTGCCCATTGTCCGTGGATGGCCATGAACGAACTCCGCCAGCTGGCAGAAACGCTGCGCGACGAGGCGGGCATGGCTGCGAACGAGATTCATGTAGACGCGGAGACCTCCCGCCGCGCCATGGTGCCGCTCAAGCGCATGCTCGATTTCCGACCCTGAGGCGGCTGCCTTTCAGGTAGCTGCAGGTCAGGAGCGTGCTTCGCGGAGCGCGGTGCGAAAGTCATCCAACCGCTGGTCGAGCCGAGCGAGTAGCGGACGATCACGCGTGTCCACCAGACGGCGCGCGTACTCGAGATGCTGAATCGCGCGCTCGTAGCCGCCGCGCAAGGCAAAGAATTCCGCCCGCGCGCGGTGCACATTGATGATGTCGCCGGCCTGGCCGGAAACCTCCGCAAGCTCATACCAGACATCGATATCCTGGCTGTCGATGCGCGTCTGGCGCTGCAGCACCGCCTGAGCCCGCGCGTAATCCCGCGCGCGGATCAACGACTCGGCGTACAGCCGGTTCAGCGTGGTGTTGTTCGGGTTCACCGAAAGTCCGCGCTCGAGCAGTGCTTGCGCCTGCGGCTGGGCGTCTGCCTCGATCAAGAGCTCGGCGTAGCTGGCGAGCGGTAGCACGCGATTCGGGTCGGTTGAGAAGATCGCGTCGCCGATGGCGATGGCTTCGTCATGACGATCCGCCCGGGTGAGTGCGAGGGCCAGCCCGTAGCGCGCAACCGGGCTGTCCGGTCGTTCCTTTACCGATTTTTCCCATTGGCGCACAGCGGCATCAGGCGTTTTCGCGTAGTGCACCTGCACGCGTGCGCGCATCATGCCGTACTCGGGGATATCAGGGTGCGGGGGCTCTCCATAGGCTTGCGCCTGCTGCCGCGCGTCCGCGATACGGCGCTCGGAGAGCGGGTGCGTGAGCAGAAACTCAGGGGGTCGACGGGTAAATCGGTAGGCGCGCTCCATGCGCTCGAACATGCGCGCCATGCCGTTCGGATCATAGCCCGCAAGCTCGAGGGTCGAGAGTCCGATGCGGTCCGCCTCGGTCTCCCGGCCGCGGCTGTAGCGCAGCTGGTTCTGTTGCGATGCCGCCTGGGCCGCGCTGATAGCCGCGATGCCCGCATCACCGCCCCCCATCGCACCCACCAGAATGGCAGCCAGGAGCGAGGCGACGGCCGGCACGGCCGCTTTCTGTTGCTCCTCGATGCCGCGCGCGAAATGGCGCTGCGACAGGTGGGCAAGCTCGTGCGCCATGACCGAGGTGTATTCGTGCACGTCCTCCGCCTGCAGGAACAGGCCGAGATTCACCCCGACGATGCCGCCGGGTGCTGCGAAGGCGTTCAACTCGTCGCTGTCGATGAGCACTACCTGCAGCTGACTGTCCCGAAGCTGAGCGTATTGCGCGAGGTCATGGACGTGCGAGACAACCCAGTGCCGCAGGATCGGGTCGTCCCGCGTCGGCAGCCCAGCGCGCACCTGCTTCATGAACTGCTCGCCGATGGCACGTTCGAGCGTGGGCGAAATGAGGCTGGAGGAGGCATCGCCGAGCGCGGGCAGATCATCCGGTGCAGCCGCAGACGCTTGTTGAACCATCAGTGCCGTGCCAATGCCGAATGCCAGCAGGGCGGCGACAAGGGTGTGCCCCAGCGCGCGACCGGAGCAGACGTTCGATCTGACGACGGTATTCGACATGCGCGGATCATACCCGAGCCGAGGTTCGTGGCGCGTGGCGCGCTCGCCTTGTCGGGTGTGCGAATCACGATTGGCGTGCGCGCGGTCACGCGGTAATCTCGTCGCATGACGGCAAATGCACACGATTCGACAGGCACTGGAGAAGCGCAGCTACTGGATGTGCGCGGACTCAATTGCCCCATGCCGCTGTTGAAGGCAAAGCAGGCGCTTAACGCTCTGCCGGCCCACGGACTGCTGCGCGTGCTCGCGACCGATCCCGGCTCGGTGCGCGATTTTGAGGTCTTCTCGCGTCAGAGCGGACACGCGCTCCTCGAGTCGACCCGAGACGATTCGACCTACAGCTACCTGCTGCGCAAAAAAGCCGGCTGATCGCAGCCGCTTGCCCCGCACTCAGGCGGGCTGCCTGCGGCGCCTCGCGCACCAAGCGCTCGCTTGGCGCTCCACCTGCCCCTCAAGTACCATGTCGCCCGTTCTCGCTACGCGTTCTACCAAGGCAGCCGCAGCATGTTCAAGGGCAGCATCGTCGCTCTGGTCACTCCCATGCAGCCCGACGGCGCGGTGGACTGGCCAGCGCTGGAACGACTCCTCGAATGGCACATCGCCGAAGGTACCCACGGCATTGTTCCCATGGGCACCACCGGCGAATCCGCCACCCTCGATACCGACGAGCATCTGGCCGTCATCCGGCGCACGGTCGAGATCGTGGCCGGTCGCGTGCCGGTGATCGCGGGCACCGGCTCCAATTCGACGGCGGAATCAATCGAGCAGACTCAGGCCGCGCAGAGCTATGGCGCCGACGCCTGTCTGCTGGTGACGCCGTACTACAACCGTCCTACCCAGGAAGGTCTGTATCAGCACTACAAAGCGATCGCCGCGGTCACCGATATTCCGCTCGTGCTGTACAACGTGCCACCGCGCACCGCGTGCGATCTCAAACCCGAAACCATTGGCCGGCTCGCGGAGCTGCCGCGCATCGTGGGCGTCAAAGAAGCGTCCGGCGACGCTGCCCGCGTAACGGCGATTCGCGCCTGCACACCGTCTGAATTCTGTGTGCTGTCGGGGGAAGACGCCCTCACGCTGCGCATGATGCAGCTTGGTGCCACGGGGACCATTTCCGTTACCGCAAATGTGCTGCCGCGATTAATGTCTGAGTTCTGCGAAGCTGTACTGGCGGGAGATGATGCTCGCGCCAACGCGCTCGACGCGCGCCTGCAGCCGATTCACCAGATCCTGTTCTGCGAGACGAGCCCATCGCCCACCAAGTGGGCGCTGTATCTCATGGGGCGTATCGATCGGGGTATTCGGCTGCCCTTGCTCGAACTGTCGGAGCCGCTCAGGGCTGAACTGCGCGCCCGCCTTGAAACCGTGGGAGCCCTGTAATGCGTGTGCGGATTCTTTTGCTGGTGACAGTGCTCGGCGGCTGCTCCTGGTTTACTGACGACAAGGGCCTCATCGTCGATCGCAACAAGGAATATCTCGAATCGCAGGAAGCGCCCGCTCTTGTCATTCCGGAAGGGCTCGACAGCGACCGCATTCAGGATCTCGCGCCCATTCCGGTAATCCCGGCCCCGCTCAATCCCGAGTATTTCGCAGACGATCCCCCGCGTCCGGATGCCATCCATGGCAACGACTCGCGCGATGAAGTGCGTATTCAGCGTCTTGGCAATCGCGCATGGCTCGCCATCCCAGAGGATCCGACCATCGTCTGGCCCAAGGTAAAGCAGTTCCTCGCCGAGAACGCGGTGCCGCTCGCGCTTGAGATGCCCCCGGAAGGTCGGCTTGATAGCGCCTGGCTCGAGATCGAGAACCAGCCGTACCGCGATATCGTGCGTTCCGTCATTCGTGACGGAAAAGACAAGGCGAAACTCGAGGGCGGTAAGGACCGTATCCGCCTGCGCGTGGAGCCGGGGTTGCGCGAGCGCACGAGCGAGGTGCATGTGCGCTACGAGAACGATGCGTTCGGTCCGCCGTCGGCAGATGCGCTGGTTGATCTGCTCCAGACGGTATCCCACGACGCTGACACCGAGCAGAGCATGCTGAACGAGCTCGGGGCCTATATCGCCGCGCGCGTGTCGGAGCAGACCGTTTCGATGGTTGCTCGCGGCATGGGCGGCGGCGTGAAGTCGTATATGGATCGCGATGCGCAAGGCGAGCCCGTGCTGCGGCTGCTCGTGGATGCAGATCGTGCCTGGGCGACGATCGGCCAGTCCATCGCGCGGGCCGAGATCGACATCGAAA
Source organism: Gammaproteobacteria bacterium (assembly GCA_003476445.1). Taxonomy (GTDB): domain Bacteria; phylum Pseudomonadota; class Gammaproteobacteria; order Pseudomonadales; family Azotimanducaceae; genus UBA7803. Next base: position 735 of record DMUF01000003.1, on the reverse strand, counting down.
GCGACGATGAGACCGCGGGTCTTTATGTCATCAACATCCCCGCTGACCTGCAGGTGGGCGAGAGTGCCGAAAAGCGAGGGTGGTTCCGTCGCCTGATTTTCCGTGGTGACAAGCTCACCACCGTGCAGATTCGCGTGCAGCCCGCCGAAGACGGTTCCCAGGTCGTCTCCGCGCGCTCGCCCGACGGCGAGCCGCTGGACCGCGAGTTCGGGCAGGAAGTGCTGGTGCTCTTGCGCGAGTTTTCCAGTTGACCCGATTCGCCTCGCTCGGCAGTGGCAGCCGTGGCAATGGCACCCTGATCGAACTGGGCGGAACGCTGATCCTGGTGGACTGTGGGTTCACTCTGCGCCAGACGGAGGATCGGCTGCGCCGCCTTGGCGTACGACCCGGTGATCTGTCAGCCGTTCTCGTCACGCACGAACATGCGGATCACATCGGCGGCGTGGCAGCGCTCGCGCATCGGTACGCCATTCCGGTGCACGCTTCCTGGGGCACCCTGCGCGCAACGTCGGGTCGACTGATCGGCACTGCGTTCGACAGTCACGGCCAATTTCAGATCGGCGACATCGAGGTCACCCCGGTCATCGTGCCGCATGATGCACGCGAGCCGACCCAGTTCATCTTCGCGCATGGCGACGTGCGGCTGGGCGTTGTGTCCGATCTCGGTCACGTGACGCCCTTTGTTATTGAAAAATTCCAGGGTCTGAGCGGCGTGCTCCTCGAGAGCAATTACGA
>DMUF01000167.1:13601-17657 GCA_003476445.1 Gammaproteobacteria bacterium | reverse complement strand
CATGGAGCGCTATGCGCCGACCGCCAAGGACCTGGCAGGCCGGGATGTGGTGGCTCGTTCCATGATCATCGAGATCGTGGAAGGGCGGGGCGCCGGTCCGAACGGTGATCATGTGCTGCTCAAGCTGGATCATCTGGGTGAAGAGACGCTCAACAGCCGTCTGCCCGGCATTCTCGAACTCTCGCGCACGTTCGCCCACGTGGACCCGGTCAAAGAGCCGATCCCCGTAGTGCCAACCTGCCACTACATGATGGGCGGCATTCCGACCGGCGTGAACGGCCAGGCGCTGCGTCAGGGCACCGCGGGTGAGGACATCGCGATCGATGGTCTGTACGCGGCGGGCGAAGCTGCCTGTGTGTCGGTGCATGGTGCGAATCGCCTCGGCGGCAACAGCCTGCTCGATCTCGTTGTGTTCGGTCGCGCAGCCGGGCTGCATATCGAGGAAGTCATGCGTCAGGGCGTGTCCCATCGTCCTGCGTCGTCCTCGGATATAGAACACGCCATGGCGCGTCTCAACCGCTGGAACACCTCCACCGGCGGCGAGTCGGTACAGGACCTGAAGAAAGAACTGCAGACCGTCATGCAGAACAGCTTCGGTGTGTTCCGCACAGAGAAGAACATGCAGGAAGGCATTCGCCAGCTCGCGGATCTGCGCGAACGGATTGGACGCGCGCACCTGGTGGACAAGTCCTCGGTATTCAACACCGCGCGAATGGAAGCTCTGGAGCTCGACAATCTGCTTGAAGTGGCAGAAGCGACCGCGATCTCCGCGGAAGTGCGCAAGGAGAGCCGGGGTGCTCATGCGCGGCAGGACTTCGAGACCCGTGACGACGCGAACTGGCTTTGTCATTCGATCTACAATCCGCTTGAGAAGAGCGTCGGCAAGCGCGCGGTGAATTTCGCACCGAAAACGATGCCGGCTTTCGAACCCACGGAGCGTAAGTACTGATCGGGTCGTCGGGCGATTGCGCGGCACCCATTCGATACCACCAGGCATTCAGAGGAAGTCATGCAGGTAAGTGTCTACAGATACAATCCGGAGCAGGATGAAGTTCCACAGATGCGAGAGATGTCCGTGGACTTGCCCGAGGGCAAGGATCTCATGGTTCTCGACGTGCTTGAGCTGCTGAAGAAAGCGGATCCCACGCTGTCCTATCGGCGTTCCTGCCGCGAGGGCGTTTGCGGATCAGATGGCATCAACATGAACGGCAAGAACGGTCTTGCCTGCATCACCCCGGTGTCGGAAGTCGCCAAGCGCGGCAAACTGGTGCTGAGGCCGTTGCCCGGTTTGCCGGTCATCCGCGATCTGATCGTGGACATGGGCCAGTTCTATGCCCAGTACGAGAAGATCAAGCCCTATTTGATTAATGACAAGCCGCCGCCGGCGCAGGAACGTCTGCAGACTCAGGAAGACCGGGCAAAGCTCGACGGTCTTTATGAGTGCATTCTTTGCGCGTGCTGCTCGACGTCATGCCCCTCATTCTGGTGGAACCCGGACAAGTTCATCGGCCCCGCTGGTCTGCTGCAGGCTTACCGCTTTCTGGCAGACAGCCGTGATACCGCGACCGCGGAGCGTCTCGCCGAACTCGATGACCCGTTCAGCGTGTTCCGCTGCCGCGGCATCATGAACTGCGTGAGCGTGTGCCCGAAGGGGCTCAATCCGACCCGGGCGATCGGCAAGATCCGCACGATGCTACTGCAGCAGGGCACCTGATTTTCTTTGCGCCGGGGCGCTCGGGCGTCCCGGCGACGGTTCTTTTGATCTCCTCTCTCATGGCTTCAACCGTTCACGCGAGGATCGGTGATGGCTGAGTCCTTTATGGAGCGGATGCGCCACAGCTCGCATCTCGACGGTAACAACCTGGCCTACGTGGAAGCTCTCTACGAGGAGTGGCTGGAGGACGCGGAGCGCGTGCCGCAAAGCTGGCGCGACTACTTCGCCGGACTCGCCGCGAAGGACGCGGCATCTGATCTCCCGCATCGGGGCGTCATCGAGTACTTCGAGCGGCTCGGCCGAAATCGGTTGAAGGCGCGCCCAGCCCGCGAAAGCACCCGCGTCGAGACCGTTCATCAGCGTCTGCAGATGCAGGTGCAGGATCTGATAGCCGCCTACCGACATCGGGGTCACAAGCGTGCGCGTATCGATCCGCTCGGGCTGATGGCGCGGCCCGCGATGCCAGTCCTCGACCTTGCCTATCATGGACTTACGCCTGCGCATCTCGAGGAGTCCTTCAGTCCCGGCAACTTCCAGTTTGGTGCCCCGTCGGCGCGCCTCAGCGAACTGATCGGCGCGCTCGAGGAAACGTATTGCGGCAGTATCGGCTCCGAGTACATGCACATCGTGGATGCGGGCGAGCAGCGCTGGGTGCAGCAGCGGCTCGAGGCCGTACGCGCGCGTCCGAACCTGTCACCTGCGGAACAGCGCGTGATTCTCGAGCGACTCACGGCCGCCGAAGGGCTTGAGAAGTATCTGCATGGCCGGTTTCCCGGTACGAAACGCTTCGGACTTGAGGGCGGCGAGAGTTTGATCCCGCTGCTGCACGAAACTCTGCAGCGCCTCGGTGTGCATGGCGTGCTCGAGACCGTGATCGGCATGGCGCACCGGGGTCGACTCAACGTGCTGGTCAACATTCTCGGCAAGCAGCCGCACCAGCTCTTCGAAGAGTTCGAAGGACGCGCTCCTTCTCGCGATGCCGTTGGCAGCGGAGACGTGAAGTACCACCAGGGCTTTTCGTCGAATGTCATGACTCCGGGTGGCGAGATGCACCTCGCGCTTGGGTTCAATCCGTCGCATCTGGAGATCGTCGGACCCGTGGTCGAAGGCTCGGTTCGTGCGCGCCAGGACCGGCGTCAGGATCGCACCGGCGATCGAGTGGTGCCTATCCTGATACACGGAGACGCTGCGTTCGCGGGGCAGGGCGTCGTCATGGAAACCTTCCAGATGTCGCAGACTCGCGGGTTCCGCACCGGCGGCACGATTCACGTGATTGTGAATAATCAGATAGGTTTCACCACGCACCGTCAGGAAGACGCCCGCTCAACCGAATACTGCACAGAAGTTGCGAAGATGGTGCAGGCGCCCATCTTCCACGTGAACGGCGATGATCCGGAGGCGGTTCTTTTCGTCACTCGACTCGCGGTCGATTACCGCATGGAATTCCAGAAAGATGTGGTCATCGATCTGGTCTGTTATCGACGCCGCGGGCATAACGAAGCGGAAGAGCCTGCCAAGACGCAGCCCCTCATGTATCGCAGGATCAGGGAGCTGCCGACGACACGCGCGCTGTATGTTGACCGGTTGGTGAAGTCGGGGGTTCTTGCCCAGCTCGAAGCAGAGACGATGGCTGAACGCTATCGGCAGTCGCTCGAATCCGGACATCAGGTCGCCTTGGGCACCGTTGAGCAGCCAGACACCCAGTTGTTCGTCGACTGGTCTCCCTACGTGGGGAAAGCCTGGACCGAGCCCGCTGACACGCGGTTACCGCGGGAGCATTTCCTGCAGCTTGCTGCTCGGGTCGGCGCGTTACCCGATGGATTCTCGCTGCATCGTCAGGTGGAGCGGGTGCGGGAGGAACGAGCGCGCATGGCTGCCGGCACAGCGCCCGTCAACTGGGGCTACGCCGAAATCATGGCGTATGCGTCGCTCGTGGATGCAGGCTATCCCGTCCGCCTCACGGGTCAGGATGTGGGTGTCGGTACCTTTTCGCACCGACACGTTGTTTATCACGACCAGGAAACCGGTGCCGCTTGGTCGGCGCTTGCGCAATTGCGCGATGACGTTGCCTTCGATGTGTACGACTCGCTCCTGTCAGAGGAGGCAGTGCTTGCCTTTGAATACGGTTATGCAAGCACGGCACCTAATGCACTCGTGGTCTGGGAGGCGCAGTTCGGTGACTTTGCCAACGGCGCGCAGGTGGTGATCGATCAGTTCATATCCAGTGGCGAAACCAAATGGGCGCGACTTTGCGGTCTCACGCTGCTGCTGCCCCACGGTCAGGAAGGCGCCGGTCCGGAACACTCTTCGGCGCGGCTTGAGCGATTCCTGCAGCTATGCGC
>DMUF01000167.1:384-13211 GCA_003476445.1 Gammaproteobacteria bacterium | reverse complement strand
GTGATGCGCGCCGCAAGAAAGCCTCTTATCGCGTTGACTCCTAAGAGCTTATTGCGCCACCGGCTTGCCGTCTCGAGTCTTGAAGAGTTGTTCGACGGGCACTTTCACGCGGTTTTGGCCGAGAAAGATCCGCTAGATCCAGTCCGTGTCACGCGCCTTGTGCTGTGCAGCGGCAAGGTCTACTACGATCTGCTTGAGGTGCGCCGCGAGCGTAACCTTGGGCATGTGGCGATTGTCCGCCTCGAGCAGCTCTACCCATTCCCTGCGACGGAGCTGGCGCAGGTGCTTGGCCCCTATCGCAACCTCGAAAAGGTGGTTTGGTGCCAGGAAGAGCCGGTCAATCAGGGTGCCTGGTATCCGAGCCAACACCAGATGCGACGTGTCATTCAGCAGCACGACGCTAACCTCTATCTCGAATACGCGGGCCGCGAGGCCTTTGCCGCGCCAGCCGCCGGACATCCGGGTCTACACGATGCGCAGCAGCGCCGTCTCGTGGAAGACGCGCTGGGGCTCGCACGGGAGTGATGCTTTTATGACGATCGATATCAAAGCGCCGACCTTTCCGGAGTCCATCAGTGAGGGCACGATCGCGCGCTGGCTGCATCCTCAGGGAGCGCTGGTGCAGCGTGACCAACTGCTGGTCGAGATCGAAACCGACAAGGTAGTGCTCGAGGTTGTCGCGCCCGCCGACGGCCGGCTGGTCGCGATTCTAGTGCCCGAAGGGGAAACGGTGCTCAGCGAGCAAAAGATCGGGCAGTTCGAGGAAGGAATTGCTACCGCGGCCGAACGCGGTGAGCACTCGGCGGCGCAGGGTGAGGGCCCCAGCGCTAGCCCGGCCGCGCGGAAGCTCGCTGACGAGAGCGGCATCGACATGCGCGCCGTGCCCGGCTCCGGTCGCGACGGTCGCATCACCAAAGATGATATTCAGCGCGCGGTCGCGGCGTCTGCCGCGACAACCACAGCCGCACCTCCGGTCACCGCTGCCGCGCCCGGTGCAGCCATCGACGTCGCGACGGGGTCCGAGCTGCGCGTCATTCCCGGCGAGCGGGTCGAACGGCGCGTCCCAATGACCCGCTTACGGGCGAGCATCGCGCGGCGACTGGTAGAAGCGCAGCAGACAGCCGCGATGCTTACCACGTTCAACGAGGTCGACATGACGGCGGTCATGGCGCTGCGATCGCGTCATCAGGATGCCTTTCAGAAGCGCCACAACGGCACACGGCTCGGCTTTATGTCGTTCTTCGTCCGAGCAAGCGTTGAGGCGCTGAAGCGCTTTCCCGCGGTGAATGCGAGCATCGATGGTAATGACGTCGTCTATCACGGCTATTTCGACATTGGCGTCGCCGTCAGCACCGACCGGGGGCTCGTCGTGCCGGTCATCCGCGATGCGGACGCACTCGGTCTGGCCCAGATCGAAGACCAGATCAACGATTTCGGCCGTCGCGCCCGCGATGGAAAACTCGCCATCGAGGATATGTCCGGCGGCACCTTCACGCTCTCCAACGGGGGAATTTTCGGGTCGCTGCTCTCAACCCCCATCCTGAATCCGCCGCAAACGGGTATCCTCGGCATGCACAAGATTCAGGATCGACCGGTGGCTATCGACGGGCAGGTGGTCATTCGTCCCATGATGTACCTCGCGCTGTCCTATGATCACCGCCTCATCGATGGTCAGGAGGCGGTGCGGTTTCTGGTCACGATCAAGGATCTCCTGGAAGACCCGGCCCGCATTCTGTTGGAGCTATGAACATGCAAGACGCTTATGACGTCATCGTCATCGGTGCCGGCCCCGCTGGCTATCACGCGGCGATTCGCGCCGCTCAACTTGGACTCAGCACGGCCTGTATCGACCGATCGGTAGATGACGCCGGGGAGCCCATTCTTGGGGGCACCTGTCTCAACTGGGGCTGTATCCCCTCCAAAGCGTTGCTCGACGCGTCGCACAAGTTCGTCGAGGCGCGCACCGGGTTTGCCGAGCTGGGTATTCGCACGGGCGCGGTGGAAATCGATGTGCCCACCATGATGGCGCGCAAGAACGCGGTGGTTAAGGGACTGACAGGCGGAATCGCGCAGCTCTTTCAGGGCAACGGCGTGACCGCGCTGGCCGGGTCCGGGCGACTGCTCGCCGATCGTCAGGTGGAGTTCACGGCGCGTGACGGCGCGGTTGCGCGTCTCTCCGCGAAGCACGTCATTCTCGCCGCGGGCTCGATCCCGGTGCAGATTCCGCCGGCGCCGCTGGTGGACGACATCGTGGTCGACTCGACCGGCGCGCTTTCGTTCCCCGCCGTGCCGGGTCGCCTCGGCGTGATTGGTGCGGGCGTGATCGGGCTTGAGCTTGGCAGCGTGTGGAGTCGTCTTGGCTCGCAGGTGGTGGTGCTCGAAGCGCTGGAGGACTTCCTGCCGATGGCAGACGAGCGGCTGGCGCGCGATGCATTGCGCATTTTCCGCGGGCAGGGCCTGGATGTTCGGCTGGGAGCCCGTGTGACCGAGGCGCGTGTGCAAGGCAGCGGCGATGCGCGAACCGTTGCGCTCACCTGGCAAGATGCGTCTGGCACTCAGAGCCTCGAGGTGGACCGACTGATCGTGGCGGTCGGGCGTCGTCCGCAGTCGGAGGGTCTGCTGGCCGCAGACGCCGGCGTCACTCGGAACGAGCGCGGTTTCATTGAGGTCAACGAATACTGTGCGACCGGCTGCCCGGGCGTCTGGGCCGTCGGCGATCTGGTTCGAGGCCCCATGCTCGCTCATAAGGGCATGGAGGAAGGCATCATGGTTGCGGAGCGCATCGCAGGTCACAAGCCGCTCGTGAACTACGCCGCGGTGCCGTCGGTCATCTACACCCATCCGGAACTCGCTTGGGTAGGCAAGACCGAGCAGGAATTGAAGGCAGACGGTCGACCGTATAACGTCGGCGCCTTTCCGTTCGCAGCCAGCGGCCGAGCGCTCGCCGCGAACGACACACAGGGCATGGTGAAGATTCTCGCGGACGCCGAAACCGATCGTGTGCTCGGTGTCCACGTGCTGGGTGCGCAGGCGTCGGAGCTCATCGCCCAGGCCGTCATTGCGATGGAATTCGATGCCAGCGCTGAAGACCTTGGGCTCACGATGTTCGCGCATCCGACCTTGTCGGAAGCGCTGCACGAAGCCGCGCTCGGGGTGGCCGGTCACGCCATCCATATGGTCAACCGCAAGAAGCGCGGTTGACGAAGGAAATCTGATCGATCTATCAGGAAACGGGAAACATGAACCTACACGAGTATCAAGCGAAGAGCCTGTTCCGCGACTACGGTCTGCCGGTATCGCAGGGTTACGCCGTCGATACCGCCGATGAAGCGGTGGCGGCGGCGCAGAAGATCGGCGGCAACCGCTGGGTGGTCAAGGTCCAGGTGCACGCGGGCGGTCGCGGCAAGGCGGGCGGCGTGAAGCTGGCCGACAGCCTTGATGAAGTCCGCGCCTTCGCCGAGCGCTGGATTGGCAAGAACCTGGTGACGTTCCAAACCGACGAGAAAGGGCAGCCGGTCAGCAAGATCTACGTCGAGAGCTGCACCGATATTGCCAAGGAACTGTACCTGAGCGCGGTACTCGATCGTGCATCCCGGCGTGTGGTGTTCATGGCATCCACCGAAGGCGGTGTCGAGATCGAAAAGGTCGCGGAAGAGACGCCAGAAAAGATTCTGAAGGCGACCATTAATCCCTATACCGGCGCGCAGCCGTTTCAGGGTCGCGAGCTTGCGTTCAAGCTGGGGCTCAGCGGTCCGCAGATTCGCCAGTTCACCGATCTGTTTCTTGGGCTCGCGCGGCTGTTTCACGACCTCGACTGCTCGCTGCTCGAGGTGAACCCGCTCGTGATCACCACCGAGGGGAACATCCACTGTCTGGACGCCAAGCTCAACATCGACGGCAACGCGCTCTATCGCCAGAAGCGCGTCTCCGAGATGCACGATCCGTCCCAGGAGGACGCACGCGAAGCGCAGGCTGCCGAGTTCAACCTCAACTATGTCGCGCTTGAAGGCAACATCGGCTGCATGGTGAACGGTGCCGGTCTCGCGATGGGCACCATGGACCTCGTCAAGCTGGCGGGCGGTGCGCCGGCCAACTTCCTCGACGTCGGCGGCGGCGCAACCCGCAAGACCGTGGGCGAGGCGTTCAAGATCATTCTGTCCGATGACAACGTGAAAGCCGTTCTCATCAACATCTTCGGCGGTATCGTGAGCTGCGAAACCATCGCTGACGGCATCATCGGCGCGGTCGAAGAAGTCGGCGTGAAGGTCCCTGTCGTGGTCCGGTTCGAAGGCAACAATTCCGCCCGCGGCCGTCAGCGGCTGGCAGAAAGCGGTCTCAACATCATTGCGGCGAAGAGCCTGAAGGACGCTGCGGATCAGGCCGTTGCAGCGGCGCGGGGGTAAGTCATGAGCATTCTGATCAACAAGAACACCAAAGTGATCTGCCAGGGCTTCACCGGAGCCCAGGGCACGCTGCACAGCGAGCAGGCACTCAAGTACGGCACCCAGGTGGTGGGCGGTATTACTCCCGGCAAGGGCGGTACCACGCATCTCGGTCTGCCGGTGTTTGACACCGTTCGCTCCGCCGTTGAGGCCACAGGTGCCACGGCGTCGGTCATCTATGTCCCCGCGCCGTTCTGCAAGGACTCCATTCTCGAGGCGGTTGATGCCGGTATCGAGCTTGTGGTCTGCATCACGGAAGGCATTCCGGCGCTCGACATGCTGGCGGTCAAGGCGTATCTCGATACCACTCGCGTGCGACTGATCGGACCGAACTGCCCGGGTGTTATCACCCCGGGTGAGTGCAAAATCGGCATCATGCCGGGCGACATTCACCTGCCTGGCAAGGTCGGTATCGTGTCCCGCTCCGGCACCCTGACCTATGAAGCGGTCAAGCAGACGACAGACCGCGGCTTCGGTCAGAGCACGTGCGTCGGTATTGGTGGTGACCCGGTCCCTGGCAGCCACTTCATCGATATCCTGAAGCTCTTCCAGGAAGACCCGGCAACCCAGGCGATCGTGATGGTGGGCGAGATCGGCGGCTCGGCCGAAGAAGAAGCCGCGGAGTTCATCCGTACGAACGTCACCAAGCCGGTCGTCTCCTACATCGCGGGGGTGACCGCGCCTGCAGGCAAGCGCATGGGTCACGCCGGTGCGATCATTGCCGGAGGCAAGGGCACGGCAGCTGATAAGTTCGCGGCGCTCGAGCGCGCGGGCGTGCGCACGGTTCGCAGTCTCGCTGACATAGGCGATGCACTCGCAGAAGTGACCGGCTGGGCTTGATATTCGAGAACTTGCGCCCATCCTGCACGGGTCGGCGGGGTTCCGCCGACCTGAACACCTGGTGACCCTTGCGGGGGATCACCGGGCCTGCAGAGTACGAGGTGAGCGCACATGACCGAGACCCACACTGGCGGCGCGGCCGCCGAATCAACCTCCCACGGATTCCAGACCGAAGCGCGGCAGCTGCTTCGGCTCATGATTCATTCGCTGTATTCGAATCGCGAGATCTTTCTGCGCGAGTTGATCTCCAACGCCTCCGACGCGATCGATAAGCTGCGCTTTCGCGCGCTTGCAGATGCATCCCTCGTCGGCGACGACACGGACTATGCGATCACGCTTGAAACCGATGCGGCAGCGGCCACGCTGACCATTGCCGACAATGGCATCGGCATGTCCCGGCAGGAGCTTATCGATCACCTGGGCACGATTGCGCGTTCGGGCACGGCAGAGTTCATCGCGCGCCTGAGTGGCGAGGAAAAGCGCGACGCGGCGCTGATCGGGCAGTTCGGCGTTGGTTTCTACAGCGCGTTCATCGTGGCTGATGAGGTGGCTGTGTTCAGCCGCGCGGCCGGCAGCGATGAAGGCTGGTGCTGGCGTTCGCGGGCAGAGGACACCTTCACCATCGAGCCAGCGGAAGGGCTTGCCCGCGGTACCCGCGTCGTGTTGTCGCTCAAGCCGGACGCGCTCGAGTTTGCCGATGATTGGCGGTTGCGTGGAGTCGTGCGCCGTTACTCGGATCATATCGCCGTGCCCGTATGCATGCGTAAAGCCGCTCCTGCGGACAACGATGCGGGCGTCGACCAAGCCGCACCCGAATGGGAGACGGTAAACGCTGCCAAAGCACTGTGGACTCGTTCCCGCAGTGAGGTCGGGGATGACGAGTACCGAGAGTTCTATCGGCATATCTCGCACGACTTCGGCGATCCGCTGGTGTGGAGCCACAACCGCGTAGAGGGCAAGCTCGAGTACACGAGTCTGCTGTACGTCCCCAGGACCGCGCCGTTTGAGCTTTGGAATCGCGATGCCCCGCGCGGTCTGAAGTTGTACGTGCAACGTGTCTTCATCATGGATGAAGCGGAGCAGTTTCTGCCGCTGTATCTGCGTTTCGTGAAGGGTGTGGTGGACTCCAACGATCTGCCGCTCAACGTGTCACGCGAGATTCTGCAGCAGGACGACCGCGTGACGACGATTCGTAATGCGCTGACCAAGCGGGTGCTCGCGCTCCTGCAGAGCACGGCTGACAAAGCTGCTGAGTCAACGGCGACTAACGACGCCGCAGCGCAAGGCACGCCGTCCGAAACCGCCGGGGATTACGCCACGTTCTGGGACGCGTTCGGCAATGTCCTGAAGGAAGGCGTTGGCGAGGACGTGTCCAACCGGGAAGCGCTCGTCAAACTGTTTCGGTTCAGCACGACTCGCCAGCCAGAGCGCGCGGGGAGGGTAAGTCTCGACACCTATATCGATCGAATGGTGGAAGGACAGGATCGAATCTATTACCTCGTAGCCGACTCCTGGGAAGCAGCCCGACAAAGTCCCCATCTCGAGATTTTCCGTGAGCGCGGTATTGAGGTTCTGCTGCTGCATGAGCGCATCGATGAATGGATGATGGGCAACCTGCAGAATTACCGCGAAAAGTCGTTTCAGGATATCGCTCGGGCCGACCTGGTGCTGCCGGGTGAGTCAGCGCCCAAGGCGTCGGACGACGTCACGGAACCGCTTGCGGAGCGCATCGCGGCCGCGCTTGCCGATCGGGTAGAGAAGGTCCGCCCGAGTCGCAGGCTCAAGGACTCGCCGGCGTGTCTGGTGCTCGCCGAATTCGATCCGGGCCCGCAGATGCGACGAATCATGGAAGCGACCGGGCAGCCGCTGCCAGACAGTAAGCCGCAGTTCGAGTACAACCCCGAGCATGCGCTGATCCAGCGCCTTGATGCCGAGCCTGACGAGGACCAGTTCCGTGAGCTTGCGCTCGTACTGCTCGATCAAGCGACGCTGGCGGGTGGTGGCACGCTCACTGACCCGGCTGCGTACGTCACGCGAGTGAATCATTTGCTGCTCAAGATGCTCGCCAGCTAGCATGCGACGATGAATATCGCGATTCTCGGCGGTGGCAATTTCGGCACCGCCATCGCCAACATCATCGCCCGCAACGGTCACGTCACGCACCTGTGGATGCGCGACCCGACCCAGGTCGCTGATTGCCTCGAAACCGGTGAAAACCGACGCTATCTTCCCGGTCATCGGCTCGAGTCGCTCGTGCACCCCACGGCTGATCTGGCGGTCGCATTGCGCGACAGCGGGCTGATTTTCGTCACGGTGCCCAGCGGGTCGTTCCGCGCTGTTTCCGCACGCATTGCGGCGGCGGCTCCTGCGCACGCCATGGTCGTGAGCGCCACCAAGGGCATCGAAGCCGATGGCTTTCGCCTCATGAGCCAAGTGCTGGAAGATTATCTGCCGCAAGATCGGATTGGCGTACTGAGCGGTCCTAATCTTGCCGAGGAAATTGCCGATGGGCAGTTCACCGGCACGGTGATCGCCAGTCGTTCCTCCGAACTCACGGAGCGGGTGCAGCAGGTGCTGCGCAGCAAGACCTTTCGGGTTTATGCCAATGACGACGTTTATGGGGTAGAGCTCGGCGGTGCGCTCAAGAACATTTACGCCATCGCCTGCGGGCTCGCTGGCGGGCTTGGGGTAGGGCAGAACACGCTCGGAATGCTCATTACCCGCAGTCTTGCGGAAATGAGTCGGCTTGCGGTCTCACTGGGCGCCAATCCGTTCACGTTTCTCGGGCTTGCAGGTGTCGGTGATCTTCTGGTGACCTGTTCTTCCCCGCTCAGTCGCAACTACCAGCTGGGTGTGCGTCTGGCGCAAGGCTTACCGCTCGAGGCAGCCATTGCCGATCTCGGCAAGCTGGCAGAAGGCGTCAATACGCTCGAGGTCGTCCATCGGCGCAGCCAAAGCCTTGGCGTTTACATGCCGCTGGCCTCTGGTCTGTACCGTTTGATGTTCGAACAAGCCCATCTTCAGGACGTGATTGTGGAACTAATGACCGGCGGCCAGGCAGTGGATGTCGAATTTGCGCGCCCTTCCGAGCTTGGCGGGCAGGCGTACATGGGCGCGTCCGCCTGATATGGGGTGTTCCATGAGTCCCCTGATGGATGTGTGCCACTGGCTGTTCTTGCGCGCGGGATCCGCTTTGACCAAGGCAGGCGACGTTGCTCGTACACGTCGAGCCTCTGCTCGAAGGCTGCTTCCGTGTCGGCTGCTTCCGTGTCGGCTGCTATGTGTTACTTCTCTGTTGTGCGGTGCGGTCCCCGGAGCGTTCGCGCAAGCGCTTGATGCGATCGATACTGCACCGCTCGGGCTTTCCGCGCCCGCCCATGCCGATACGGTGGATCGTGTTGCCGGCAAGCCCTCCGCCGTACAGACGTTCATGATGGGGCGTCTGGATCGGCTGGAACGGGATGTCAGGGGAGCAAACGCACTGCGACCCGAGGGCACCGTCGAGGCCATTACCTATCGCTTTCCCGCCGGCACGGATCCACTCGCGCTGGTCGATCACTACGCGCGATTGCTCGAGGGAACCCTGGTCTACCGGTGCAGCGGGCGGGACTGCGGTCGCAGCAGCGAGTGGGCTAACGCGCTCTTCGGCAGTTCACTTCTTTATGGTCCAGACGCTCGCCAGGCGTATGCGGCGTGGGTGCGCGATGGCAAGCTTATCGCCGTCTATTCGATCGAGCGGGGCAACCGCCGGGTCTACAGTCATTTGCGCGTGATCACTCCGCGCGATGGCGAAAGTCCTGATGTGGCGACCATCGTCGCGCTCCAGCTTCGCGCTCAGCGCTGGGCAGTGATTCCGGGTCTTAAGCCCGCCGTTGACGGCACCCTGACCCCGCAAGCGTTGGCGCCTATGGCGAAGCTTGCGCGAGCGCTCGGTCCAGAGCCGATCTGGGTGGTCTGTCATGTCGGTGGTGCAGCGCTGCCGGAGACGCTGGTCACGGCGGCTGGTGGATGCGCTGATACGGTCGCAGCCTCGCTGTCTGAGGCCCGCCCCGAACTGAAATCAAAGGCGTTTGGTGTCGGTCCGCTCGTACCCCGACCCATGACAGGAGACAGCAGGGTCGAACTGGTGCTACCTGCAAGGGGTCGTTGGTGAGCGCAAGCACCGTTGCGTCGCTCATCGCGGAAGTGCACGCGAGCTTCGAGGTTGCGCCCCTGGTCTATGGTCACGGCACTGACAATGCCTGGGACGAAGCCGTCGCGTTGGTGCTCGGCGTGTCCGGTGAAGCGGATGACCGCGAACGTTTGGCCGCTCCGGTGTCCGACGACGTCGCGGCCCGCGTGCGCGTGCTTGCCCGTCGGCGCATGGTGGAACGTATTCCCCTCGCGTATCTGCTTGGCCGCTGCCAGTACCTCGGACTCGAGTTTCTGATCGAGCCTGGCATTGTGATTCCGCGCTCGCCTATCGGCGGACTGCTGGTGGAAGAAGTTGAGCCGTGGTTGGTGCGAGCACCCGAAACGATTCTTGACGTGTGTACCGGCTCGGGCTGTATCGGGATCCTTGCCGCCCATGTCTGGCCTGAGGCTCGGGTGACCCTGATCGACATCAACCCGGCTGCGGTGGCTCTTGCGCGCAGGAACGTCGCGCTACACGGTCTCGAAGATCGCGTGGAGGTCATCGAATCAGACTTGCTTTCCCGGCTCGAGAATACCGAGCGCTACGACTTGATCGTCTCCAATCCACCGTACGTGGACGCCGGCGACATGGCCGCGCTGCCCCAGGAGTATCGCCATGAACCGGCGCTCGGTCTCGCCGGAGGCGTTGATGGCAACGACCTGGTGCGGCGACTCCTGTCCGAGGTGGTGAGACATCTCGCGCCGGACGGCTGCTTCATTTGCGAAGTCGGAGCAAGCGCCGCTGCCCTTCAGGCGAGCGAATCCTGGCCATTTGTCTGGCCGACGCTTCCGACCGGTGGCGAGGGCGTCTTTCTTTTGACGGGGTCTGACATGGGGCTGCAGTCTCGCTGAGACGCCTCGCGTCTGGGTGCCCCCGCGTCGCCCGCGCGCGCGGCTTGCGACGGCGGATCGCGCTTCCCATACTGCGCGCTCGCGAAATGAGGCATCCGGCATGGCGGGAAACACCTTCGGACAGGCGTTCACGGTGACAACCTTCGGGGAGAGTCATGGTCCTGCGCTGGGTGCCATTGTTGACGGCTGCCCGCCGGGACTGCCGCTCACGGAGGAGTGTCTTCAGCGCGACCTGGACCGTCGTCGCCCAGGACAGTCGCGGTTCACGACCCAGCGCGATGAACCCGACCGCGTGCGTATTCTTTCCGGCGTCTTCGAGGGGTTTACGACCGGCACCCCGATTGGTCTTTTGATCGAAAACGTCGATCAGAAGAGCAAGGACTACAGCGCAATCAAGGACTTGTTCCGCCCAGCTCACGCTGACTTCACCTATCACCACAAGTACGGTCAGCGCGATTACCGCGGCGGTGGCCGATCCTCGGCGCGAGAAACAGCCATGCGCGTGGCAGCCGGCGCGATTGCC
The DNA here is from genome assembly GCA_003476445.1 of Gammaproteobacteria bacterium. Classification (GTDB taxonomy): domain Bacteria; phylum Pseudomonadota; class Gammaproteobacteria; order Pseudomonadales; family Azotimanducaceae; genus UBA7803. The sequence continues at coordinate 2,381 of DMUF01000167.1, read as the reverse complement.
AGGGCGTATCTTTCCAGTCGCGCAGGGGTCACCGTGCGGGGCTATCTCAGCCAGATCGGTTCGATTCGTCTTGCCCCGTTGAATATCGATCGTGTGGACGAAAACCCGTTCTTCAGTCCCGATGTGGAGAGAAATGACGAGATTGCCGCCTTGATCGAGCAGCTGCGACGTGACGGCGACTCGATCGGGGCGGAGGTGACGGTCGTCGCATCGGGCGTGCCGGTGGGGCTCGGGGAGCCCGTCTTCGGTCGTCTTGATGCCGATCTTGCTGCTGGGCTCATGAGCATCAATGCCGTGAAAGCCGTGGGCATTGGCGATGGCTTTGACGTCGTCACCCAGCGTGGCACACAGCACCGAGACGAGATGACACCGGATGGATTTCTGTCCAACCACGCCGGGGGCATTCTCGGCGGAATCTCGTCCGGTCAGGACATCGTGGCGCGCCTGGCGCTCAAACCCACGTCCAGCATTACGACGCCGGGGCGTTCCGTAGACCGTTTCGGCAATGCGGTCGACGTTGTGACCAAGGGGCGACACGATCCCTGCGTAGGTATTCGTGCCGTACCCATTGCCGAAGCCATGGTTGCGCTAGTGCTTATGGATCATCTGATCCGCGATCGCGGACAGGTTACGGAACAAGATCGTCAGACGTCCTGAACTCGGGGTCCGCGTACGTAGCCAATACCTGACGAAACGCCCGCGCCGCGCTCGACAGCTGACGCTGCGGGTGAGTCAGGCAGCCGAGCGTGCGCGCGAGCGGCGGCAGGGTCGTCGCGAGCTCCCGCAGCGGCGGGCGAATCATGGTACGTGGCAGTACGCTCCACCCTAAGCCGATCCCCACGAGCATCGCGATCGTCTCGAGATAATTCGTCGACAGATTGGGTGTGAGCGTGATGCCTTCGGCGGCGAACGCGTCGCTCACAATGCGTCCGGTGAAGGTCGATGACCCGGGCAGAACGGGGCGTTCCCGCGCCAGCGCGGCGCAATCAAGCGGATGCCGTATTGCACCGAGCGGGTGACCTTCAGCCACGGTAAAGCAGAGCGGGTCATGCCAGAGCGTAAGGGATTCGAGGTCTGCGGCTCCCCTGGGGTTCAGAGTTACAACCGCAATCTCGCTCGCATTACGGCGGATCAGATCATGGGCTGCCTCCGAGTCTTCGAATCGTATATCGAACTGTACGTCGGGGTACTCGCGCGTGAAGGCGCGCAAAACCGGGGGCAAGCGATGCAAACCGACGTGATGAGAGGTCACCAGATGCAGCACACCGCTGACGGTGTTGCCCAAATCGGTAATCAGGCGCCGAGTGTCTTCCGCAGCGCGCAGCAGCGACTCTGCGCGGGGAAGCAGGGCTGTTCCTGCGGGAGTGAGATAAACCTGCTTTCCCACGCGGTCGAACAGCGGCGCGCCGAGCAAACTTTCGAGCGACTGGACCCGTTTGCTGATTGCTGGCTGCGTAAGGTGCAGGTGCTCGGCAGCCCGCGAGAACGATTTCAGCTCGGCAACGGCGAGAAACGCGGTCAAATCATTAAGACTAAGCATCGTCTGAATAAAAATAATGAATTTGTTTTATGTGAAGGTGGATCCTACCATCTCGTCCCGATCTCATAGGAATGGGTTTTGCCATGCCGACGCTGTATGACAAGGTCTGGGCGGATCACCTCGTGGGTGAGCGTGCCGATGGGCAGAGCATGCTGTACATCGATCTGCAGCTGCTGCACGAGGTAACTTCGCCGCAGGCGTTCGAAGGACTTGCGCTGACAGGGCGCCGGCCCTGGCGCATCGACGCCAATCTCGCGACGCCGGATCACAACGTTCCCACGGATCGTCGGGACCAGGGGCTCGGTGGCATTGCGGATCCAATTGCGCTCGAGCAGGTGGTCACGCTCGACCAGAACTGTCGCACCTGGGGGATACAGCAGTTCGATATTCTGGATCAGCGCCAGGGCATCGTGCATGTCGTGGGTCCGGAGCAGGGCGCCACGCTGCCGGGCATGAC
>DMUF01000167.1:0-128 GCA_003476445.1 Gammaproteobacteria bacterium | reverse complement strand
GGCGCCACGCTGCCGGGCATGACCGTTGTATGTGGCGACTCGCACACATCCACTCACGGCGCCTTCGCTTGCCTTGCACAGGGTATTGGTACCTCCGAGGTAGAACACGTGCTGGCGACGCAGTGTCT
>DMUF01000225.1 GCA_003476445.1 Gammaproteobacteria bacterium | reverse complement strand
AACCGGTGAAACGAGACCTGGGAGGGATCAGCGATACGCAAATCTCGCTCATCATGGGTCTCGCCTTTGCGCTCTTCTACAATGTGATGTCGGTGCCGATGGGGCGCTGGTCGGATCGTGGTAACCGGCGCAACCTGATGGTCGTGGGTGTTGCCGGCTGGAGTGTCATGACCGCGTTCTGCGGCATGGCGCACCAGTACTGGCAGTTGTTCCTTGCCCGGATGGGCGTCGGTATCGGCGAAGCAACGCTGGGGCCTGCTGCCAACTCTGTGCTCGCCGATCTCTTCTCACGCGATCGATTGCCGATTGCCATCGGCTTTGTTTCCGCTGCACCCTTCATCGGACAAGGCCTTGCGAACATGCTGGGTGGGCCGCTCATCGATTATCTCGAAGCAACCCCGCGCATGGTTTTGCCACTTCTCGGCGAGGTATTCTCCTGGCAGATGGTCTTCATCGTGGTTGGGCTGCCGGGGTTGTTGGTGGCTTTACTGGTGTTGACCATGTCGGAGCCAGCGCGCCAGGGTCGTCTGCGCGCAGACGAGACGAGCGTACCGTGGAGCGAGGTGTGGACGTTTATCAAATCGCGCGGTGCGCTGTTCACGCTCATGTTCACGGCTTATCTGTGCCTGTCGACCCAGGGCTTTTCGCTCTTCTCCTGGCTGGTCGAGTATTACGTTCGTAACCACGGCTGGACCCGTACCGAGATCGGGCTGTCCTATGGGTCCATTGCCATGGTGGTGGGCATTATCGGTAGCGTCGGTGCGGGGATCTGGGCAGGCCGCTGGATGGCCGCGGGCCGCAGTGACGCGACGCTGCGCATCGTCATGTGGTGCGCGCTTTTGTTATTGCCACTCGGCACCGCGTTCACGCTCATTCCCGATGGCAAGCAGGCGCTCTGGTTGCTCGTTCCCGTGACGCTGCTGATGGCGATGCCCTCAGGGCTCATGATGTCGACATTGCAGGCGATTGCGCCCAACGAGCTGCGCGGGCAGATGGTGGCGTTCTACCTGGTCGCCGTCAGCTTTCTCTCTTATACCTTCGCGCCGTCCTTGCCCGCCATGATCAGTGACTACGTGTTCGGCAGCGAGCTTGCACTCGGCAAATCCATCTCGCTGCTTGCGGTGATCAACTACGGGATCGCGTTCTTGTGCCTCGCGGCCTGCCTGCCCGCGTATCGAAAGGCACTTGCCGCGGCGGAAGGCTGGCAGCAACGGGGAGGCTAAGGTCCATGGGTGATCGGTTGTTGGGGAAGGTGGCGGTCGTCACCGGCGGCGCCTCCGGGCTCGGCGCCGGCATCGTGCGGCGCTTTGTGGAAGAGGGTGCGCGGGTCATCGTCGCGGATCTCGTCGATCAGCCGGGCAAACCCTACCCGGACGTCGTGGCGTGGAAGCACCTGGATGTGCGCTCTGAGCCAGAATGGGAGCGCACGCTCGATGACGTCGTGCGAACCTTCGGTCGCCTCGACGTTCTGGTGAACAACGCCGGGGTGTTTTCGTCTGCGCCGGTCGACAGCACGGCGCTCGACGAGTTTCAGCGTGTGCTTGATGTGAATCTGGTCGGCGTCTTTCTCGGCTGCAAGCACGCCGTTCGACACATGAAACTTACCGGCGGTGGTTCCATCATCAATCTTTCCTCGGTGACGGGGCTGCGCGGCCAGATGGGCGGGGCTGCCTACTGCGCGAGTAAAGGGGGCGTGCGAATGCTGAGCCGCGCGGTGGCCCTTGACGGTGGTCCCCACCAGATTCGCTGCAACAGCATCCATCCGGGCATCGTCGAATCGCCCATGCTGCGTTCAGCCATGCGTGCCGGCGGTAATGAGCCTGCCGCGCAACGGCACATCGAGAGCTATCTGCCGCTCGGCCGCATCGGCGATCCGTCGCTCGACGTGGGCAACATGGCGTTGTATCTGGCGAGCGATGACAGTCGCTACATCACGGGCACCGAGATGATCGTCGATGGCGGCATGATTACGGGTTTGCCGCGCTAACAGACGGACGCCTGTTGTCCAGTGGCGCGGGTTTCGGGATAGGGCGGGGGGGATGATGACGGGTCAAGAGCGATATCCACACGTGTTCAGTCCTCTCGCGGTGGGCGGGGCGACGATTCCCAATCGGATCGTGCGTTCCGCGCATGGGACGCTTCTAACCGGCGAGGCTGCCATCGCCTATCACGAGGCGCGAGCGGCGGGCGGCGTCGGCATGATTACGCTCGAAGCGACGGGTGTGCATCGCCGTGTTGCGAGCCAGGTTCCGCTCTGGTCCGACGACGTGCTGCCGTATTACCGCGAGATCAGCAGCCGTATTCACGCACACGGCACCGTGCTGTTTCAGCAGATCTATCACGCGGGCGCGAGCTACGGCGCGCGTGGTCCGGACAACTGGGGCGCGAGTGCGATTCCCAATTTCCAGCAGGGCGTCGTGCCCTTTGCGATGACCAAGGCGCAGATTGACGAGGTCATCGACGCGTTTGCTCAGGCAGCTCGACGCTGCCGGGATGGCGGACTCGACGGCGTGGATATTCACGCGTCCAGCGGCTATCTGATTCACGAGTTTCTGTCGCCGGCGCTGAATCAGCGTGATGACGGATACGGGGGTTCGTTCGATAACCGGCTGCGGTTCCTGCTCGAAGTCATCGCGGCGGTTCGCGACGCGGTCAATGACCCTGGCTTTGTGGTGGGTGTTCGTCTGCCGAATGAGGATTTCACGCCGGGCGGTCTGACGCCGAGCGTGGTGGCGGAAATCGCAGCACGGGTGGATCCGCTTGTCGACTATATCTCGCTGCACATGGGTTCTTACTGGCGGTTTCATACGCTCATCGCCCCGGCGGACGATCCTCTCGGCGTCGAGATGGCGTCGAACGCGCCGATCAAACGTCGCGTGACCAAACCGCTGATCGTGGTAGGGCGCATCAATACGGTGGATCACGCGGAGGCGATCATCCGCGCCGGTGAAGCTGAGATGGTCTCCATGGTGCGTGCGCTGCTCGCGGATCCCGAGCTGGTTAACAAGGCACGGCGCGGGGAGGAGCACCGGATTCGCCCGTGTATCGGCACCAATATCGGCTGCGTCGGTCAGCTCATGAGCGGCAGTCCGCTGTCCTGCGTCGTCAACCCGGCGGCGGCGCGGGAGCGCCTTATTACCTTTGAACCCGCTGACAAGGCTGCCCATCAAAAGCGTGTGCTGATCGTAGGCGGCGGTCCTGCGGGCCTTGAGGCCGCGCGCACCGCAGCCCTGCGCGGTCACGAGGTCCACTTGCATGAGGCCGGACAACGTCTGGGAGGTCAGGTCGCCATCGCCGCCGCCGCACCGCACCGGGCGGATGTTGGCGCGATCGTCTCATTTTTGATCGATGAGATTACCAACCTCGGGGTGACGGTTCGGCTGAACAGTTATGTGGACGCGGACCTGGTGGCAGAGCTTGATCCTGACGAGGTCATTGTGGCTACGGGCACCACGCCGCGAGCCGATGGTTTTCAGGTGTCGGAACCCGCGACACCGATCGCCGGGCATCAGCTTCCGCATGTCTACAACGCGTGGCAGCTCTTTGGTCATGGCGCCCCGGTCACGATCACCGGACCTGCCGTGGTGTTTGACGACACGGGCAGCTTCGAGGCGATTTCGGCGTGTGATGTCCTTTTAAAGGCGGGCGTCCATGTGACGCTCGTCTCGCGCTTTGAGGCGATCGGCGGCAGCGTGCCATTTCCACCGGTCACGGTAGAGGCTGCCCGCGAGCGACTGATGTCGGGGAATTTCGATTTTGTCGGCGGGCATTATCTGCGTTCGATTGACGCCGAGGGTGTTGAGATCGGGGTGCTCTTCACCCCGCGCGTGCGCCGGCTTGCAGCGGCAACCGTCATCATCGTGACCTTCAACGAACCGAATCGTGAGCTTGTTACCACGCTCGATCCCGGGAATCGTTACCAGGTGCGCGTCATTGGTGATGTGCAGGGCAGAAGCGGAATCATGAACGCGATACACGGCGGAGCAGAGGTCGGTCGACTGATCTGAGCGGGGCATCAATCCTGGTGGTCGAAGCGCTCGGATTGTGACGTCGTCATCGCACGCCACCTTGCCTTCAGACGTTCGTAGCCGGGTTCCGGCTGTTCTTCGTAAACAAGCCCGTCATCGGGCAGCGCGACGAATCGCTGACGCGATCGAACCCAGATGTGGCCGGCCGGTATCAGCCATTGGGTGTGGTCGAGCGTTCCTGCTTTGATGTTGATCTCGTCGCTGCCCTGTGTGGCGTGCCACAAACGCACACCGCAGAGCGGGCAGAACCAACCCTGACGTCGGGCGCCTGAATCCGCGAGGCGCTCGATGCAGCGTACGCTTCCCGCGACCGAGAAATCCTTCGCGCGCACGCGCAGGCTTTGTCCAAAAGCGGAGGAGGTCTGCCGTTGGCACTCTGTGCAGTGACACAGGTAGAACGTGAGCGGCGGCGCTTTGATCTGGTAACGCACCGCGCCGCAGGCGCAGCCACCCTGGAGCGGTAGTTCCGGGCGCGTCACCTGCGGCAGATCAGGTTCTCTTGGCAATGGAGATCTCCAGTGAAGACGATCGCGCTTGCGCTACCCGACGAGGCGCGCGGAGGAATCATCGCGGGGTTGATGCAGACCTTCCAGTCCCGCGTGGTCTTCGGGTGGACTCTCTTTTGCGGGGAGCTTAGGCTCCCTCACGGGAGTGCGCAGGGGGAGAGCAGCATGAGACGACCGGATCATGGGCGGTTTTCCACGTCTCGGGGGCGTGCGCAATGAGCGCAAACGCCGCGGGGCCTTGGTATGACCCCGACCATGGCGTGATCCGCGATCGCGGGATCTTCTCTGACCCTGACATTTATCAGCAGGAACTCGAGCGGATCTTTGCGCGCGCGTGGAACTTCGTCTGTCACGAGACGCAGA
>DMUF01000226.1:6733-12886 GCA_003476445.1 Gammaproteobacteria bacterium | reverse complement strand
GCGCCTCACCCGGGTCATCGGCGAGCAGACAGCGGATACCAATCGCCATGTCCTCGAGCCGACCTGCCGCATTCAGCCGGGGACCGAGCGCGAACCCCAGGTCCTGCTCCGTCAGTCGCGCGAGTGTCTTCTTCGCGATCTCCGCAAGCGCCCGGATGCCCGGGCGGCAGCGACCTGTCCGCATGCGGGCAATACCCTGGTGCACGAGAACACGGTTGTTATGATCGAGCGGAACGACGTCCGCGACGGTGCCAAGCGCCACCAGATCGAGCCAGTCAGCGAGATTGGGGGCCGGCCGGTTGGTAAACCAGCCCACATCGCGCAGCGCCGCGCGCACGCGTGCAAACAGGTAGTACGCAACACCGACACCAGCGAGCGCACGACTGGGAAATCCGCTGCCAGCGAGGTTTGGATTCACGATGGCAAACGCATCGGGCAGCGTCTGCCCCGGCAGGTGATGATCCGTGATGATCACGTCGATACCGAGCTCATTGGCTGCCGCCACCCCGGCCACGCTCGAGACGCCGTTATCCACCGTGATCAGCACGCGGGGTGGACGATGCTTCAGCAGCGCGACGATTTCCGGCGACAACCCGTAGCCGAACTGGAACCGGTTCGGCACAAGAAAGTCCACGGCATTCGCACCAAGCGCACGCAGCACAGATACCGAGAGCGCGACCGCGGTCGCGCCGTCTGCATCGTAGTCGCCAACGATGAGTATGGATTCGTCCGCTCTGATCGCCTGCGCCACACGCTGTGCCGCGCGATCGATATCGTCGAGAGCGTCCGGTGTGATGAGGCGTCCTAACGACCGATCGAGCTCCAACGCGTCTTGCAGGCCACGCGCCGCGTAGATGCGCGCGAGCAGCGGCGCAATGTCCTTCGGGAAGCGCGCGCCAGCCGGCACGCTGCGGGTCTCGACCCGCACCTCAGTCATGCGTGAATTCTTCCACGCGCATGCGCACGATAGCGCCGACCACGTCGGGCAGCGCCGCGAGCGCGGCCAGTGCGGCATCCATAACGTGCTCCTGCACACGGTCGGTGATGATGGCGACCGGCACCCAGGCCCGCCCCTCGACCGCATGGACTTCTTCGCCGCGCTGTTCCACCGAAGCGATGCTGATCGCGTGCTCGCCGAGCAGCGTGGCCAGGCGCGCGAACACGCCGGGGCGATCCAGCGACGGAATGCGCAGATAGTACGCGCTGCTGCACGCAGCGATCGGCAGCACCGCCGGCACCGGCTCTGACCGCGTGTGCACGGGAACACCGCCACGGGCAAGTTCGATGAGGTCGGCAACCACCGCGCTGGCGGTGGGCAGCGAGCCTGCGCCTGGCCCGCAGTACAACGTATCGCCCGCTGCATCGCCGCGCACCAACACCGCATTCATGACGCCATTGACGTGCGCCATCATGTGTTCTTTGGGTATCAGCGTGGGATGCACGCGCAGCTCGACACCGGCCGGCGTCTGCCGGGCGATGCCGAGGTGCTTGATCGCGTAACCAAGCCGGGCGGCGCTGCGCAGATCTTCCGGCGTAATGCGGGTAATGCCTTCGCAGTGCACCGCTGCAAACGCGAAGGGCATTTCGAAGGCGAGCGCGGCCAGGATGGTCAGTTTGTGCGCGGCATCGATGCCTTCGACATCAAACGTGGGGTCAGCTTCGGCGTAGCCAAGACGCTGGGCTTCTGCGAGCGCCGCGGAGAAATCAGCGCCGGCGGTCATGGCTGAGAGAATGAAGTTGCTGGTGCCGTTGATGATGCCCGCAACCGACGTCACCGCGTTAGCCGCAAGGCCGTGACGGAGGCTGCCAATGATGGGAATCGCGCCTGCAACGGACGCTTCAAAGAGCACTGGCACGCCACCCGCTTGCGCGGTTGCAAGCAGGTCGTTGCCATGGCGCGCCATGACCGCCTTGTTTGCGGTAACCACCGGTCGCCCAGCGGCGATGGCAGACGCAATGAGATCGAGGGCTGTATCCGTGCCCCCCATCAGTTCAACCACCACATCCACGTCATCCGCCGCCACGAGTTCCAACGGATTGAGAGAAAACGTCGCCGCGCCGATGTCTACGTCGTCCCGCCGGCGTCGGCTCGCGACGCGCGTTACCACAATCGGGCGACCCGCGCGCCGCGCCACAAGCGCCGCCTGTCGTTCGAGAATGTCGAGCACGCCTTGGCCAACTGTGCCCATGCCCGCAAGTCCGACGCGCAACGGTCCCATGAACTGCAATCCCCTGATTCGTCTTGCCTGGCCGTGCCGGACTGGACCGACAGGCGCGGTGGGTCAGCCGCCTGCATCCGCCTCCGGGGCAAGCCCGAGCGCAGCGGCGACACGATCTGCAGGCACATAGCCGGGCAACAGGCGGCCATCTTCGAGCACGATTGCCGGCGTACCTTCGACACCCATGGTTTGTCCGAGGCCGTAGTGTTCGGCGATCCGGTTGTCGCAGCTGGCCGCAGGAATATCCTCACCCGCCTTGACCCGGGTCAGGGCATCGCGCGGGTCCTTGGCACACCAGGCTGAAACGATACGGTCATAGGACTCGGAACCGACACCTGCGCGGGGAAATCCGAGATAGCGGACTTCGATGCCCATCGCGTTTAGCGCCGGCACCTCGAGATGCAGCTTGCGACAGTAGCCGCAGTCAACATCGGTGAAGACGTTGATGGACGCGCGGCGCACGCCGGTCGCCGGGAAGATGATCATGCTCGCCGGGTCAATGCTCGCCAGCGCCTCGCGGCGCTCATCCACGCGGCCTGCCTCAGCCACATTGACGAGATCGGTTTCCGTCAGCTCGTAAAGATCGCCGGCGAAGAGATAACGGCCGTCTTCGGTGGCGTAGAGAATCGTGCCACCCGATACCTCGAGCGCCACGATGCCCGGCAAGGGCGACGCAGACACGCGCACTACCGGAATGTCCGGGCGCAGTCGAGCGAGCCGCTCCACGGCTTGCGCACCCGCGCCCTCGATACGCGCGGAATCCGTTGCGGACGCCGCTGCGGGCGTGTCTGCTACCGCAATGGAGGCCGCCAGAAGGCTGCAGGTTGCGCCGAGCAGCAGCGACCGGAATGAGGCAGACAACCGAATCGACATCATGACTCCTCGCCCCAGGGGCTTAACGCGCGCGATCTCGATCAGCCCCGCGGGTGATGAGTGCGGTGCAGGTCCTTGAGTCGCGCGCTGGCGACGTGAGTATAGATCTGCGTTGTCGACAAATCTGCATGACCCAGCATCATCTGCACGGCCCTCAGGTCGGCGCCGTGATTCAGGAGGTGGGTGGCAAAGGCATGCCGCAACGTATGCGGAGAGATCTCGCGCAGAATGCCCGCCGCGCGCGAGTGACGCTTGATTGCATGCCAAAACGTCTGTCGGGTCATTACCTGACCGCGGCGACTCGGAAAGAGCGCACCCGTGGGACTTCCCGAAATGAGGGTCGGACGCGCCTCGCCCAGGTAGCGCAGCACCCAGTCGAGCGCGGTTTGCCCGACCGGCACAAGCCGCTCCTTGCTGCCCTTCCCCACCACGCGCAGAACGCCCTGACGCAGGTTGAGGGCGGTGGTGGAGAGCCCTACGAGTTCGGAGACCCTGAGGCCGGTGGCGTACAGCAGTTCCAGCATCGCGCGATCGCGCAGACCCACGGGATCCTTGACGTCCGGAGCAGCCAGCAGCGCCTCGACCTCGGTTTCGGTCAGCGTACCGGGCAGTGGGCGCCCCAGCTTGGGTAGCGACAGCACAGCGCTCGGGTCGGCCCCGATGCGCTCGCGCCGCACCTGATGGCGATAGAAGCCACGCACGCACGAGAGCCAGCGCGCCGCCGACCTGGGCGAATAGCCGGCGTCGAAACGCGCCGCAACGGCTTCCAGCAAGTCAGCAGACGAGGCTTCGAGGAGGGACCTGCCCAGGCGCTTGCCGAGTGATTCAAGGTCTCGGCGATAGCCCGCCAGGGAGTTGGGAGCAAGGCCGCGCTCGAGCCAGAGCTCGTCGAGGTAACGATCGATTTCGCCCTGGACCTGCGGGTCCAGGGCTTTGCGGTCCTCGGGAGAGGTGCGGTCGGACGGGTGCGTCAGACTTTTTCCCGAATGCGCGCTGCACGACCCGAACGATCACGCAGGTAGTAGAGCTTCGCCTTGCGAATGTCACCGCGGCGCTTGACCTCGATGCTTGCGATCACCGGGCTGTGCAGCTGAAACGCGCGTTCCACCCCCACCCCGTGCGATATCTTGCGCACGGTGAACGCCGAGTTGAGTCCGCGATTGCGACGGGCAATGACCACGCCCTCGAAGGCCTGCACCCGTTCGCGGTTGCCTTCACGCACCTTCACCTGCACCACGACCGTGTCGCCGGGCCCGAACGCGGGGATGTCGGAACGCAGCTGCTCTGCTTCGAGCGCAGCAATGATTTTGTTGGTCATCTTGGACTCCTGCCGTTTTCAGTGGCTCCCGCACTGCCGGGGCGATGTGCTCTCGGCCACTGGGCGCGATGTTCTTAAGTCGACTCGCTCACGATCTCTCGCAGCAGCTCGCGGTCTGCTGCGCTGAAGGTGCGACCGACGAGCAAGTCGGGGCGGCGCTGCCAGGTTCGTTCAAGCGCGACCTTGCGGCGCCAGCGCGCAATGGCCGCATGGTCGCCCGACAGCAAGGCCGCGGGAACGGAAACGCCGCCTGCAATTTCCGGGCGCGTATAGTGCGGGTAATCGAGCATTCCATCAAGATGAGAATCCTGGAGCGCGGAGTCCGCGTTGCCGAGCGTGCCAGGCAACAGGCGGGCAACCGTATCCAGCACCACCAGCGCGGGCAGTTCTCCCCCTGTGAGCACATAGTCACCAATGGAGAGTTCCTCGTCCACGAGCTGCTCCACGGCGCGCTCGTCGATACCTTCGTAGCGCCCCGCGAGCAGAATGAGCCCGGGCAAGGCGGCGAGCGCCCTGGCGCGGTTCTGGTTGAAGGTCCGGCCCTGCGGCGAGAGGTAAATCACCGGCGCCGGCGGCGCCTCTGCCCCCGCTCGGGCACGCCACGCCGCCTGGGCGGCTGCGACGGCTGCGGCCACAGGCGCCACCTTCAGCACCATGCCCGGCCCACCGCCGAATGGTCGATCGTCCACGGTTCGATGCCGATCAGTCGCATAGGACCTTGGATCAAAGCATTCAACGCTGAGCACGCCTTCGCGAACGCCGCGGCTAATCACGCCTGCGGCCAACAGCGGCGTCACGAGCGCCGGAAGCACCGTGACTACGCCGGCCCACATTCAGGCCGGCTCCTGCCAATCGATCACCAGTTGCCCCGCACCCAGATCCACCTGCGGCACAAACTGGCGCAAGAAGGGGACGAGCAGGTCGGGACCTTCCGCATCAGATCGAATCACCAGGATGTCATGCGCGCCATTGCTGAAAAGGTGACTCACACGACCGCGCGATCTTCCGACCGTGTCCACCACGCGCAGACCCTCAAGGTCACGCCAGTAGTACTCGTCGTCATCCGGGGCGGGAAGAGCCGTGCGCGGCACGGCGATCAGGCTGCCCGACAGCGCTTGCGCTTCGTCTCGGCTCGCTATTTCGCGCAGCTGTACGATGAACCCGGAGCCATGCGGACGCCCTGTGGCGCACTGGACCGGGCGCCAGCGCGTGCCGTCGCCGAGCAGCCAGGGTGAATACTGAAGCAGATTGTCGGGCGGATCGGTGAACGAGACGACCCGCACCCAGCCGAGCACTCCGAAAGCGCTCGACACGCGCCCGAGAATAACGGGCGCTTCGGGCGGTGCCGTGGACGAGCCGTCTGCGGGCACCGGAGGCTACCGGTCGGAATCAGGCTGCGGCTGCGCCTGCTGCGCGCCGAGCGCGGGCAACGAGGCTGCGAACCTTATCGGTGGGCTGGGCGCCTACGCCAATCCAGTACTGCACGCGGTCCAGGTCAAGGCGCAGCTCTTCTTCACCGCCGCGGGCTACCGGGTTGTAGAACCCGACTCGCTCGACGAAGCGACCGTTCCGGCCCGCCGCCCGATCTGCCACGTTGATGTGATAGAACGGATGCTTCTTGGAGCCGTGGCGTGCCAGACGAATCGTTACCATGAACCTGCCCTGCTGGGAAAAGCCGCGTAGTGTAATGGAACGTCGGCATCATGCAAGCCGCTTGGCGCCTGCCGACCACCTGCCGACCAC
>DMUF01000226.1:0-6443 GCA_003476445.1 Gammaproteobacteria bacterium | reverse complement strand
GCCGACCACCTGGTCAGCGCGGGAATCCGCCTCGTGCGCGAAGCGACTGCACGCCGCGCATCATCTTCTGCAGCCCGCCCTTGCTCGTCACTTTCTTCATGACCTTCTGCATCTGCTTGTGCTGCTTGAGAACGCGGTTGACGTCGGCAATGTCGGTGCCACTGCCGCGGGCGATGCGCTGCTTGCGCGAGCCATTGATGATGTCCGGGAAACGCCGCTCTTTTGGGGTCATCGAATCAATGACGACCGCCATACGCCGAAACATGCCGTCATTGATCTGCGACTGGGCGGCTTGAGGTAGCGCGCCCATGCCCGGCAACTTGTCGAGCATGCTCGTGACGCCGCCCATGTTTGCCATCTGTTCCAACTGATCACGAAAATCCTGCAGATCAAACGCCTTACCTTTCTGCAGCTTACGCGCGAGTTTTTCCGCTTTGTCGCGATCGACCTTGCGCTCTGCCTCTTCAATCAGCGAGAGCACGTCCCCCATTCCAAGGATGCGCGAGGCCATTCGATCCGGGTAGAACGGCTCGAGGGCGTCGGTTTTTTCGCCCACACCAATGAACTTGATCGGCTTGCCCGTGATCGCGCGCACCGACAGCGCTGCGCCGCCTCTGGCATCGCCGTCGGTCTTGGCAAGCACCACCCCGGTCAGCGGCAGCGCATCCGAGAAAGCCCGCGCCGTATTCACCGCGTCCTGACCCGTCATGGCGTCAACCACGAACAGGGTTTCCGTGGGCGTGAGTGCCGCGTGCAGCGCGCGAATCTCCGCCATCATGGCTTCGTCCACGGCAAGTCGACCCGCGGTATCCACAATCAGGACGTCCGCGAACTGAGTATCCGCTTCGCGCAGCGCCCGCGCCGCGATAGCCAGCGGCGCTTCGCTCGGATCCGACGCGACAAAATACGCCCCCACCTCGCCTGCCAGCGTGCGCAGCTGCTCTATGGCCGCCGGGCGATAGACGTCGGCGGACACCACCGCGACCTTCTTGCGCATGCGTTCCTTCAGCAGGCGCGCGAGCTTAGCGACCGTGGTCGTCTTGCCGGACCCCTGCAGGCCCGCCATGAGGATAACCACCGGTGGGCGCGCCTTCAGATCGAGGGCGCTGTGTTCGGCGCCCATGATCTCGACGAGCTGCTCGTGCACCAGCTTGACGAATGCCTCGCCGGGATTGAGCGCCGCGCTCACCGCCTGCCCGAGCGCCTGACCGCGCACGCGTTCGATGAAATCTCGAACCACCGACAGCGCGACGTCGGCCTCGAGCAGGGCCATGCGCACGTCGCGCAGCGCATCCGCGATGTTCTCCTCCGTCAGCCGGGCCTTGCCCGTTACATTGCGGAAGGTCTGGGACAACTTTTCCGAAAGACTTTCGAACATCGCGCACTACCCGTCATAAGCCGCCGCAAGTATACCGCTTCCGACCAACGGTCGGTTATGCCACACTCCCCGACCGACTCCGATCACGCCCACCATCCATGATCATCCGCTCATGGCGCCACCGCTGACCGCCCTCACCGTCTGGGCCTGTCTGGTGGGCCTTGCAGGCTACGGTCTCGCACTTGGCTGGCTCGTGCGGTCCATGCGGCACCACGAAGCACCTGACCGGTTGCCGGTTCTCCTGCTGACGCTGTTCGCGCTCGCTGCCCATGCGACTGCGACAGTCGGGGCCATCTGGCGCGTCGACGGGCATGCTTATCTCGGCCTCCTCGAATCCGCCACGCTGTTCGCCTTTACGGTCACCGCGTTTATCAGCATCGCGGCGTTACGCCGCCCGGTGCTCACCCTGCATCTCATCACCTTGCCCGTGAGCCTGCTGACGCTTGGCGCCCTCGCGCTGATCTCGGGGGATCCGGCAAGAATAGAAGCGCCCGGTCACGCGCTCATCAGTCACATCGTTCTTTCCGTCTGCGCGTACAGCCTGCTCTGCATGGCGGCAAGTCAAGCTCTCATCGTGCTGTGGCAGGACCGCACGCTGCGGGCCAAACGCCAGCTCGGCGCGCTTCGGGTGCTGCCCTCGCTCGAAACCATGGAAGCCCTGCTGTTCTCGCAGCTCTGGGTCGGTTTCCTGATGCTGACACTCGCCATTGCCAGCGGTTTCACATTTCTCGACGACCTGTTCGCACAGCAGGTCGCTCATCACACGGTACTTTCCATCGCGTCCTGGGTGATCTACGCCGTGCTGCTGCTCGGACACTCGCGCTTCGGCTGGCGCGGTCGTACCGTCACCTATGGTGCGCTTGCGGCTTTCGCTCTGCTGCTCCTGGCCTACTTTGGAAGCAAGTTCGTCCTCGAGATTCTGCTCGGTTGATGATGGACATCAGCGGATGGTCAACGGAGGCGCTAGCCATCACCATCGTCGCGCTGCTGGTAATTGCTGCCAGCCTCGCGGGCGCTGAAACCGGACTTACCACGCTCGATCGCCACCGCCTGCGTCACCTCGCGAAATCAGGCAACCGCGGCGCGCGCAAGGCACAGCGATTGCTGAAACGGCCGGAGCGGCTGCTGGCCGCGCTGTCATTCGGCAATACCCTCGTGAAATTCTCCGCAGCGGCACTCGGAGCGGTGCTTGGCATGCGCTTTCTGGGTCAGGAAGGCGTGCTGATTGCACCGCTGCTGCTTGGGCTCTTGTTCCTGCTGCTGGCGGATGTGGTGCCCAAAACCTTCGCCGCACAGCGCCCGGAGACGGTCGCCTTCCCGTCCGCTTATGTCCTGCAGCCGCTCCTGTTCCTGCTGCGCCCGGCAGCGGCACTCATGAACGTGCTGAGTCGCGGCCTTGCCCGCCCGTTCGCATCAGACGGGGCGGATGATCAACGCCTGTCCGAGGAAGAACTCCGGACCATGGTGACCGACGCCGCGAATCTGTCGCCAGCCGATCGGGCCATGATGCTCGGTGTCCTCGATCTGGATCGGATCAGCGTTGATGACATCATGATTCCGCGAGACGAAATCGTGGGGATCGATCTCGATCTGCCCAGCGACGACATTCGGGATGTTCTGTCGAGCGCGCAGCACACCCGGCTGCCCGTCTGGCGCGAGAGCATGGGCGTCGTTTCAGGTGTATTGCATCTGCGCCGCGTTGCCCACCGGGTGCTGGAAGGAGAGTCGGTCCTTGACGATCTGCTCGACCTCCTTGAGCCCGCGTATTTTGTGCCGTCGGGTACATCGCTCGAAGCGCAGCTCGGACATTTTCGCCGGGAGAAGCGCCGGCTGGCGCTGGTCGTGAACGAATACGGAGAGGTGCAGGGACTCGTCACCCTGGACGACATCCTGGAAGAGATCGTCGGCCAGTTCACCACCGATCTCGCGGCCGGCGCATCGGAAATCTCGCCACAGGACGACGGCAGCGTGCTGATCGACGGTCGAGCCAATCTGCGTGACATCAACCGTGCGTTGCAGTGGGATCTGCCCGTCGAGGGTCCGAAGACGCTGAACGGGCTCGTCCTTGAGTACCTGGAGGCGCTGCCTGAAAGCAATGTTTCGCTGGCGCTCGGCCCCTATCGGATCGAGACGCTGCTCATTGCGGGGAGCATGATCCGCTCCCTGCGCGTCACCCGGCTATCCGCGCCAGCGGCGGTTGAGCGCGGACATGATGGCGTTGAATGACGCGGTGATCGTGTTGCGCGACAGGCCAACCCCGTAGCAGCGCCCTTCCGCGCCTTCGTTGATTGCTACCAGGCAGATTGCCTGAGCATCCTTGCCGGTTGCCAGCGCGTGCTCGTGGTAGTCGATGATGTTGAGCGGCTCGTTCAGCGAAGCGACGAGCGCGTTCACAAAGGCTTCGATGGGGCCGGAACCTTCGCCATCGACCGTCATCTGCTGCTCGGAGACCTCAACCCGCGCAACGCAGCGCTGATCCGACTGCCGGCCGGTCAGCAGGTCGTAATCGAGCAGCTTATACGGACCAGACTCGACCACGTACTCGCGCACGAGCGCCTCGAAAATCTCGTCAACCTTCACCTCGCGCTTGAGCTCCTCTGTGAGCTTCTGCACGCAACTGCTGAACTCTACGAGCATTTCGCGCGGCAGAGCGACGCCGAAGTGCTCCTCCAGCACGAACCCGACGCCACCTTTTCCGGACTGGCTGTTGACCCGCACGGTTTCCTTGTAGGAAGAGCCGACATCCTCAGGATCGATGGGCAGATAGGGGACTTCCCAATGGTCGCGATCGACCCGGGCCATGCCCTTACGGATCGCATCCTGGTGCGACCCAGAGAACGCCGTAAACACCAGTTCGCCCGCGTAGGGATGCCGGATATGCACGGGGAGCTTGTTGACCGCCTCAGCGGTCGCGCGAATGTGCGGCATGGCGCGCAGGTCGAGCTCAGGGTCAACGCCCTGACTGAACAGGTTCATCGCGGTGGTCACGAGATCGCAATTACCCGTGCGCTCACCGTTGCCAAACAACGTGCCCTCGACGCGGTCTGCGCCCGCCATGAGAGCGAGTTCCGTCGCCGCAACACCGGTGCCGCGGTCGTTATGCGTGTGCAGGCTGATGACCGCGCTGTCGCGTCGCGGGAAATTGCGACAGAACCATTCGATCTGATCGGCGTAGATATTGGGCGTTGCCATTTCCACGGTGGACGGCAGATTGATGATGATCTTGCGATCCGGGGTCGCGCCCCACGCATCCGCGACCGCCGTGCAGATCTCCACGGCGAAATCGAGCTCGGTACCGGTGAAGCTCTCGGGCGAGTACTCAAACGTAATGTCCGCGTCGAGGGTGGCAAGCCCGGCTTTCACCAGCTCCGTACCGCGCACCGCAAGATCGATGATGCCCTGGCGATCCATGCCGAACACCACACGCCGCTGCAGCTCCGAGGTGGAGTTGTACAGATGGAAGATCACGCTGGGCGCACCGCGCAGCGCCTCGACCGTGCGCGCAATGAGTTCTTCACGTGCCTGACACAGCACCTGAATGCTGACCCCGGGCGGAATGCGATTTTCATCGATGATGCGTCGGATGAAATCGAAGTCTGGCTGCGACGCGGCCGGAAAACCGACCTCGATCTCGGCAAACCCGATCTCGAGCAGCAAATCCCAGAGGCGGAGCTTTTCGTCCACGGTCATCGGATCGATGAGCGCCTGATTGCCGTCGCGAAGGTCAACACTGCACCAGCGCGGCGCGCGCGTGATGACGGCGTTCGGCCAGCGTCGATCCGGCAGGTGGATGGGCTCGAAACGCCGATATTTGCCAAAGGGCATGGCACCCACACGGCGCCCCGACGGACGATTGAGCGCCTGTTCGGACGCCTGATTGTTCTGTTCGCTCATGAAACTGCTCTCGCTCCTAACGCCGTGTGCATGCACGTCCACGCATGCCTTTCGCACTCGACTCGTACTGGGGATCCGGGGGACAGGTCGGGCGTTGCGCCCTGTTCGAACAAGAATATGCCGGCTACGCCGGCAGTCGCAGCAGCGCCAGAAGAGAACCGGACTCGTGTACAGAGTGCTTCACGCGGAACCTGGGTAGTTGACCCGCGAACTATAGTCGCCCCGCGGGGACGTTGCCAACCCGGAACGGCGGAGCCTGTAGGTAGCACATGATTTGTCCGGTCTCGTAGCACGTAATGTGTCCGGTGTGTGTCAGCTGAGAGGGAGGCTGCATGAACCGGACGCGAGTGCTACAGGAGATCCGGATGATGCGATTCGAAGAAGCCTATACGAGCTGGCAGGACAGGCGGCTGACGCAGGAAGAAGCGGCGCGATTGCTCGGGGTGTGTGAGCGTACGTTTCGACGCCACATCGAGCGCTATGAGGAAGCCGGGCTGGAAGGGCTTATCGACCGGCGGATCGAGGACGTCTCGCAGCGCAAGGCGCCGGTCGACGAGGTGGTTCGGCTTCAGACGCTCTACAAGGAGCGTTATGACGGGTGGAACGTGAAGCACTTCTACGAGCGTTATCAGGGCGACCACGGCGGCCAACGCTCCTACACCTGGGTCAAGAAGCGCCTGCAAGCGGACGGTTTGGTGGAGACCGGGCGCCGCCGGGGTCGACATCGCAAAGCACGTCCCCGTAAGCCGCTGGAAGGGATGATGATTCACCAGGACGGTTCCACCCATGAGTGGGTGCCGGGACAGTCCTGGGACCTGATTGTGACCATGGACGATGCCACCAGCACCGTCTATTCGGGTTTCTTCGTTGACGAGGAAGGCACCCTGTCCAGTCTGCGCGGTGTACGGGAAACCATCGAGTTGAAGGGGTTGTTCAGTAGTTTCTACAGCGACCGGGGTTCGCATTACTGGTTCACGCCCACGTCTGGCGATGAGGTGGACAAGCGGGTGCTCACCCAGTTTGGTCGTGCCATAAGCCACCTTGGGATTGAGATGATTCCGTCGTACTCCCCCAAAAACGGAGTAACGCGCCGCGTGGTACCCCCGCCGACGGGCGAGATCATCTGAGGAGCTAGCCCGATGGTTGCATTCAGCCGAGCGGGCTGGTCACA
>DMUF01000128.1 GCA_003476445.1 Gammaproteobacteria bacterium | reverse complement strand
AGCCACTAGAGCTTTCTGCGACGCCGTTTTTTCCCCAGCGCGAATTCCATTGCGGTCCGGCTGCGCTGGCGATGGCTCTTGCGGCGAGCGGGATCAACACGACTCCAGACGCGATCGCCCCCGCGCTCTACATTCCCGAACGGCAAGGCACGCTGCAGGTTGAACTCGTGGCCGCTGCGCGGCAGTTCGATCGGCTTGCGGTGCCGATCGATCCCACGCAGGAGGCGCTGCTGACGCAGCTGCAACTCGGACGCCCGGTCGTCGTTCTGCAGAATCTGCTGCTGGAGGCTGTGCCGCGCTGGCACTACGCCGTGGTGGTGGGGTATCTGCCGGCAGAGGACGCATTCGTATTGCGCTCCGGCCGGCAGCAACGTCTTGTCACTCCGCGCTCACGATTTCTTGCCACCTGGATCAGGGCGAAACGCTGGGGTGTCGTAATCATGGCGCCCGGCAGCAAACCGGAGGGACTGTCGGCACCGTCATGGCTGCAGGCGGCGGCAGCGCTTGAGTCAGCGGGCAACCACGAGGCCGCGCTGACCGCGTTCGACAGCGCGCTCTCGGCGTGGCCGGAAGACGCGATGGCATGGCTTGGACGAGGGAACAATCTCTACGCGCTGGGCAACAAGACCGCAGCCATAAATGCCTGGTCAACCGCGCTGCGTCTCGACCCGGATGACCCGGTGCCATTACACAACCTGGTCACGACGCTCGCTGATACCGGCGCAGCGTGCAAAGCTTTGTCGCAGCTGCCACCCGAACGCGCCGGCGAGCATGCGCTTGTCGTCGCCGCGCGCAAGCACGTGAACGACGCGCTTAGCCGCGCGTCGCGAGGAAACTCCAGAGGTTGTCCGCACCCAGTGCCGTGAGATGTCGGCCGAGTCGCGCCTGCCACCAGGTCTCGTTACCGTACTCATCACGCCACGCCCAGACACGGCGCGTGAAGTGATGCAGCGTGTGTTCATGGGTATAACCCATTGCGCCGTGCACCTGATGCGCGATTTCGGCCACGATTCCCGCCGCTTCCCCGATCCGCGACTTGGCAGCCGCGACCTCGAGCCCGAATCGCTCGGAGCCAATCGCATCAATTGCCGCATCCGCCGCGCGACTCGCCGCAGCCACTTCGCCCGCCATTATCGCCAGGTTGTGCTGAATAGCCTGAAACTTTGATATGGAACGACCGAACTGCTCGCGCTCGTTCGCGTACTGAAGCGCAAGCGCAAGGATACGCTGCAGCGTTCCGGCCATGCACACGGCGCGCCCCAGCGCGATAAGCTCGAAGGCAGGCTCTGGCTGAACCGTTCGCACGGCACCGGACGGAACACGCACGTCATCACGCGCTTCACCCGCCATGTTGGCGCCCCGCGTCACCTGCCCGCCGGATACGTGCACCAGTTCGCCGGTGTCGAGATCGAGCCCAAGCACCGTTGCGGCTGAACGCCCCCAGGGCGCCGCGGTGATGCGGTCCCCTTCGAGAATACCTACCGTCGCGGTATCACCGCTGCTCTCAAGCCAGCGATTGGCCAGCAGCATCTCTGTGAGGGGCAGCGGTGCAGCATGACGCGCAGCTACCTGCAGCACGGCGAACACGTCACCAAGCTCAACGCCGCTGGTTGTATGCGCGAGTTCATGAAAGCCGTTCTCGCAAAGCGTTTGCCAGAGCGCCGCGGGAAATTCCCCGCGCTCGGCGGCATCCAGCGATGCCTTGTTGCAATGGTCGGAAAAGATGCGCTCAGCGGTATCAACGAGCAGCTGTCGGGTATCTGAAGAGGTGGTCATCAGCGCAGCCCCAATCCGCGGGCGATGACACCACGGAGAATTTCCCGCGTGCCTCCCCGAATAGTGAAGGAGGGAGAGAGTAGAAGCGTATCGGTGAACGCCTCACGGAAGCGCGGAGCACCCGCGCTGCGACCGTCGCTGGTCACCACGAGCCGTGCGAGTTCTGGCAGCACCTTCTCGAAATTGTTACCGAGCTCTTTCACCAAGGCGGCTTCGACCTCCGGGCTCTTACCCTCCTCGAGCATGCCCGCCACGGAAATCGACATGCGCCGCAACGTCATGACGTGGCTCGCGAGCTTGCCAATGAGAGCAGCCTGCGCGGGGGACGGATCAGCGCCGGCTGCTCGCACCAGCTCGACAAAGACGCGGAACGCCGAGAGAAACCGCTCCGGGCCGCTGCGTTCGTAGGCCAGTTCGCTCGTTACCTGTTTCCAGCCGTTCCCCGGCTCGCCGACCACTCGATCCTCGGGCACGAACACGTCCTGGAACACGACTTCGTTGAAGTCCTCACCGCCAGCAATGTTCCGGATCGGGCGAATGCGGGCGCCATCATTGCGCAGGTCCACGATCACCTGCGACAGACCCGCGTGCCGGTTGTCCGAGGGCGCCTCGGTGCGAACGAGGGCGATCATGAAATGATTGCGGTGCGCGTCTGTCGACCAGAGCTTGGTGCCGTTGATCACCCAGCCACCGTCAACCTTTTTCGCCGACGTGCGCACGGACGCAAGGTCAGAACCAGAGTTCGGTTCGCTCATGCCGATGGAGAAGAAACTCTCCCCGCGCGCGATCGCCGGGATGTAGCGCTCGCGCTGCTCCTCGGTGCCGTAGCGCAGCAGCAGCGCACCGCTCTGGCGATCCGCGATCCAGTGGGCGCTTACCGGCGCTCCCGCAGTCAGCAGCTCTTCGGTGACGACGTAGCGCTCAAAAAACGAGCGCTCGCCACCGCCGTAGCGCTTTGGCCAGGTCATGCCGATCCAGCCTTTGGCGCCTACCTTGCGAGAAAACGCCGGATCATGGCCGGTGGTGAAGTCGGAGTTCGGGCGAGCGAGGTGTTCGCCTGCGCCGGCGAGGAATGCGCGCACTTCGGCGCGCAGGGTCTCCGTTTCCGGCGGCAGGGCAATACGGTCGAACTGCAGCACGACTGCGTACCCAGGTGGTAAGGGGGAGCGCGTAACTTACTGGCGCCTTCGGCGCATTGCAAACCCGAGCGTCCAGGCTCGCACCGGAAGCCGATTGACCCTCGCCCGAGGCGCGGGTAGCGTGCCGGGGATCAGCCAAGGAGCCCGCACATGGCCCTGTACGAAATTCGCGACTACACGATCGATCCCGAGTGGTTCGACCGCTATGTGACCTGGGCTCGGGAGCACGCCACCCCCTGGATCATGAGCAATCTGGATGCCCTCGGTTTCTGGGTCCACGACGGTCAGCCGGCAGAGGTAGCGGGGTCGAGCCCGGTCGTCTCGCCAAACGGGCAACCCAACGTCACCTGGATCCTGCGCTGGCCGGATCGCGCCACGCGCGACGCGGAGTTCCCGCGCAAGTTCGGCTCCGACAGCTGGAAAGAGGTGTGGGCCAAGCACCCGAACCCGGACTCCTACGTGCACATGAACGCCCGCTTCATGGAACGTCTGGATTCCTGAGC
>DMUF01000026.1:12371-12517 GCA_003476445.1 Gammaproteobacteria bacterium | reverse complement strand
TCAGTGTGCTTGAGCTTTCCGGGCAAGCAACGCTGTTCTGATTAGAGTCGCCGACCGAGTAGGTGGTCGCGGTTGCAGGCTTCGGATTTCACGGTATCCTTCGCGACCTGCTTGCCTGCCTATGCCGGAATAGCTCAGTCGGTAGA
>DMUF01000026.1:6756-12153 GCA_003476445.1 Gammaproteobacteria bacterium | reverse complement strand
CCATACTCGTTCGCCCCGTCCGCCCAGCCTAGTCCTCTCGCCTGCTGGCCACAGTGCGTCAGTGGGAGCTTCTTGTCATCGGACCTTTTGTGGACTAGGTTCAGTCCACAAGGAGGACCCATGCGCTACTCGTCACAAGTCAAACCCATCAGCTATCTCAAAGCCAATGCGGCGGAGATTTTGGCCACGCTCGGCGAGCAACGCCAGCCCATGGTGATCACACAGAACGGTGAGGCCAAGGCGGTTTTGCAGGATGTGGCCAGCTACGAGGCCACGCAGGAAACCCTGGCTTTGCTGAAAGTGCTGGCCTTGGGCCAGCAGGAAGTGGCCGCCGGCAAGGTCAAGCCGCTGTCTGATGTGGTGGCCCGGCTCAAGGCCAAGAAAGCATTGACCTGATGGCATCCGCGTACACCATCCTGCTCACAGAGGGGGCTGAGCAGGATTTGGAGGCGATCTACGATCACATCGCCGAGTTTGATGACCCCGCGAATGCCGATCATGTTCTGGATCGATTGATGGCTACCGCCTAACAACTGGCCATCATGCCGGAGCGCGGAAGTTACCCGCGGGAATTACTCGATCTCGGAATCAAGGACTACCGACAGGTGGTCTTCAAGCCCTATCGCCTCATCCACCGGGTGATGGGGCGGGACGTCGTGGTGTTCGTCATTGCCGACGGCCGTCGCGACATGCAGTCGCTGCTCACGCGCCGTTTGCTAGGTGCCTGAGGACATTCGCGAAGCCAGACCTGGAAACCGACCCCCGGCTTGCCCTCCTGTGCGTTGCACCCTAACGTTTCCCTGCGCGGCTCGAGGGTCAGCGGCGCGTAATGGGGGATGCAATGAATCGGGATTACGACGTTATCGTGATTGGCGCGGGGGCTGCGGGTCTCGCGGCGGCGCTGGGAGCGAGCCAGGCAGGCGCGAGCGTGCTCGTGATCGAGGCCGATCGGCAGGTGGGAGGCTCGTCGCGACTGTCCGGGGGGCACTTCTACGCGGCCGGCACCAGCGTTCAGCGCGATGCAGGTGTTGCGAACGACTCCGCAGAGGCAATGTTTGAGCACTACATGACGCTCAACCAGTGGCTGGTGGAGCCCTCGGTGGTGCGGCGCTACTGCGATCTCTCGGCACCGACCTTCGAATGGCTGAAGGGGCTCGGCGTCGAATTCAGGCCAGAAGGTGTTTACCGCTCGGGCGTAAGCTCGGTCCCGCGCGGTCATCGTCCGGAGGGTGGGGGCGCGCGTATCGTCGAGGTGCTGCACGGTCATCTCGGTGACCGCAACGTCGACGTCGTGTTCAACACGCGCGCGAACGAGCTGATTGCCGATGCCTCGGGACGAATCAATGGCGTGCGCGCCGGCGACGATGTGGCGACCTGTGGTGCAGTGATCCTTTCTACTGGCGGCTTCGGTGCCAATCCTGGTCTCCTGCAGCAGCACTACCCGCAGGCTGCACGCGCGGGAAACTGGAGCTGGTACATCGGCACGCCGTTCGCCCAGGGCGACGCGTTCGCGATGGCGCAGGCACTGGACGCGGATCTTGCGGGCCACGATCGCGGGCTGCTGCTCGTCACGCCCGGGTTTTCGCGGGATCTTGAGGTCCTTCTGCCTGGATGGCTTGTGATGGTTAACGCCACGGGTCACCGCTTCGCTGACGAGACGTCGCCGTACACCGTTCTGGGTGGGCTTATCGAGCGTGAGGGCGGTCATGCCTTCGCAGTCTTTGACGAGGCGGCGCGCGCAGCGGCGCGGCCGAGTCCCATCTCGCAGGCGTACTGGGTTAATGACGTGCTTGCACGCAAGGCTGATGAGGGTCGAATTGCCCGAGCAGATACCCTGGAGGCGCTTGCTCTGCGCATCGGCGCAGACCCGGCAGTGCTTGCCGGCACCATCGCGCGTTATAACGCTGACTGCGTACGTGGCGTGGACAGCGTCTATTTCAAGGAGGCGGCCTCCGGCATGCGCCCGATCGTGTCGCCGCCCTTCTATGCGGCGGAACTGCGCCCCGCGATCATCTGCTGGACCGGCGCCGGTCTGCGGATAGACGCGGACACTCGAGTGCTGCGCCGTGATGAAGCGTTCATCCCAGGGCTCTACGCCGCAGGCGAGACGGTCGGCTCTCTGCACGGTGACCGCTACATCGGGGGCGGCGGATCTTACGGCCCCTGTGTGGTGTTCGGGCGCCTCGCCGGCACCACGGCTGCCGCGTACGTGCAGGCGCTTGTGGATTGATCGACCGTGCTGTTCAGTCGATGAACCGCATGGAGAGATCGAGCGGCAACACCTGCTTGGTGATGATGCCGAGGGATATGTAGTCGACGCCGGTTCGGGCGATGGCAACGATTGAATCCGCATCGATGCCGCCGGAGGCTTCAAGCCGAATCCGGCCTGCGGCCTGCGCAACCGCGGTGTTTGTGTCGGCAAGCGAGAAGTTATCGAGCATGGCGATATCGGCGCCGGCGGCCATGGCCTCGTCCAACTGCGCGAGCGTTTCCACCTCGACCTCAATCGGGCTGCCCGCGCGATACGCTCGCGCAGCGGCGACGGCGGCGGTGATGCTGCCTGCCGCCGCGATGTGATTTTCCTTGATCAGAAAGGCGTCATAGAGGCCCAGCCGATGATTGGTGCCGCCACCGCAGCGAACGGCGTACTTCTGCGCGAGACGCAGCCCGGGAATCGTCTTGCGGGTGTCGAGTAGCCGGGTGCGCGTGCCGGCCAACAGGTCGACATAGCTGCGCGTTGCAGTCGCAGTGCCGGACAGCAGCTGCACAAAGTTGAGCAGCGTGCGTTCCGCTGTCAGAAGCGTGGACGCTGGGCCCTCGAGCGTGAACAGCGTGGTGCCGGCACTGACCTCTGCACCTTCCGCCACCGCAAATACGGCGGTGACGGTACCTCCCAGAGCCGCGAGCGTTTCCTCTACCCAGGGGGTTCCGCAAAAGATGCCGGGCTGACGCGTGATGACGCGCGCGCGCGCACGTCGCGCGGGGTCGATCAGCGCGGCGGAGATGTCACCCGCTCCGACATCCTCGGCGAGGGCGGCCTGAACATTGGCGGCAATGGCTGCGCGCAGGGCGCTGTCGATCTGCATGGCGTGAGGCTTCGGCGTCGATGTCTCTGCAGCATAGCCGAAAGCGCCTTGCCCGGTCCTCGACGCGTTGCTACCGTCCGCCGCAGGAACTTATCGGGTGAACCGTTTGCGCATTGACGAAGAGCACTGGCTCAGTGGCGTCCGTCGGGTGCCCTCACCCAATGTTGACGCGCGTGGTGTGGGCGAACGTGTCGAGTTGGTCGTCATTCATTGCATCAGCCTGCCACCGGGCGAATTCGGCACCGGTTTGCCCGAGGCGCTCTTGGCGAATCGCCTTGATATTGCGGCGCATCCCGCGCTTGCAGATCTCGCAGGCGTGCGTGTGTCCGCCCATCTCCTCATCGATCGCCTTGGCGCGATCGTGCAGTTTGTCCCGTTTGATCGGCGCGCGTGGCATGCCGGCGTTTCTACCTGGCGCGGTCGGGTGTCCTGCAACCGTTTCTCGATTGGTATTGAGCTCGAGGGCGCGGAAACGGTGCCCTATACCGAAGCGCAGTATGCGACGCTGCGGTTGGTCCTGGCCGTGCTGATGCAGCGTTATCCGGCGCTTGGTCCCGATACCATCGTGGGACACGCGGAAATTGCGCCGGAGCGCAAACGCGATCCTGGACCCGCATTCGATTGGAAACGGGTAACAGCGTGGTGCCGTCTCACGGGGTAGACTCTCGCCAACGAACGGAGGTTGCGGCGTCATGGCAGACAAAGACCGTGCAATCGGCGGCGCGGGTGACGAAGACCCGACTGAGACCCGGGAATGGCTCGATGCGCTGGAGTCCGTGCTGGATCGGTCGGGAATTGATCGCGCGAACTTTCTGCTTGAGCGGCTATCGGCGCGGATGACGCGCACCGGCGCCCGTCTGCCCTATACGATCACCACGCCGTATCGGAACACCATCCCGGTGACGAAGGAAGCCTTCATGCCGGGTGATCTCTTTATGGAGCGCAAGCTGCGTTCGCTCATTCGCTGGAATGCGCTCGCGATGGTCGTGCGCGCGAATTCGCGGCCTGGTGAGCTCGGCGGGCATATCTCGTCCTTCGCCTCATCCGCCACCCTTTACGACGTGGG
This sequence comes from Gammaproteobacteria bacterium, assembly GCA_003476445.1. Classification (GTDB taxonomy): domain Bacteria; phylum Pseudomonadota; class Gammaproteobacteria; order Pseudomonadales; family Azotimanducaceae; genus UBA7803. Next base: position 8,001 of record DMUF01000026.1, on the reverse strand, counting down.
CTTCAACTATTTCTTCCGCGGTCCCGGTGACGGCCATCCCGGCGACCTCGTGTATTTTCAGGGACACGCGGCGCCCGGTATCTATGCGCGCTCCTTCCTCGAGGGCCGCCTGCAGGAATCCGACCTCGACAACTTTCGCCGCGAAGTCGGGGGTAAGGGACTTAGCTCCTATCCGCACCCCTGGCTCATGCCGGAGTACTGGCAGTTCCCCACCGTCTCGATGGGCCTCGGTCCGCTGCAGGCCATTTATCAGGCCCACGTGATGAAATACCTGGACAGCCGCGGCATTGTGCCCATGGGGGATCGCAAGGTCTGGGCATTCCTCGGCGACGGTGAATGCGATGAGCCGGAAGCCTTGGGCGCGCTCGGGCTCGCGGGTCGCGAGCAGCTGGACAACCTCATCTTCGTGATCAACTGCAACCTGCAGCGGCTGGATGGGCCGGTGCGCGGCAACGGCAAGATCATTCAGGAACTCGAGGGTGCTTTCCGCGGTGCCGGCTGGAATGTCATCAAGGTAGTCTGGGGTCGACTCTGGGATCCGCTGCTTGCCTCGGACAGTACCGGCATGTTGCAGCAGCTGATGAATGAGACCGTCGACGGTCAGTATCAGAGCTTCAAGGCCAAGGACGGCGCCTACACGCGCGAGCACTTTTTTGGCAAATATCCGGAAACGCGCAAGCTGGTCGAGAATCTGTCGGATACCGATATCACTGCGCTCAACCGCGGCGGGCATGACCCCTTCAAGCTCTACGCGGCCTATCACGCCGCCATGAATCACAAGGGGCAACCCACGGTGATTCTCGCAAAGACGGTGAAGGGCTACGGCATGGGCGATGCGGGTGAGGCCGAGAACGACTCTCACCAGGTGAAGAAACTCAACCTCGAAGAGCTGAAGTACTTCCGCGACCGGTTCGACATTCCCCTGTCGGACCGGGACCTCGAGTCCATTCCCTTCTACCGCCCGCCGGATGATGCGCCGGAGATGACCTACCTGCGGCGCCAGCGCGCGCGTCTTGGGGGTCCCATGCCGCGGCGCGTGGTTACGGACGAGCGTCTCGAGATTCCTGCGCTTGAGACCTTTCAGCCCATTCTTGACGGCACCGGCAAGCGCGCCAACTCCACCACCATGCTGTTCGTGCGCATGTTGCAGACGCTGGTGCGTGACAAACAGATCGGCAAACGTATTGTGCCGATCGTTCCGGACGAAGCGCGCACCTTTGGTATGGAAGGCATGTTCCGCCAGCT
>DMUF01000026.1:0-6499 GCA_003476445.1 Gammaproteobacteria bacterium | reverse complement strand
GGCATGTTCCGCCAGCTCGGCATCTATTCGTCGGCCGGGCAGCTTTACGAGCCGGAGGACTCCGGGGAGATTGCTGCGTACAAGGAGCAGAAGGACGGGCAGGTACTCGAGGAAGGAATCAACGAAGCCGGCGCCTTCTCGGCCTGGATGGCCGCGGCGACGGCCTATGCAAACCACGGACGCACGCTGATTCCGTTCTACATCTTTTATTCGATGTTCGGCTTCCAGCGCATCGGCGATCTTGCCTGGGCGGCGGGTGATATGCAGGCGCGCGGCTTCCTGCTTGGCGGAACCTCGGGCCGCACGACGCTGAATGGCGAGGGCTTGCAGCACCAGGACGGACACAGCCACCTGCTCGCGTCGACGATCCCCAACTGCATCGCCTACGACCCCTGCTATGGCTATGAGCTGGCGGTCATCGTGCAGGACGGGCTGCGCCGCATGGTCGGTGAGCGCGAGAATGTCTTCTATTACGTCACGGTGATGAACGAGAACTACGCTCATCCTCCGCTGCCGGACGGTGTTCGCGACGATATTCTGAAGGGGCTTTACCCGCTTCGCGTGCTGGGTAGCGGCGAGGGCCCGCGGGTGCGGCTGGTCGGCGCGGGCACGATATTACGTGAGGTTGAGGCCGCCGCAGAGATGCTCGTCGAGCAGTTCGGACTCACGGTCGAGGTGTTCAGCGCCACGAGCTTCACGGAGCTTGCCCGGGATGCTCAGGACTGCGCGCGCTTCAATCTGCTGCATCCCGAGGAACCACCGCGGGAGGCCCACGTTGCACGCCTGCTCGCGGGAGATGTGCCTGTGGTGGCCGCTTCGGACTACATGAAGGCGCTGGCGGAGCAGCTGCGTGGCTGTATTCGGGCGCCCTATCACGTGCTCGGCACGGACGGGTTCGGGCGTTCCGACACCCGCGATGAGCTGCGGCATTTCTTCGAGGTGGATCGGCGCTTCGTCGCGCTGGCGGCGCTGCGGGTGCTGGCCGAGCAGCAGAAGATCCCGCTGGAGCAGGTGCGTGCGGCGCGCGACGCGTTCGGCATCCATCCCGACAAACTGAACCCGCGCAGGGTGTGAGGCGAAACTTGAATCAGGACATCTGTATTCCGGATATTGGCGACGCCGAATCGGTAGAGGTCATCGAGATCCTGGTCGCGGTCGATCAGGAGGTGGGTCCGGATGATCCGATTCTGGTCATCGAATCCGACAAGGCCTCTATGGAAGTTCCGGCCGGCGTATCGGGCAGGATCACTGCGCTGCGGGTTGCCATAGGGGATCAGGTTCGTACCGGTCAGGCCATCGCGACGGTGCAGCTCGCGGGAGCGGATACCCCCAAAGCGGCTGCGCCTGTTGTTGCACCCGTCGTCGCGCCCGCCGCAGCGGTGAGTGCCCCGGTCGCTGCGGCTGACGATGCGAGTGCGGAGTTGAACACAAAGGCTCCCGGCGCGCCGGCTGCCGACGAGGTCGAATTTGACGTTCTGGTGCCTGATGTCGGCGAGGGGCAGCCGGTGACGGTGATCGAGATTGCGGTCAAAACAGGCGATGTGGTTGCCGTCGGCGACCTGCTCGTTCTGATCGAGTCGGACAAGGCTTCGATGGAAATCACCGCGGAAACGGCCGGGCGGGTGCTCGCGGTGCACGTCGCGGTGGGGGATGAGGTTGGCACCGGAGCCCGCGTCGCCACGCTCGTCCGCGAGGGAAGCGTTGCGGTCGAGCCGAAACGAGGAGGGCCGGTCGACAACCTCCCGGCGCCCGACAAGCCGATGCCGGTGGGGAACCTGCCTCCGACCGAACCTCCGTCGCCGGCCAAGACTTCGTCGCCGGCCGAGGCGCTGTCCCCCGCACGTGCTCAGGTAGCCGCTCTGTTTGCCGATGCCGAACGTGCCATGCGCGAAGGACCGCGAACGGGCGTGGATGAAGATCCGCACCCCACGGTCTATGCCGGACCGGCGGTACGCCGGCTGGCGCGAGAGCTCGGCGTAACGCTCGAACAGATCACGGGATCTGGCCTGCGCGGGCGAATCGTCAAGGATGACGTCAAGGCGTTCGTAAAACAGCGAATGACCGCCGCGCCCGCGTCAGCCGCGACGGCTGCGGGAGGTTTGCCCGCGCTCCCGGTCGTGGATTTTTCCCGCTTTGGCCCCGTCGACGTGGTTCCACTCTCGCGCGTCCGCGCCCGCGGGGCAGATAACCTGCATCGTAGCTGGGTCAATGTGCCGCATGTGACCCAGCATGACGAGGCGGATGTCACGGATCTGGAGGCGTTCCGTGCCGTGCTGCGCGACGATGCGGGGGCGCGCGGTGTGCGACTCACGCCTTTGCCCTTCATTATCAAGGCCTGCTGTCAGGCGCTCGCCGAGTTCCCTACGTTCAATGCGTCGCTAGACCCGTCTGCGCGTAATTTCATCATGAAGCGCTACTGCCATGTCGGTATCGCCGTGGACACGGACGATGGACTGGTGGTTCCGGTCATTCGGGACGCCGATCGCAAGGGCATCTGGGCGCTGGCTGCGGAAGCGGCTGCGCTCGCAGAGAAAGCCCGTGCGCGCAAACTCGCACCCGCGGATCTGCAAGGCGGAACGTTCAGCGTGACGAGCCTCGGTGCGCAGGGCGGCACCGGGTTCACGCCGATTATCAACGCGCCGGAGGTGGCGATCCTCGGTGTTGCGCGGCTGGCTACGCGGCCGGTCTGGGATGGCAACGCGTTCGTACCGCGGCAGATGCTGCCGTTGTCGTTGAGCTACGACCACCGCGCCATCAATGGCGCCGAGGCGGCCCGTTTCATGACGCGACTCACCGCGCTGCTCGGGGATGTGCGCCGCCTGGCTCTGTGACGCGCGCCTGGCGGCAGGGGTTGATCGACGGCTGGGCGACGCTCAACCGCCGGCGGTGTCGGTACGCCCTGACGTGCCGCGCCACTGCAGTTCTGCCGCGCCCGCATTCAGCGTACGGGCGAGTACGAAAAACCAGTCGCTCAAGCGGTTCAGGTAGCGCGCGCAATCTTCCGCCTCAGGGACGCCCCACACGACCCGTTCCGCCCGGCGGCAGACCGTGCGACACACATGGGCAGCCGCTGCAGCGCGGGTGCCCCCCGGCAGCACGAACTCGGTGAGCGGCGGCAGCGCCGCGTTCAGGGTTTCGATCTCGTCTTCGAGCGGTGCGGGGTCAGGCGCAGGGATCTGACCGCGCGTCGCGAGGCAGGCGCCGACGTCGAACAGCGTCTGTTGAATCTGGCGGCTCGCAGTCGCGTGAGCGCTTGCGGCATCGAGCTCGCAGACAAGCACCCCGAGAAAGCTGTTGAGTTCGTCGACCGTGCCAATGGCTTCGATGTGCGGGTCGTTCTTCGCGAGTCGTGTCCCGTCCGCGAGACCAGTGGTTCCTGAATCGCCGGCCCGGGTGGTGACGCGGGTGATGCGGTGTTTCATGTTCAAGCCTTCCATTCAGTTCCCGAAGCCCATGACGCTGTGCGCGTGCGGAGCGGTAGGGCCGTGCTGCTACAGACTGCCCGCTGTTTCGTGAATAATCCGCTGCTTCGAGTCGTGTGCGCGTCAACCGTGGGAGAAATCCATGCCGTCGTTCGACACCGTATCTGAAGTCGATATGCAGGAAGTTCGCAATGCCGTGGATCAGGCAGCCCGTGAATTGGTCACGCGCTTCGACTTTCGCGGCATCGACGCGGGCTTCGAGCTCGAGGGAGAGGCGATCAAGCTCCACGCTCAGGAGGAATTTCAGCTCGATCAGATGCTCGACATCCTCAAGGACAAACTGATCAAACGCGGGGTGGACGTGCGCGCCCTGGACCCCGGCAAAGTCGAGGCGTCGGGCAAACAGAAGCGCCAGTCCTTCGCCCTGAAGCAGGGTATCGATCGGGACGCGGCCAAGCTGATCGTGGGGCTGATCAAGGACGCAAAGCTCAAGGTCCAGACCCAGATCCAGGGTGATCAGGTCCGCGTAACCGGCAAAAAGAGAGATGATCTGCAGGAGGCGATTGCGCTCATGCGCAAGTCGGAAGCGATCAAGATCCCGCTCGACTTTACCAACTTCCGCGATTAGCGCAGGGAGACTCTGTGATCACATCGCGATGAGCGCCGATGCGCCTCGATCCCCCAGCCTGCGCGCGGCCTTTGCGCAGCCTGCTTCCTTCACTCTGCTCGCGTTCGGTTTCGCATCCGGGTTGCCGTTCCTGCTGGTGGGCGGAACGCTCAGCGCCTGGCTGAAGGAAAGCGGGGTGGCACTCGAGGATATCGGCCTGCTGAGCCTCGTCGGGCTCGCTTACTCGCTCAAGTTTCTCTGGGCGCCAGCGGTAGATCGCGTGCGTCTGCCGTTGCTCCGCCGTCTCGGTCAGCGACGCAGCTGGCTGGTTGCCGCGCAGATCGTACTGGTCGCTGCTCTGCTCGCCATGGCGTTCATCACTCCCGGTGGGCATCTGGCGCTCTTCGTGGTCGTCACCGTGATTGCAGCCTTTGCGGGCGCCACGCAGGACGTGGTGGTGGACGCGTATCGGATCGAGATCGCGCCGGCGCCGGTGCAGGGAGCGCTCGCCGCAACCTATATGCTCGGTTATCGGCTGGCTCTGCTGGTTTCCGGTGCGCTTGCGCTGCTGCTTGCGGATCAGATGTCCTGGACCCGCGTGTACCTTGCGATGGCGGCATTCATGGCGGTCACGCTGCTCGCAACCCTGCTCGCGCCGGAGCCCGCGAGGGGTGAACGCCAGCCCACCTCCTGGCGCGCGCTCCTGTCCGACGGTGTGGTGGGTCCCTTTCGCGATTTCTTTGCCCGCTATGCGGGCTGGCTTGGCGTTGCGCTGCTCCTGTTCGTGGGCCTGATCAAGGTGCCCGATCAGCTTCTCGGCGTGATGGCGATTCCGTTTTACCTCGACAGCGGGTTCTCCAAGACCGAGATCGCCGCTGTGTCCAAAGTGTTCGGCGTCTGGATGGGCATAGCAGGCGCGTTTCTTGGCGGCGCGGCGGTAGTGCGCCTCGGTGTTACCCGAGCGCTCCTCATGGCGATCGTGATCGGGGCTGCCAGCAACCTGCTGTTCGTGCTGCTTGCGCGCTTCCCCGGTGACCTGTCGCTCTTCACGCTGGTCATTGCGGGGGAGAACGCGGCGGGCGGCTTCCTGGGTGCGGCAGCGGTCGCCTGGCTCTCAGCCCTGGTCGACCGGCGCTACACCGCAACCCAGTACGCGCTGTTCAGTTCGCTCGTAAGCCTGCCTGGCAAACTGCTGGGCGGATTTTCGGGCTTCATGGTGACCGCTACCGGATACGTAACGTTCTTCATTCTCTCGACGCTCGCGCTTGTTCCCGCGCTTCTGCTCTGGCGTTGGCTCCGCGCCCGGGTCGATCTTGATGCCGCGAGCGCTGCCGACGCAGTGCCGGCGCCGCCATCGGAGTCTTCCAGGGCCTCTTGAAAACCCGCGGAGTGTCGCCATAAACGGGCGAGCCGAGTGTCCGCTGTCGTGCCGTTTCGTTTCCGCTCCTGTTACAGCAAAAGAGCAGGTCTGGAAGCCGGGGTGAAGATCCAGGGTGAAATACCGGGGTTGCATCTCGAAGCCGCGGCAATATGATAGCCGGCTTCGGTTTGGCACTCTCCGCGAGAGAGTGCTAACGAAATACGCAGGGACTCAACTGGGAGAACGAGAGTCATGAAAATTCGACCGCTACACGATCGTGTTGTCGTGCGCCGGATGGAAGAAGAAACCAAGACCGCCGGCGGTATCGTGCTGCCCGATTCCGCTACCGAGAAACCGTCTCGTGGCGAAGTGCTCGCTGTCGGCCCCGGCAAGACGCTTGATAATGGCGACGTGCGTGCTGTGGGTGTCAAGGTGGGCGACAAGGTGGTGTTCGGCCAGTACGCCGGCAGCACGGTCAAGATCGACGGGGAAGAGCTGCTCATCCTGAGCGAGACCGAACTCTTCGGCGTCCTCGAAGGCTAAGTCATTCCCGTCAGTCATTATTCCGAGGTAGAAACAGATGAGCGCAAAAGACGTACGTTTTGGCGATGACGCGCGCAGCCGCATGCTGAATGGCGTGAACACGCTGGCGAATGCCGTGAAGGTCACCCTGGGCCCGAAGGGTCGCAATGTCGTTCTGGACAAGGCCTTTGGTGCACCGACCGTGACCAAGGACGGTGTATCCGTCGCGAAGGAAATCGAGCTGTCCGACAAGTTCGAAAACATGGGCGCGCAAATGGTGAAGGAAGTCGCTAGCCAGACTTCTGACGAAGCCGGTGACGGCACCACCACCGCGACTGTGCTGGCGCAGGCGATCCTTACGGAAGGCCTCAAGTCCGTAGCTGCTGGCATGAACCCGATGGACCTGAAGCGCGGTATCGACAAGGCCGTGCACGCAGCGGTCGCCGAGATCAAGAAGATGTCCACCCCGTGCAAGGACTCCAAGTCCATTGCTCAGGTAGGCACGATCTCCGCCAACAGCGACTCGCGCATTGGCGCGCTGATTGCTGAAGCGATGGAAAAGGTTGGCAAGGAAGGCGTGATCACGGT
>DMUF01000046.1:453-10079 GCA_003476445.1 Gammaproteobacteria bacterium | reverse complement strand
GTAATGGCAGCCACGTACGGCAGGCGGCGAGAGGTTGTTGCTGCTTCAGCCATGATGTATTCCTTTCTTGTTCAAAGCGTTACGCGTCAGGCGTAGACGTCCTCGAGGAGCGCGGAGATGTCCGGCATGGGGCTCGCTTCTGCGAATGCGATCCCAGCCTGCACGTCGTTCATCACCTCGGTGTGAATCGCTGCGGCGGCGTCGGCGCTCAGAATGCCCATGTCGGCGAGCCGCGCTTCCAGCAGCTTGATCGGATCCCGGGTCTTCCAGTACGCCACTTCCTCGTCGGTGCGGTAGGTGAGACCCATGCCGCGCACGCCGACGTGGTCGTAGTAGCGGTAGGTCTTGCACTCGAGCAGCGTCGGGCCTTCGCCGCGTCGTGCCCGGGCGATGGCGGCACCGGCGGCTTCGTACACGGCGACGGCATCCATGCCGTCACAGATCACGCCAGGCATACCGTAGCCTGCAGCGCGGTCGGCGATATCGACGATGGCCTGATGATTGGCCTGCGAGGTGTACTCGCCATAGCCGTTGTTTTCGCAGACGAACACGATCGGCAGTTTGTACAGCCCGGCCATGTTCGCGGCTTCGTGGAACGCGCCTTCGTTGCTGGCGCCGTCGCCGAAGAACGTGCACGCCACGTTCGTGGTCTTGCGGAACTTGTTGGAGAAAGCGGCACCGACGGCGATCGGCGGGCCACCGCCAACGATGCCGTTCGCGCCCAGCATGCCAAGCTCCATGCTGGAGATGTGCATGCTGCCACCCTTGCCCTTGCAGTAGCCGGTTGACCGACCGTAGAGCTCTGCAAACATTCGATCGAATGCACCGCCCTTGGCGATCAGATGCCCGTGTCCGCGGTGCGTGCTCGTGATCCAGTCCTGGTTCGAAAGGTGAACCATCACACCGGAAGCGACGGCCTCCTGGCCGACGTAGAGATGCAGCGCGCCCGGGATCTTGCCGTTCTCCATCAGCTTGCCGGCGGTTTCCTCGAATATTCGGATGCGCACCATGCGCCGATGAATGTCGAGCAGGGTCTCGTTCGAAATCTGGATGGTCACGCTGGACTCCCCTACAGTTAACGGGCACCTTTATAGCGGATAGTGGGCTTGGGAGGGAATGGAATTGACGACGTTTGCAGCAGAACTTGCGCGTTCGCGCCCCGAAGAGGTGGCGATTCGCGATGAACGACAGGCACTTGGCTGGGCCGAGGTCGACGAAACGCTAAATCGGGTCGCGAACGGTCTGCTTGCGCGAGACCTCGGTCCTGCGCACCGAATCGCAGTCTTCGCCGAGAATGCGGTCGAAACCGCTATGGCGAATCTCGGGGGGCTCGTCGCGGGCGCGTCCGTCGTGCCGGTCAATTTCCACCTCACGGCAGACGAGGCGGCCTACATTCTGAGCGATGCTGAGGTGCGGGTGCTGTTCGTCGACAGCATCACCGCGGCGCGCGGACTTGAAGCGGCGCGCCAGGCTGGCGTGCCGCTGGTGGTCGGCTGGGGCGATGTGCCCACCGGGGTTGAGCCGTGGTCCGACTGGCTTGCTGCGCAGAGCGCGGCCGAGCCCCCGAGCGATCAACCTCCGCGACCGAATCTGCTCTACACATCCGGCACCACGGGTCGACCCAAGGGCACGCCGCTTCCGCCCACCATGTTTGCGGGTGGCGCAACGGTAAAAGAGCATCTCGAGAACCTGGGCAAGAGTCCGATGGCGGCCTTCGGTCCGCACCTCGTGGTGGGCCCCATGTATCACACGGGTCCGCTCTCCGGCGCACGACTGTTAGCCGCGGGCGTTTCGTCCGTGATTCTCGCGCGGTTCGATGCCGAGAAAACGCTCGATGCGATTCAGCGCTACGGCATCGGAAACTCGGTGATGGTGCCCACGCACTTTGTGCGCATGCTGGCGTTGCCAGACGATGTGCGTGCGAAATACGACACGAGTTCCTTGCAGCGTATCAGCCATACCGGCGCCAAGTGCCCGGTGGACGTCAAGCGCGCGATGATCGAGTGGTGGGGTCCGGTGTTCGTCGACGCCTATGGGGCGAGCGAGGTCGGCACCACCTGCATGATCACGTCAGAGGAATGGTTGACCCACCCGGGCTCGGTCGGCCGTTCGGTGCCGCCGTTCGAAGCGATGATTCTGGATGATGACGGCAACCCGCTCCCGGCGGGCCAGGAAGGACGGCTGTTCTTCAAAGACGCCACCGGTCGCGGCATCGTCTATCACAACGCGCCGGAAAAGACCGCGGAGGCGCACATCGCCCCGGGTGTCTTCACCCTCGGCGAGATTGCGTACATGGACGCCGAAGGTTACGTCTACATCACCGATCGCTTCAGTGACATGGTGGTGTCCGGCGGGGTGAACATCTACCCGGCCGAAGCCGAGCAACTACTGATTCATCATCCGGGCGTGCTCGATGTCGCCTGTATCGGTGTGCCGCACACCGAAATGGGGGAGGAGCTCAAAGCGCTCGTGATCCCGCGCGACGCGGCTAATCCGCCATCGGCTGCCGAGCTGATCGCCTGGATTCGCGAGCGGCTGTCGACCTACAAGTGCCCGCGCACGGTGGAGTTCGTCACTGATCTTGGGCGCAACACGATGGGCAAGATCAACAAGCGCAAATTGCGCGCGCCCTACTGGCAGTCCTGAGCACAGTGCTGGACGAGGCTCGCGCGACCGGCGTGCGAGCCGGTTGCTCGGCGTTTGGGCTCACCTGCGCTTGAAGGTGACGTAGAGTTTCTTCAGCCCTCGGAGGACCATCGACGGGTGGTGCCGGAAGTCGTTCCGCTCCCCGTCGAAGGCGAGATCGCGGGTACGCCCGAGCAGCGCGGCGAAGGTTTGCACCATCTCCTCGCGGGCCAGGTTGGCCCCGATGCAATGGTGAATACCGGCGCCGAACGCGAGGTGCGTGCCAGCGTTGCGGCGTGCGCAGTCGAGCGCGTCGGGCGCGGTGTATTGCGCCGGATCGCGGTTCGCCGCGGCGAACCGCAACATGATGCGGGCTCCCGCGGGCAGCTTCACCCCGCCGATTTCCGTATCCCGCTTCACCACCCGAAACAGCCCCTGAACCGGTGCTTCAAGGCGCAGTACCTCGTTTGCGAACGTGCGGATGCGCGCGAGGTCCGCGCCGGACGGGTCTGCCTGCCCTGATGACCCGGATTCGAGGGAGCGGGTCAGTAAGGCGTACTGGTCGGGATTGCGAATCAGCAGCTCTACCCCCGCGGCCAGCGCATTGGTCGTGGTCTCGTTGCCTGCGACCAGAAACTGCTGGGTGAGCGAGAGCATCTCGGGGGTCGATAGCGGTTGACCGTCAGTGTCCCGGGCGTGAACCAGATGCGAGAGGAGATCGTCCCTGGGCGCAGTCCGACGCGCCTCCAGCTCCGCCACGATGAATTGTTGAAATTCACCGATGAGCCGCGTGCACTCGAGCAGGCGCTCGTCGCTGATCAGCATGCCAAGTGGCTCTACCGATGCGTCGGACCAGGTCTTGATTCGAGGGGCGAGCTCGTGCGGCAGGCCGAGCATGTCCGCAATGACGCGGATCGGCACGGGAATGGCGAGGCTCGCCACGATGTCGCAGCGCTCCATTGCGATGAACTCGTCGATAGCCGCATCGGCGATCGCCCGAATGCGTGCGCTCAGTGCGGCGATGCTGCGGGGGCGGAAGGGGTCGTCAACCAGCACGCGAAAGCGCGTGTGCGAAGGCGGGTCGTTGGTGACCAGCGTGTTCACCGTGGGATAGAGCGTTCGTCGCAAGGCTGCCAGCGCTGGGGGCGGGGGGCGCAGGCTATCCATAGATTGGCTGTCGACGCTGGAGAATACCTCGGTGTTGCGCAGGATCTCGCGCATGAGCCGGTAGGTGGAGCAGATATAGAAACCGAGTTGCGCATCGTAGTGAATCGGTTCCGCGTGCAGCGCGTGGTGGTACGCGTCGGGCCGCTCGAGCACCTCGGCATCGCGCAGACTGGCGCGCGCAAGCAGTTCCGAGCTGTTTGACTGTTCCATGATCATTCCCCCTTGAAACCCGGTCTCGATGATATCGCGGGCGCAGACATCCCTCGACTCTCCCGGATTGACTCTGCGTCGACCATCCTCTAAAAAGGCGCCGCGATCGGCCCAATAGTCGTGAGCAGTTTCATCGATATGTAGATTCGCATATACCGATGGAATGGTTATCCAATAAACAGATGTGGCGGTCTTGCCGCCCAGGGGAGTAGATCCGACATGCGCAAACTGACACCGTTGGGTGTGGTGGCCGCGTGGTCAGCGTTGGCTGGCTCGTTCGTCATGACACCGATTGCCGCAGCCGTTGCGGCAGAACGTGATTCGTCCGGCGTGATCGAGGAAATCATCGTAACTTCGCGTCGCACAGAGGAATCTCTTCAGGATGTCCCTGTGTCCGTGACCGCTTTCACCGAAGCGGACATCGCCCGCGTGGCGCCCCGTTCGCTGCGCGACTTCGACGGCCTGATGCCGAACGTGTTCATCGGTATGAACACAGCGGGCCCGTCCGCTGGCTCCATTTTTATCCGCGGTCAGGGTTACGCGGACATCGAAAAGACGCAGTCGTCTGCGGTTGGCGTCATTGTCGATGGTCTGTTTCAGCCCTCAAGCACTGGCCAGCTGATCGACACGTTCGACATCGAGCAGGTCGAAGTGAACCGGGGACCGCAAGGCGTGCTGTACGGCAAGAACACCACGGGCGGCACGATCGTGGCGACCCGCGTCAAGCCGAACACCGACCGGTTCGGGTTCAACGGCTCCTTCCTGACGGGTCGTTATGGTGAGGCGATCTACAAGGCGCGCGTGAACGTGCCCGTGACCGATACGTTTGCGCTCAAGGTGGGCGGAACGCAGAAGAACTCGGACGGCTATTACGAGAACCTGACCACCGGCAAGGACGCAGGGAAGGTCGACTACGACAGCTACACCGTTTCCGCTCTGTGGACGCCGACCGACTCGATCACGGCTCAGTTGACCTACGACCGTATCGATGATTCGAGCGATATTCCCCCGCAGGACCCGCGTTACAACGGCCCAGACCCGTTTGAGAACGAGGCCGATTTCAACGAGTTCACCTCGTATGAAGTGGATTCCTTCGGTCTGCAGGTCGAAGTCGCCACCGATATGGGCACGCTGACCTCGATCACCGGCGTCGTGACCACGAATGACACCGTGGGGCAGGATTTCGACGGTTCGACCAAGCAGTCGACGGCGGTGCCGCTGGTGCAGCTGCATACGCTGCGCGCGCAGGACTACGACAACTTCTCGCAGGAACTGCGCTGGGCGGGTGACATCAACGACCAGTGGAGCTACCAGGTCGGCGGCTTCTACATGGAAACGGAGCTCGACTTCCAGCAGGGCACGAACCAGATTCTGCAGCTGCCCCCGGTAGCGCTGGGTCTTGAGGGCTGTATCCCCGGTGTGATTCCGCCGAATCCGAACACCAATGCTCTGTGTCAGGTAGGTCCGCTGTACTCCGTGCAGAAGTCGACGGAAGACACGGAATCGCTTGGCTATTTTGCCAACCTGACCTGGCAGGCGACGGATCAGCTCGAACTGTCGGCGGGCGCGCGTTACATCAAGGACGACAAGGACTTCGGTACGGCGTTCTTCACCGGTACGCCGGTGGGGGGCAAGCCGCTTGCCCCGCCGACTCAGGCAACGGGCAACGCCAACCTGTCGGTGCCTGAGAGTGGCGACAGCTGGAACGACACCATCTACAAGTTCACGGCAAGCTACGCGCTCAGCGACATCAGCAACGTCTATGCGTCCTATTCGCAGGGCTTCCGCAGCGGTGGTTATGCGATGCGCGGTATCGACTCGCGCTTCCAGACCTACGATCCGGAAACCGTGGATGCGTGGGAAATCGGCTCGAAGAACGAGTTCCTCGACGGCCGTCTGCGGGTGAACCTGGCTGCGTTCGCTACCCTGCTTGAGGGCGCGCAGTTCTCGTCCGTGTTGACTGACAGGCGACCGGGTAGTCCGGGTACCAACACGATCGTGAACAACGCATCGGGCGACATCGAGATTCAGGGTGTCGAAGCCGAGATCACGGCGCTGCTGTCCGACAACTTCACCCTGATCGTGGCGGGTGGTTATCAGGACGACAAGAGCGACGAATTCGAGATCTCCTCGGAGCGCGTCGCGGGCTTGAACCCGGTTGCCGGAACGGGTTGCAACCCGACCGAAAATCCGCAGTTCTTCCCGAGCGCGCCTTCGTTCTCGCCGAACTCCTGCCCGCTGCTCACGGTCGGTGGTGGCGCTCTGGGCCGCACCCCGGAATGGAACTGGGCGACCACGCTCGTCTATAGCCAGGAAATCGGCGCTAACTTCTTTGACGCGAGCGTTACGGCCCGCGCCACGGATGAGTGGGTGATTTCGGGCGGCGCCACCTCGACGAACCCGGAGTACGAAGACGGGGTGACCCTGATCGACGCGCGGGTGAGCTACGAGATTACGCTGCAGGACGATCGCAACGTGGTCCTCTCTGTTATCGGCAAGAACCTCACGGATGAAGAATATCGTGAGCAGACCCTGCCTCTCGGAGCCAACGGTGGCTTCCAGGGCTGGGCTCCGCCGATGACCTGGGCGATTGAGGTGGTCTGGAACAACTAAGTTCCAGCTGCTTCGCAAGGGGCCGGCATTGCCGGCCCTTTTTGTTTCTGGTGGTTGCCTGTCCCCGCTATTGCTGCATCATGTTGACTGGGTGATGCAGATCGTTCGTGGGGAGAAGACCGATGTCACAGCGCTCCGAGGTATTGCTGGTTACGAAGGGGCATCCGTTTGATCGTGCCGCCTTTTTCGGCTTGTTCGACGGGTTGCCCGACGTTGGCTGGACGCACGTTGAACATCCGGCGGCGGAGGCGCTGTTCGCGCCCGACGAGGCGCGGCGCTTCGATGCGTTCGTCTGTTATGACATGCCGGGAATCCGCTTTCACCCTGATCGCGCGCCGGACTTTCCTGCGCCTGATCCTCGCCTCAAGGCACGGCTCGAATCTCTGGTCGACGAAGGCTTCGGCTTCGTGTTTCTGCACCACGCCATTGCGGGTTGGCCGGCCTGGGAGGGCTATGCCGAACTGCTGGGTGGTCGCTTCCTGTACATGCCTGGCACCTTGCGCGGTGTCGCGCGGCCGGATTCGGGCTATCGGCACGGGGTAACCCATACGGTTCGTGTCCTGCGCGACCACCCGGTCACGGCGGGCGTGCCGGCTTCGTTCGACATTACCGACGAGCTTTATCTTTACGAGGTGTTCGACGACAGCGTCGAGCCGCTTCTGGCGAGCGACCACGAGTTTACGGCGGGGAATTTCTACTCCGCGGCGCGTGTGGTGCGCGATCAGAAGATGTTCGATAACGAGGGTTGGTCACATGCCCCCGGTAGCAACTTGATCGGCTGGACACGGACCGTGGGAAAAAGTCGGATCGTTTATCTGCAGTGTGGCGATGACCCTGTGGCGTACGCCAATCCACATTTTCAACGCCTCCTGGCAAATGCGATTCACTGGGTATCGCATCGCGAGCAGTGACAGCGCAGAGGCGGACGCCGGGGCGCGGATGGCCCCGGTGAGCCGTTTGGTCTCAGGCGGCGCGCCGCGTGAAGCGGATCGGCAGGTTCGAGAGTCCTCTTAACAGCGCGTTCGGAGCGTAGTGCAGTTCTTCGCGCGGGCAGTCGAGCGTGAAGTTGTCCAGCTTCTCGATCAGCACCCGGAATGCGACATTCAGCTCGCCTCGTGCGAGGCTCGCGCCGATACACATGTGCACGCCATGACCGAAGGCGATATGGCTGCGCACGTTGGGCCGGGTGACGTCGAGACGATCCGGTTGCGGAAACACAGCTTCATCGCGGTCGGCGGATGAGAAGCGGATCTGCACCATGCCGCCCTTCTGCACCGCGACCCCGTTGATCTCTGTGTCAGCGGTGGCGACGCGCCACATGTTGGCCGTGGGCGTAGCAAGCCGCAGCACTTCTTCGGTGAAGTTCGTCACCAGGTCGGGATTGGCTTTCAGCAGCGCGTGCTGATCGGGGTTGTCGATCAAGAGCAGAATGCCTTCCGCGATGCAGTGCGTGGTGGTCTCGTTGCCAGCCACGAGCAGCTGTTGAAGGATCGAGAGCATTTCCGGAATGTCGAGGGGGCGCTCATTCTCGAAACGCGCATGTACGATGTCCGAGATGATGTCGTCCTTCGGGTCCGCGCGCCGTTCTTCGATCTTGGCGGCAAAGTACTTCTGGAATTGCACGATCAGTTTGACCGCTTCGACTTCTTCATCCGGGGTGGCAAGCCGCGACAGCTGCGCCACGAACGCGTCTGACCAGCGCTTGAACAGTTCGTAGTCCGTCAGGGGTACGCCCAGCTGATCGGCAATGACGGTCATGGGCACGCGTTCCGCGAAGTGCTCGACGAACTCGCAGCGACCCGCGTCTGCAAAGCGTTCGATCAGCTCCTCGCAGACGCGCTCGATGGCGGGCTCGAGGGTCGCCACTCGGCGTGCGGTAAAGGCCTCGTTCACCATGCCGCGGTAGCGTCGATGCAGCGGCGGATCCTGAGTCAGCATGGTGTCGACCGGCGGATAGCCCTCCTTCTGGGCTTCGATCAGCCGCGGGTCGATCTCGGTGTCGGCGCGCATCGCCTGACCGAAGCGGTTGGAAAAGGTTTGATGATCCTTCGCGACCTTGCACACGGTGTCGTAGTCGGACACGAAGACGATGCCGGTATGCGGGCAGCGGTACACCGGCGCCTCGCGGCGTAGACGGGCGTTGTACTCGTGCGGACATTGCAGCACGTCGGGACTCATGGGCGTGCTCGCGGCGAGCGGCAAGCTCAGTACGTCGGTCTGGCTCATGCGAAATTCCTCAGTTGGTCTTGACCATCAGTTTGCCGGTGTTGACGCCTTCGAACAGGCCGATCAACGCCTTGGGCAGGGAGCGAAAACCATTGATCACCGTCACCTGCTGATGCAGGCGACCGGTTTCGATCCAGCCGCGCATCTCGGCCATGGCGGCGGGGAAGCGTGCCGCGTAGTCGAGCACGATGAAGCCTTCCATGCGCGCGCGGCGGTACACGAGATTGAAGTAGTTCGTCGGTCCCGGAATCGGGCCGGTCTTGTTGTAGCGCGAGATGCCGCCACAGAGAACGACGCGCGCGTGAGTAGCGATGCGCGCGAGGCAGAGGTCGAGAATGTCCCCGCCCACGTTGTCGAAGTAGATGTCGATGCCGCCCGGGCACAGGCGATCGAGCGCAGCGCCGACGTCTTCTGTGCGGTAGTTGATTGCAGCGTCGAAGCCAAGCGTGTCAACGAGCCAGCGGCACTTCTCATCGCTGCCCGCCGTGCCGATCACGCGGCAACCCTGAATCTTCGCAATCTGTCCGGCAACGCTGCCCGTGGCACCGGCTGCGCCGCTCACCACCACGGTTTCGCCGGGCTGCGGCTTACCGAGTTCAAGCAGCCCGAAGTACGCGGTCATCCCCGTGCCACCCAGGACGCCGAGCAGAAGTTCCGGCTCAAGCGTGCTGTCGACCACACGAAAGGGGACGGAGCGCCCGTCGCTCACAACATAGTCCTGCATGCCGAACGATCCCGTGACCTGCGCGCCCTCGGGGAATTCGGGGTGACGCGAGCTCACGATG
>DMUF01000046.1:0-142 GCA_003476445.1 Gammaproteobacteria bacterium | reverse complement strand
GGCCGACGCCGCCCGCGCGCATGACATCGCCGATGTGCAGCGGCGCGACGTAGTCCGCCCTGTTTTCCATCTGGCCGCGCATGGAGGGATCGAGCGAGATATGGCTCATGTGGATAAGCACTTCGCCCTCCGCGGGCTCCGG
>DMUF01000153.1:1775-4419 GCA_003476445.1 Gammaproteobacteria bacterium | reverse complement strand
ACCTATCTTCTCGCGGATTCTTCATCGGGGGAAGCGGTGCTCGTCGATACCGTGTTCGAGCATCACCTGCGCGACCGAGCGCTTCTCGACGAACTTGGTCTTGCGCTCGTAGCGGTGCTCGATACCCATTGCCACGCAGACCACGTTACCGGGGCGTGGCTCATGCAGCAGGCGACCGGATGTCGTTACGGAGTCTCGCGTCGATACGGACCGGCGCTCGCGTGCGCCGATCTCCCGCTCGATCACGGTGACCGAATCCCGTTCGGCAAACATTCGCTCACCGTGCGCGCGACGCCGGGACATACGGATGGCTGTCTCACCTTTGTCACGGACGATCACACCATGGCGTTCACCGGGGACACGCTGCTCATCCGTGGTGCCGGGCGCTGCGATTTTCAGCAGGGGAATGCGCGGATGCTGTACCGGTCGATCACCGAGCAGATTTTCACCTTGCCTGAGAACTGTCTGATCTATCCCGGTCACGACTACAGCGGACGCACGGTGTCCACGGTGGCAGAAGAGCGCGCGCACAATCCGCGGATCGGCGGACAAGCGACGGAACGGGATTTCGTCGGGTTCATGGAAAACCTTGCTCTGCCTCATCCCAAGCTCATCGCGCATGCGGTGCCCGCCAATCTCGCGTGTGGGCGCCCGGCGGACGGTCAGGTTCCCGTGCTCGCGACCTGGGGGCCCGTGCGGCAGACCTATGCCGGACTGCTTGAGATCGAGCCCGACTGGGTCGCGCAGCACCTCGCGGGTATCTTCGTGCTCGATGTGCGTGAGCGTGAGGAACTGCAGAGTCCCCTCGGCGCGATTCCAGGTGCCAGGCATGTCCCGCTCGACGAGTTACGCGGCCGGGTAGAGGAAATCCCGCGCGACAAGCCGGTGATCGCCGTCTGTCATGCGGGCATGCGGTCGGGCCAGGCGACGGTCATTCTGCGCGCTGCCGGGTTTTCGGAGGTCGCCAATCTGCGCGGCGGCATGCTGCTGTGGTCGGCGCTGGGCTTGCCGGTCGAGCGCGCCTGAGCAAGCGCTTTCCCGCTGCCTGCAACCTCGCGCACAATCGGAGCGACGGTAGACGGGGGGAGAGGGTACATGCGACCGGAACTCTTGGAGCAGATCGCGCGGCAGGAGCAGTTCTTCGCAGCGCTCATTTCGACGCCCGCAGGCGTGGTTTTTGAACAGGACATGCTGGACGAAGTTCCGGTCGAGTGGACGATCCCGGCGGGCGGGGTCTCGGCGCCGGATCGCGTCATTCTTTATCTGCACGGGGGCGGCTATTCCAACGGGCTTGCCAAGTGGGCGCGCCGCGCCACCGCGCGTCTCGCGCTGGGGCTTGGCTGTCGCGTTGCGGCGGCGGACTATCGGCTGGCGCCGCGTTTTCCTTTTCCTGCGGCACATGAGGATGTGCTCGCCGCTTATCGGCATCTCATCGGCCCCGGCGGTTACAGCCCCGCACGCGTAGCGCTCGCGGGCGATTCAGCGGGCGGTGCGCTGGTGGTATCGCTCATGGCGGACGCCCGTGATAACGGTCTTCCGCTGCCCGCGTGCGGCATGCTGAATTCGCTATGGGCGGACATCGCGCTCAATACCCCATCGCTTGATGATCCCGTGCGCAACGGCTTCGATATCCGTCGCTCGATGGTGGAGGGACTGTCTGCCACGCTGCTATCCACGGGCGGCGTGGATCCTCGTGATCCTCGGCATTCACCCGTGTATCGCGACCTGCGGGGACTGTCACCCCTGCTGCTTCAGGCGGCCGGGCGCGACGTCTGTCACGATGACAGCGTGCGTCTCGCTGCCAATGCGCGGGCAGACGGCGTGGAAGTGCGTCTCACGGAATATGCTGATGTCGAGCACATCTGGATCCTGAACGGTACCCACCGCATTCAGTACCCCAACGGTCAGATGCGCTGGGTCGATGTTGGGGTTGAGCCGCCGGAGGCGCAGACCGCTGTCGACGAGATGTGTGACTGGGTACGGCAGCACATGAGTCGCTGAGGTGCCACAGACCCACCGGCTGTTGTGATGGCTGACACCCGCGCGTGGACGAAGCTGCTTCGGGCTGGGCTGGGCGCTGGTCTCGCTGTGGGGCTGGTGCTGGAACTGAGCACCCGCGCCATGATCAATGCAACCGCTGCGCCCGCGTTTGTGGTCGCCGTGGGCGCCTCGGCCGCCCTTGTTTTCGCTGTCCCTGACAGCCCTTTTGCGCGTCCCTGGTCCGTGATCGGGGGCAACGTGATCTCCGCGCTCGCGGGATCTCTGGTCGTAACGCTGCTCGGCACGGGCACGTTAGCTGCAATGTTGGCGGTCGCGCTTGCCATCGTAGCCATGCAGATCGGGCGTTGCCTGCATCCTCCAGGCGGTGCGGTTGCGTTGTCCGTTGTGATTGGCGGCCCCGGCATTCACGCCGCAGGGTTCGCCTACGCCTTTGCGACGGTTGGTTTCAACATGGCGCTGCTGACGCTGGCCGGACTCGCCTATAACCGCGGTGCTGACGCGCTCCCCGGGTTTGTGCGCCGGCTGCGCGGCTCAAAGCCAAACATCCAGGAGCACGAATGATGACGACAACAAGCTACGTGCACGGTGTCAGCGCGGTGCCGCTCATTGGCACCACCATCGGTTGCGCGTTTGACGCGACGGT
>DMUF01000153.1:708-1388 GCA_003476445.1 Gammaproteobacteria bacterium | reverse complement strand
GTGGCAGCGGGTCTGATCGCGCGCGGGCTGCGACCGGGAGATCGTGTTGGAATCTGGGCCCCGAACTGCGCGGAGTGGACGGTGATCCAGTTCGCAACGGCGAAAGCCGGACTCATTTTGGTAAACATCAATCCCGCGTATCGCCTTACTGAAGTCGAGTATGCGCTGAACAAGGTGGGCTGCCGCGCGCTGGTGACCGCGGTGCGGCATAAGTCGAGTGCCTACGTTGAGATGCTTGATACGTTGATCAGGGAAGGGCGTCTGCCGAATCTTGAACAGGTGATCACGCTCGGTCCGGAGACTCATCCGGGCTGCACGCCCTATGCTGACCTGCGTGCGGCGGGCGGGGCGGCAGATCACGCGCGCCTGATCGAGCTCAGTGCGACGCTGCAGTTTGATGACCCGATCAATATTCAGTTCACCAGTGGCACCACGGGGTTTCCCAAGGGTGCCACGCTTTCGCACCACAACATTCTCAACAACGGATTCTTCGTGGGTGAAGCGATCGGCCTCGCGCCCGGAGAGCGCCTCTGCATTCCGGTCCCGCTGTATCACTGCTTTGGCATGGTGATGGGCAACCTGGGTTGCATGACGCACGGTGCGACCATGGTCTATCCGGCCGATGCCTTCGATCCGCTGAGCGTGCTGCAGACCGTGCAGGCTGAGCGCTGTACTGGCCT
>DMUF01000153.1:0-545 GCA_003476445.1 Gammaproteobacteria bacterium | reverse complement strand
TGCTTTGGCATGGTGATGGGCAATCTTGGTTGTCTCACGCATGGCGCAACGATGGTGTATCCGGGCGAAGCGTTTGATCCGGCCGCGGTGCTCGAGACCCTGGCGGCAGAACGTTGCACGGCGCTCTACGGCGTGCCCACCATGTTCATTGCCGTGCTCGCGCATCCGGAGTTTGATCGCTTCGATCTGAGCAGCCTGCGCACGGGCATCATGGCGGGTTCGCCGTGTCCGGTAGAAGTGATGCGCGAAGTGATTGATCGCATGCACATGAGTGAAGTGACCATTGCCTATGGTATGACGGAGACATCGCCGGTCAGCTTTCAGTCGGACCGCTCCGATACCGTGGAGCGACGCGTCAGCACCGTCGGCCGGGTGCAGCCGCATCTCGAGGTCAAGATCGTGGATGCGGAGGGTCGTATCGTGCCGTGCGGCACGTCGGGTGAACTCTGCACCCGCGGCTATTCGGTCATGCTCGGGTATTGGGACGATGCCGAGCGTACCAGAGAGGCGATCGACGCCGCAGGCTGGATGCATACCGGCGATCT
>DMUF01000045.1:6126-9323 GCA_003476445.1 Gammaproteobacteria bacterium | reverse complement strand
ACCCGCACCATGATGAGTCGCGGGTTAATCGCGGCCAGCGCATCGTAGCCAAGCCCCCATTGCTCCATGGTGCCCGGACGGAAGTTTTCGATCAGGACATCCGCATCGGCGACCAGCTGCCGCAGGAGCGTCTGCCCTTCAGGTTCGCGCAGGTTGAGCGTAATGGATTTCTTGTTACGACCGATCACCGGCCACCATACCGGCAACCCCTGCCCCCACGTCCGCATGGGGTCGCCAGCGCCAGGGGCTTCGACCTTGATGACTTCTGCGCCCATATCGCCAAGCAGCTGCCCGCAGAACGGGCCTGCAATGAGCTGCCCGAGCTCAATGACGCGGAGATCGGACAGCGGGCCGGCGGCCTTACCCGAGTTGGTGGCTGAGGTCGTCTCTGCGGTCGAGTCGGATGCCGGGGCTTCCGCACCTGGGTCGCTGGGGTTGCTCATGATCTGCCCTGCACCGAGTTCGAGGGAAACGGACCGGCTTTCAACAGCATCGACGGCAGCGTCTTGCCCAGCACGCCCTGCAGCCAACCCGCCGTATCGATGAGACCCGCCAGCTTCACGTCGGTAGTCACGCCCATGCGATCGAGCATGTAGACGAGGTCTTCGGAGGCAATATTGCCCGACGCATTGGGTGCAAACGGACAGCCGCCGATACCGCCGATGCTCGCATCGAGCGTTGCCACCCCCGACTGTAGTGCGGCGAACGCGTTGGCGATGCCCGTGTTACGCGTATCGTGGAAATGCGCACGCAGCGGCATGTCGGCGCCGAGCAGGTCGGCAAGACCACCGAACAGGTCCAGCACCTGCCCCGGCACACCCACACCGATGGTATCGGCGAGCCCCATTTCCACCGGCCCCTCTTCCGCGAGCGCGGCGGCGATCTCGAGCACACGCTCGCGCGCCACCTCGCCTTCGAACGGGCACCCGAAGGCGACGGCGATCGTCGCCTGAGCACGCAGACCGCGTCCGCGGGCATCGGCGAGCACTTCCTTCGCCATGGCAATGCAGGCCGCGAGACTCATACCCTGATTGCGCTGACAGAAAGCTTCCGTCGCCGGGACCACGAGGCCCGCCTCATCGAGTTTTTCGGTCGCGAGCAGACGTTCGTAACCGCGCCGGTTCAGCACCAGCCCGGTGTACGTGACATCAGCCCGCTGCGGCAACCCGCGACAGACCGCCTCGGCATCCGCCATCTGCGGCACTACCTTCGGGTGCGCGAAGCTCGTGACCTCGAGCCGCCGACAACCCGCATCGAGCGCGCGATGAATGAGCGTGAGCTTGTCTTCCGTCGTCAGCAGCACGGACTCGTTCTGCAGCCCATCACGCGGACTGACTTCCATGAGCGTGACAGCCGTCGCCCACGCACGACGCGTATCCGTTAGTGAGCGTGTGCCCGGGCTTGTGGTTAGAGCGCTCATGGCAGCCGGTCTCCTCAAGGCTTGAAGCTGTCGCGCAGGGAAACCGTGCGATTGAACACGCCCGCGATCTCCGCATCCTTGCAGAAATATCCCAGTCGTTCGAACTGGAATCGCATCTCGTCCGTGGCCGTTATGGCTGGCTCGAGCACTGCAGTCACCTCCTGCAGCGAATCGTGATTGAAGTCCTCCGCCAGATTGGCGACACGCGGCTCCGGCACACGAAACAGACGGTCATAGAGACGTACCCGGGCACTGACGCCCTGCGCCGCGTCCACCCAGTGGATGACGCCCGGTGGTTTGAGTCCACTCGTATCCGACCCGCTGCGCGACTCTGGCACGTAACTGGCAATCAGCTCGGTGATCGTGCCTGCCGCGTCACGAACGACCTCTTCGCAGCGAATGATGTACGCATAGCGCAGGCGAATCAGACCGTCGGGGCGTAGCCGTTTGTAACCCGGGGGCGGGTCTTCGCTGAAATCCTCTCGCTCGATGAAGATACTCGGACCGAACGGCAGATCCCGAGCGCCAAGCGCGGGCACCTGCGGGTGCCAGGGCGCCGAAAGGCTTTCGTGATGACCCGGATGATTGCGGATCGTCACGCGCAGCGGGTCAAGCACCGCCATACCGCGCGGCGCCGATGATTCGAGATCCTGCCGCACGCAGAACTCGAACAGGCTCATTTCGATGGTGTTGTCTTGTTTCGTCACGCCAATGCGGTGACAGAAGTCACGGATCGCACCCGGCGTTACCCCGCGGCGGCGCAGGCCGGCCACGGTCGGCATGCGCGGATCATCCCAACCGTCTACCCAGCGCTCTTCCACCAGCTGGTGCAGGAACCGCTTGGACATGACCGTGTACTCGAGACCCAAACGCGAGAACTCGATCTGCGGCGGGTGACAGCTCACCGACACATTGTCGAGCACCCAATCGTACAGGGGACGATGATCTTCGAATTCAAGCGTGCAGATGGAATGCGTGATGCCTTCCAGCGCATCCGAAATACAGTGCGTGTAGTCGTACATCGGATAGATCGGCCAGGCACTTCCCGTACGCTGATGCGGCACGTGACGAATCCGGTACAGGACCGGATCGCGCAGGTTGATGTTGGGCGACGCCATGTCGATCCTGGCGCGCAGCACGAGCGCCCCGTCAGGGAATTCGCCTGCCCGCATGCGCCGGAACAGATCCAGGTTCTCCGCGACCGGTCGATTGCGATAAGGGCTCTCGCGACCGGGCTCGGTCAGCGTGCCGCGGGTGTCCCGCATTTCGTCATTGGAGAGGGCACAGACGTAAGCCTTGCCGTGCTCGATCAGCTCGATCGCGAACTGGTACAGCTGCTCGAAATAATCCGAGGCATGGGTGAGCCGGGCACCCCAGTCGAAACCCAGCCAGCGCACGTCGCGCATGATTGCCTGGACGAATTCATCGCTCTCCTTGACCGGATTGGTGTCATCGAAGCGCAGGTAGGTAGATCCACCGAACTCTTCCGCCACACCGAAATTAAGGTGAATCGATTTCGCATGACCGATATGCAGATAGCCATTCGGCTCCGGCGGAAATCGGGTTACCACCCCCTGCGGGAGTAGCCCGGCCTCGCGCTCACGAATGATGCGCTGGCGAATGAAATCATTGAGCTCAGAGGTCATGTTGGCCACCGTCACGAGTGCGCGCACGCCGCAGGGAACTTGAATCGACGCGCGGAAAGGAAACGTCGGGGTATTCTACCGCGTGCAAGCCAAACACGGCACATGGGTGCGCCTTCGGCTATTGATTGGCG
>DMUF01000045.1:0-5828 GCA_003476445.1 Gammaproteobacteria bacterium | reverse complement strand
GCTATTGATTGGCGCGCCTTCGGGTACTGAAAGCCCCGCACGCACCCTCGCGTGGAGAGGCAGGGAGCGGGTATCTTGGGGCACCTGCGCGTGGCACCCGCCCGCACCCTCAACCGACGGTGACCAGAATGATCAGGGTGTTCCTCGTCGCCGCTCTCGTCGCTACCGCGTGCGCCGCGGTTTTCATCCCTGAAAGCACACGAATTACCGCAGGTCTGCAGGGCGAACGCTGGTATCGGATCGAGCAGCAGGATCGAGCCATCGGCTACCTCTCGAGCGTGACGCGGCTCGATTGGCGCGGGCGCTGGCATTTCGAGAGTGACCTGCGGATCGCACTTTCCCGCGACAACGACATGCGTACTCGCGAGCACCTGCGCTTTGCCCTGCTGCCACCCCACGCGCTCGTCGATGCCCACCAGACGACCTATCGCAACGGACGTCTCGTCGATGCCACACGACTGGTACGGGAAACCGATGGCTACCGCTGGTACTCGCGCGGTGCGGACGGCAGCGAACAACGCGGCCACCGCTTCGACGACACATTCTCGCTCGACGACCATCTCGCGCTCGAGCGCTGGCTGAAGGCCGAGACACGCGACACCGGCGCACGCACGGAAATCCTGGCTCTTGATCTCGGCGAGCGGGCACGCCGCGCGCGACCCGCAACCGTGATCGCCAACGAAGACGGTCACGTGACCGTCGACAGCGGCGCGGGCTCGCTGATCGAACTCGACGAACAATTGCGCCCCGTCGGGATGAAACTGGCCGGGGTCTATGATCTGCGCGCCGTTGCGCGAGAGCAGGCGCTCGCTCCGCTCAAAGCGCTGCATCTGCCCTCACAGCGCGTGCTGCTCGATCGCGCGCTCACCAATCCCGCAGCGCTGCGCGCGTTGACTCTTAGCGTTGCAGGATCCATGCCTGCATCGACCCTGTGGCCGAATCTTGTGGATGAAACGGAACATCAAATCACCATCCGCCGGTCCACACGCGCGGCTCCGAGCGATGCGCACACCCTGCGCCTTGCCACCCGAGATCATCCCGCGGACCATCCGGCGCTGCAGCGTCTCGCACAGCGAGTCGTTGCTGACACCCGGGATGAGATCGGACAAATCGAAGCGCTGACACGATTCGTGCATGGCTTTGTGAGCTACGATGAGACGCACGCAGCGTCATCGGTGCTTGAGCTGCTTGCTTCTCCACGCGGCGACTGCACAGAGTACGCCGACCTCCTGACCACACTTGCACGAAGTCTCGGACTGCCCGCACGCACCGTCTTCGGGCTGGCCTATCAGGCTGATCCCATGCCCGCATTCCGTTTTCATGCGTGGAACGAAGTCGAGGCCGAGGGTCGCTGGTTTGTCGTCGATCCCACCTGGAACCAGGTTGCGACCGACGCCACTCACCTTCCGATGCCAGAGGACCACACGCTCGCGATCGCGCTCCTGACCGGCGAGCAGACGATCCGGTTTACGGTGATCGAGGAGCAATACTGAAGCGCGTGCCCGGTGCCTGACGCGAACCCGAGGACCGAGAAAGCAAGCCTCAGCGTGGGGCGGTCTTTCTCGGGCTGACGCGCATCAGGCCTTCCTGGGTGACCGACGCGATCAGTTCGCCCTGACGGCTGAAGAATTCCGCGTGGGAAAGCCCACGTGAACCCGACGCCGTACTCGTTCGCTTGTGAAACAGCAGCCAGTCATCGAGCGGCACCGGCCGATGGATCCAGAGCGCGTGGTCAAGGCTCGCCATCTGGTACTGGTCGCGCGCGAGTGTGGTGTTATGCGGCAGTGTAGCGGTGGATACGAGCCCCATATCCGAGGCGTAGGCCAGAAGGCAGTGCGCGAGGGTGCTCTCAGCGGGCGGGGCCGCGCCGAGAAAACGAATCCACACCGGATTCCAAAAACGGTTCAACTCCCAGGCCGGACTGCCAAGCGGAAATACCGAGCGCATCTCGAAGGGTCGCGGCCTGCCTGCCATCGGCGACAGGCCCGGCGGCCGTTCAGGCAGAGCCTGCACCACGCTGATATCGTCCTCGCATTCCTCCGGCGGCGGCACGTTCGGCATCAGGTGGGCATGGTCGAAGCCCCCCTCGCTGACCTGAAACGACACGTCCATGCTGAAAATCGCCTGCCCCTGCTGAATCGCGAGCACGCGCCGAGTGCTGAAACTCGAACCATCCCGAATGCGCTCGACTTCGTACAGCACGGGCCGCTCCGCGTCCCCCGCACGCATGAAGTAAGCGCGCAGGGAATGAGGATTACGCCCCTCGACCGTGTTGCAAGCCGCCCGCAGCCCTTGCGCGAGCACCTGCCCACCAAACAGACGAAACCCGCCGCGGTTTTCGTTGCCGCCGCGATAGAGATTCTGCTCGATAGGTTCGAGCTCAAGGATTCTGAGCAGCAGCGCCGCGCGCTCGTATTGTTCGGCATGGGTCGGTGTCGTCATGCGCGCAGTGTACCCGTTTGCCGTGCTCTGCTCATCGCGACGCCCCGAAGTCATCGCGCGCTTGCAGCCGAGCTAGCGGCGAACAACCTGCGCCGGCAGCGCATCCCAGCCGGCGAAGACCGCGGCGTTGCCCAGAGCTTCTTCGATCCGCAGCAGTTCATTCCACTTTGCCATGCGCTCCGAACGCGCGAATGACCCGACCTTGATCTGACCCGCATTCCAACCGGTGGCGAGATGCACAATCGAAACATCCTCGCTCTCGCCCGACCGCGCCGAGACCAGGCGCCCCCAACCTGCCGTGCTCGCAGCCTCGCTCGCTGCGGCGGCTTCCGACACCGTGCCCACCTGATTGACCTTGATGAGGGCGGCGTTGCACCAGCGGCCAGCAACCGCGGCTGTCACCCGCGCAGGATGAGATACGAGGAGATCATCGCCCACGATCTGCACGCGACCGCCGTGCGCCGCCGTGAACGCTGACATGCCGGCGGCATCATCCTGCGCGAGCGGATCCTCGATCGAGAGAATCGGGTAGCGCTCGAGCCAGCCCGTGAGCAGCTCTGCCATTCCGTCCCGATCAAGCGCCTTCCCGTCAGCCGTGAGTCGATAGCGTGCATCGACGAAGAATTCGCTCGCGGCGATATCAAGTGAGATCCAGACTTCGTCACCAGGAACATAGCCGGCGGCCTCAATGCTCTGCACCAGCAGGTCGAGTGCCATCTCATTGCTGCTGAAATTCGGCCACCACCCACCCTCGTCCGCGGTCCCCGAGAGCAGCCCGCGTTTGTCCATGAGCTCGCCAGCAGCCCGGTAGACCTCCGCCGTTCGTTCGAGCGCAACCGTGAAGCTTGGCGCCGACGGGCACATGATCATGAAATCCTGAATATCGACACGACGCGCCGCGTGCGCGCCGCCGCCGAAGATCTGGATTTCAGGCAGCGGCAAACGGACCGGCCGATCCGCTGCCAGATATGCCCAGAGCGGTACTGCCGCCGACGCCGCCGCGGCATGCAGACACGCGAGCGAAACGGCGGCCAAGGCATTCGCGCCAAGGCGTGCCTTGTTCGGCGTGCCATCAAGAGCAATCAGCACGCCATCGATCACAGCCTGTTCGTGAACAGGCTGGCCGACGAGGGCAGGAGCGATGATTTCGTTGATCACGGTCACCGCGCGCGCGACATTCTGACCTCCGAACGCGGAACCACCATCACGGAGTTCCAGTGCTTCATGTCGACCACGGGAGGCACCCGCTGGCGCAATTGCGCGCCCGATCGCGCCCCCCGCCAGATGCACCTCGGCCTCGACCGTTGGTCGCCCGCGGGAGTCCCACACCCGCCGACCGCGGATACCGACAATCACATCCGGGTGCGTCACAGAGATTCTCCCGTCAGCATCATTCTCGTCTTCAATCAGCCAGCCGCCCGAGGAACGACGCAAGGCTCACGCCCACGCGCCGAACCATCGCCTGCCCGGTCGGATCGCGCAGATCCCCCGCCGCGTCGAATGATTCCGCCGTCGCCTGAGGCACCGCCCAGTGCTCGGGAATGACCGTGACGTTGATGCCGCTCAGGATTTGTCGCAGATGCGCCTGCGCGCGGACTCCACCCATGGGGCCGAGCGTCGCCGATACGAGCGCCGCGACCTTACCGTTGAAACACTCGAGAAAGGTCTCGCCCGGTACCGGCCGGGTCACCCAGTCGATGGTGTTTTTCAACACGCCGCTGATCGACGTGTTGTATTCGGGGGTCGCAATGAGCAGCCCGCGATGGGAGAGGAACAGGGCTTTGAGCGCGAGCGCTTCAGCGGGAACGCCGGACGCCGCCTCCAAATCACCGTCATACAGCGGCAGCGGATAGTCGCGCAGGTCGATCGTTGTGACAGTCGCTCCCACGGACTCGGCCGCGCGAACAGCGATCGCGAGCACGCGCTTGTTGGTTGAATCCGAGCGGGTGCTGCCCGCAAACGCGAGAATGCTTTGCGTCCCTGTCATGTCTTGCCTGCCTGCCGTTGGAACGCGCGGGATTGTCTTGACACCCCATTTCGCGGTCAACCATATTTCCTCGGCATCCAACCGCGCGGCCGACCTGCAGTGACCTCGCCGCCCCGCCCACCACGCCCGGACATCTCACATGACTGCACATTCCATCCCACGAGATTTCGTATCGCTCGAGTCGGCAACAGGGCGGCGCAACGGCGCCGGCTTCATGCCCTGCCAGGGGCTCTATTACCACCCCGCGGGTCAACGCCCGCGCGTTGCGTTCATCGCGACCCACTACAACGTGGATTTCTCCGAGCATTATCTCGGCGAGTACCTTGCGCGCCGCGGCTACGGGTTCCTCGGCTGGAACACGCGCTTTCGGGGTGCAGAAGCCTTCTTCATCCTCGAACACGCGCTCATCGACATCGGAGCCGGTGTTGAATGGCTGAAGACAGTGGCAGGGGTCGAGCAGGTCGTGCTGATCGGAAATTCCGGAGGTGGCTCACTGATGGCCGCCTACCAATCCCAGGCGACGACCCCGAACATCCGCGCCACACGCGGGCTGCGGCTGCCAGATGCCGTCAACGCGCTCATTCCCGGGGATCTGTATGTTTCGCTGAATGCGCATGCCGGGCGCCCGGAAGTGCTAACCGACTGGTTCGACCCCGCCATCACGGACGAGCAGGATCCGGTCAGCGTCGATCCGGAACTCGACATGTTCGATCCGCGCCATGGCCCCCCGTACAGCGCCGATTTTCTTACCCGCTACCGCGCGGCTCAGGTCGCGCGCAACGAGCGCATCACCGACTGGGCTATCGCAGAGCTCGCGCGACTCGACGCGCTCGGATTTCAGGACCGCGCGTTCAACCTCTATCGCACGTGGGCCGATCCACGATTGCTCGATGGTACCCTCGACCCCTCGGACCGACCCGTGGGCGTTTGCTATGCCGGCGATCCGAGGTCCGCGAACTACTCTCCACGCGGAATCGGGTTGACCAATACCTGTCGGACCTGGCTTTCGATGTGGAGCCTGCGCGAATCGCAGTGTCGCGGCGCACCCCACCTCGGGCGC
This sequence comes from Gammaproteobacteria bacterium, assembly GCA_003476445.1. Lineage (GTDB taxonomy): Bacteria > Pseudomonadota > Gammaproteobacteria > Pseudomonadales > Azotimanducaceae > UBA7803. The sequence continues at coordinate 339 of DMUF01000045.1, read as the reverse complement.
ATCCGCGTGCCTTCCCTTGTGATTCAGTCCACGGCCGACACCGGCGTCTTTCCGAGCGACGCGCGCGGCATTCATGCTGCGCTTGGAGCCGCAGACAAAACACTCGAGTTCATGGGTGGCGATCACTATCTCACCAGCCCCGATGGGGCGCGCGACGAGGTGGCTGACCGGATCGTGGCATGGGTTCACACGCGCTGCTGATTCCTGTGATCGGCGGACGCTCATGATGCGCTGAATTTGGTGATGTCGGGACGTTCGTGATGACGAGACATTCGTGATGTTGGGACATCGGTGGCACGCGGTCCTTCGCGTCCGACGGGTGTCATTCCCGTCGGCGCT
>DMUF01000080.1 GCA_003476445.1 Gammaproteobacteria bacterium | reverse complement strand
AAGTCAGACAGCAGTCGCGCTTCGGGTGAGTCTGGCTCTGGCTGCAGGTTGTAGCGCCAGCGCACGAGCGGCGGCAGCGACGCGAGCACGGACTCGACCCGTCGACCGCTCTGCAGCCCGTACTGCGTTCCGCGATCGATCACCAGATTGAATTCCGCGTAGCGTCCGCGCCGATACAGCTGCCAATCACGTTCGCGCTCGCCCCACGGCATCGGCAAGCGGCGTTCGAGTATGGGTTCATAGGCGGGCAGGAAGTGGTCTCCCACCGAACGGGTCAGCGCGAAGGCTGATTCAAAACCGCCCGTCGTCCAGTCATCAAAGAAAAGACCGCCTATGCCGCGCGGCTCCTGGCGATGCGGCAGAAAGAAGTATTCGTCGCAAGCCGCCTTCATCGCCGCGTGGTGTTCCCCCACCGCGGTTGCGGCGGTGCGATGCCAGTGCACGGCGTCTTCTTCGAAACCGTAGTAGGGCGTGAGATCGAAACCACCGCCGAAGTACCAGACCGGTGTCTCCGCCTCGATCAGAAAGAATCGCAGATTGGCATGGGTCGTCGGCGCATAGGGATTGCGCGGGTGCACGATCAGCGAAATAGCCGTCGCCTGAAAGCCGTGCCCCGCAAGCTCGGGGTTACGCGCCGTGGCAGCGGGTGGAAGCGCGGGCCCGCGGCTGTGCGTGAATTGCACCGCCGCCTTCTCAATGTGGGCACCCTCTTCCAGCACCCGCGGACGAGACAGCGTACCCCCGGGTCCGGGAACATGCTCGCGCACAAACTGCGCCTTGCCATCCACCGCCTCGAGCGCCGCAACGATGCGGTCCTGCAGCGCCATGAAATAGTCGCGCACCGGTTCAAGCGCCGCCGTCATGATCTTCCTCCACCCTCGGGATAGCCGATTATGCCTGGCGCCGATTCCCGCAGGTCCGTGATGACCGCTCGGAAACCGGCGCGGAGAGCCGGGGTCAGGGCTTCAGCGCCGCAAAGCGCGCCGACACGGCTGACCAGTTCACGACCTGCCACCACGCGGCGAGATAGTCGGGTCGGCGGTTCTGATAATTCAGATAGTAGGCATGCTCCCACACATCATTACCGAGCAGCGGGGTGCCACGCTCGGGCGCGATGTCCATCAGCGGGTTGTCCTGATTCGGGGTGGAGATGATCTTGAGCTGACCCTCTGAGTCGGCCACAAGCCACACCCAGCCTGAGCCAAAGCGTGACGCGCCTGCGGCATTGAACGCCGTCTTGAACGCATCGAAGGAGCCGAAATCACGCTCGATCGCCGCCATGAGTTCGGGCGCTGGCGCTCCAGACGCGCTCGGGGCGGTCATTGAGGCCCAGAAGAACGTGTGGTTCCAGTGCCCTCCGCCATTGTTACGCACGGCATTGCGCTGGGTCTCGGGAACGGCGGCGAGATTGCCGATCAGCTCTTCCAGCGACCTGTTCGCAAGCCCGGGCTCCGCTGCGACCGCCTTGTTCAGATTGTCCACGTACGCCTGATGATGACGCCCGTGATGGATCTGCATCGTGTCGGCACCAATCACCGGCGCCAGTGCATCGTAGGCGTAGGGCAACGGGGCCAGTGCAAAGGTCTCGGCATGCACCGGAAGCGCAAACACTGCGAGAAGCCAGAGAACAGAACGCGAGCGAAGGAACATGGGGAGCTCCGATAGAAGAGTACGAGGGAAAAGCTTAGCGCATTGAGCGTGCAGGCCTCGTGCCAGACCGAGGCCCGCGGGCGGAAACTCAGCCGACTGCCGCTTGAGCAAGCCGCGCGGGGCCGAGATCAGAACAGGCGTCGAACGCCGCGCGAATACGCGCACCTTCCGGGTGCCGGTCAAAGAGCGGCTCCAGCGCCAGACGCTGCTGCTCCGCCGCGAGGCGCGGCTGTTCGACCGTCGCCCAGTTAACCAGCCCGCTCCAGAACCGATCGATGACCTCGGCACCGGATACGGTACCGCCGTCGACAGTACGCAGGCGGCAAGCGCGCAGTTCGCCGAGATAGAGCCTGAGCGAGGTGACATGGATGCGCTCGTCCTCGCGGATGCGCTCGACGATCTCCGCCGCTTCCTCCGCTGCCTCACGCCGGTCGGCAAACAGATCCGGGGTGCGAAGAATGGCCTGGGTGCTCGCAAAGCCGATCTCTGCGCGGAACTCGATCATCAGCAGATTCATGAGAAAGCTTAACAAGCCTTCATACGGCGCCGGCAGCTCGGGCATCCAGCGGCGACCGGCCTCCGGCCGGGAAATGCTTTCCGGGGGCTCCACATCCGGATACGCATCAGCTCCGAAAACGAGATCGCGCGCCACGAACCACATCACGTCATGACCACCGATGCCGCGAGCCGGTTCACCACCTTCATCGATACCGTGCGCCTTCAGCAGCCCTTTGCCAAGATGACCGATGGCCATTGTGCTCACATCCTCGGCCACGATCTGCGCCAGGTCGGGGAACTGCATCTCGGCCAGGATCCGTCCACGCCCTTCGATCTTTCCCGTAGTGGTCAGGTTGTTCCAGAACGGCACGCCAATACCTTCGCGCAGAAGCAGGCGCTGCTGTTCCAGATTGGGCATACGTGGTCCGGTGAGGAGCGACGCGTCGGCCGCAAAGAGCTCTCCGCCGCGCTGACGCAGCGCGTGCGTCCAGTCTGCGATAGCACGCTCGCGTCCGGCGGCGCGGGGCGGAATATAACGGCCGTCGGCATCGAACCCGCCGTGCATCCGCCGACCCGCGACCACATGCGGTCGCGCGACCGGCAGGTCACTCATGAGTTCAGCTTCGGTATACGCAAGCTCTGCCATCGCGTGTCTCCTCGCTTGTCAGGCGCTCTGAGGCTTCTTCTTCGGCATCACCGAGACCTCCATGGGCGCAAAGTGATCCATATCGATATCGATCAGATAGGGGCCTTCGGTTGCCATCGCGGTTGCCAGCGCCGCCTCGAAACCTTCGACGGTCTGCACCCGCTGCCCGGGCACACCCATGCTCTCGGCCATCTTCGCGAAATCGACTTTACCGAGGTCGGTCTCGTTGATACGACCCAGCCGCATATCCTGCAGCCAGCGCAGCACGCCGTAGCCACTGTCGTTGAAAACACAGATGACCACGGGCACCTGATACTGGGCTGCCGTTGCAAGTTCAGTGGCATGGAACATGAAGCCGCCGTCGCCATGGAGCAGCAGCGTGCGCCGCCCGGTGGCAACGGCAGCACCCAGCGCCAATGGAAAACCGGGACCAATGGCACCCGACGCCGGATTCATGCTGGTTCGCGGCGCATAGATCGGCAACAGCTGATTGCCGAAGTTGTAGGCAGCGATGGTCTGATCGCGGATGACGAGCCCGTCCCGCGGCAGCTGCGCACGCATGGCATCCATGATGCGCGGAAAGTCGGCTCCGAGGCGCTTGCGCATCGCCCGGCGAATGCCTTCCGAAGCCACCAGCACGGTTTCGTTGAACTGCCGGTCATTGCCGGACACCGCGCCGAGCTTCGACGCGATCGCGTCGAGCGCAAGGCGTGCATCGGCCGCAAGCCCGAGCGTCGCCGGGTGCGTGCGGCCAATCATGTTCGGATCGATATCGATCTGGATGAGATCACCGGGCGGCACAAAACGCGCGCCCTGACCATCCACGCCCACCGCGAATCGGGTGCCGATCGCGAGCGTGACCTCCGCGTCCCGAATCGCCTGATAGATACCCGCGCTCTGGTAATAGTTACCAATGCAGAGCGGGTGCTCTTCCGACAGCGCGCCCCGCCCGTCGACCGTGGTGATCACCGGCGCATCAAGCCGTTCGGCCAGCGCCTGCAGCGCTGGGCCCGCGCCCGCCGCGATCAC
>DMUF01000231.1:6239-6639 GCA_003476445.1 Gammaproteobacteria bacterium | reverse complement strand
GACGCTGGGCTCTTCGAGCCGCTAAATGAGTTAGCGCATACTATGCACTCATCCAGTTTTGAGGTGTGGGGGGCGAGATGAGCGAGTTTCCAATTCCGAATTTCAATGTTGATCTCAGTGGTCAGGTCGCGTTGGTGACGGGTAGCACATCCGGGCTTGGTTATCGTTTCGCGCGCGTGCTGGCTAAGGCCGGGGCGCGGGTCGCGGTGACCGGGCGTCGTGTGGACCGGCTCAAAGCGCTGGCGGCGGAGATCGAGGCGGCGGGTGGAACCGCCGTGCCCGTGGCGCTCGACATGACGGATCCCGAGAGCATCGTCAGCGCCGTGGCCGAGGCAGAGGCCGCGCTCGGCACGGTGACGATTCTCGTGAACAACGCGGGCATTCCGGACGCCCAGCGCGC
>DMUF01000231.1:5641-5938 GCA_003476445.1 Gammaproteobacteria bacterium | reverse complement strand
CACAAGATGAGTCTCAAGCTGATCGACGATGTGTTCGACACCAATCTGCGTGGCCCTTACATCATGTCGTGCGAGGTGGCGCGGCGCCTCATCGATCGAAAGCTGCCCGGGCGCATGGTGAACATCTCGTCCATTGGCGCGTTCAACTACGGGGGCTCTGGTGCTGCGCTTTATTCCATTACGAAGGCAGGCATCAACCGGATGACCGAAGCGCTGGCGGTGGAATGGGCTCGGTTTGGCATCAACGTGAACGGCATTGCGCCTGGGGCGTTCTCCTCGGAGATGATGGACGGCATG
>DMUF01000231.1:0-5378 GCA_003476445.1 Gammaproteobacteria bacterium | reverse complement strand
CATCGCGCCCGGCGCCTTCGCCTCGGAGATGATGGACGGCATGCTGCAGCGGATCGGTGACATCACTGCGCACTTCCCGCGTAAGCGGCTGGGCGATCCCGCTCAGCTCGACAGCACCCTGCTGTACCTCGTGGCGCCATCATCCGAGTTCGTCACGGGCACCGTCATCAAGGTGGACGACGGTCAGGGCTCGCGCTGACACTTCCTGAGCACTGGTCTCGCGCCTGCGCGGGCTATGTTAGGCTTTCCGCAGGAAGGAAGGAGAGATCATGAGTCGCATACGACTGCTTGGGGATGACGAACTGACCCCCGCAGCCCGTGACCAGGCCCAGGCGGTGGAAGCCGCGGGTCGGGACGCATCGGTGCTGCGCGCGGTGGGGCATCGCGCGGATATGTTCGAACGGTACTTCGCGTTTTATTACCCGGCCCATCAGGGCGGCGTGGTCGAGGCGCCCTTGAAGGAACTGGTTCGGCTGAAGATCGCGCGACTCAACGACTGCTTCACGTGACTCAACGCCCGGTTTCCATCGGCGATGGAACAAGGTCTGACTGAAGCAAAGATTTCGAGCCTCGATCACCCGGAGCAGGCGTCTGCTTTCTCCTCGAGGGAACGCATGGCGCTTGAATACGCAGAGAAGCTGGCCGTGGATCATCACGCCATCGACGACGCGTTCTTCGAGCGGCTGCGCCGAGAATTCACCGACCCCGAGGTGCTTGAACTCGGCATGATGATCGGCCAGTACATCGGCTTTGGCCGGTTGCTGAAGATCCTCGATCTCGAGCCGCGTTACTGCGCAGTTGAGGGGGGCGACGGGCTCATCTGACAGGTGAGCCGCTCGCGGCGATCAGCGGCGGCGCACGACCAGCAGGTCGTAGCGCCCGTTGCTGCCTACGAATGCAGCCGCAAGCCAGGACGTGAGGCTGACGACGATGCTGCCAACCAGCGCTGGGAAGAAGCCGCTGACGGCAAAGCCATCGAGCAGCCAGCTCACGAGCCCGAGCATGGCGGCGTTGATGACAAGCAGAAAACCACCCAGTGTGATCAGCGTGAAGGGCAGCGTCAGCACGATCAGCACGGGGCGCACGACCGCGTTCACGATGCCAAGCCAGAGCGCGGCCCAGAACAGCGCGCCCGGACTGGTAGCGCTGACGCCTGGCACGATTGCCGTCGCGATCCAGAGACCGAAGGCGGTGATGACCAAACGAAAGATGAGACCTGTCATGCGCCCAGCATAGCGCGTGTCCGCAGGGCGACCAACCAGACCCGTACGATCCACAGTGAGGATAATCCCGATGAACGTGACTGACGCCGTTGCTTCACGGCATTCCATTCGCGCCTTTCTGCCACAGCCGGTGGACAACGCGCTGCTGGTCGAACTGTTGCGCAAAGCCGCGCGCGCGCCGTCTGGCGGCAACGTGCAGCCGTGGCGCGCGTTTCTGCTGAACGGCCCCTCGATGGCGCGGTTCCGCGAGTTCCTGAAGACACGCACGGGGCGCGAGGCGCCGGCGTACACGATTTATCCGGACAGCCTGAAAGCGCCCTATCGCGATAGCCGTTTCAAGGTGGGTGAGGATATGTATGCACGCCTTGGTATTCCGCGCGAGGACAAGGCTGCCCGGCTCGCCTGGATCGCGCGTAACTTCGATTTCTTCGGCGCCCCGGCTGCCTTCTTCTGTTTCGTCGACCGGCAGATGGGGCCGCCGCAATGGTCGGATCTTGGCATGTTCCTGCAGACCTTCATGCTGCTGGCACGAGAGGCAGGGCTCGACACCTGTGCTCAGGAAGCCTGGGCTATGCGGGCGGAAAGTGTGCAGGCCTTCACCGAAGCCGATCCCGATCTTCTGCTCTTCTGCGGAATGGCGATTGGCTACCGCGATCCTGACGCGCCGGTCAACGCTCTGGTGTCGGACCGGGAGCCTTTGGACGTCTGGTTGAAGGCGCTGTAGGCTCGCCTGGCGCGGGGCTGGCCAGAGTGTCAGCCCCGACCGAGGTGAGGCTGGTCCTTACCGGAGCACAGGACGGGGGGTAAGTGCTGTGGACATCACAAGACGCCGCAGGGTTCGCGCGGCTCTGTTCCTGATAGCGGGCGTTCTTGGCGGCGGGCTCGCGGGCTGTGACGGAGACGCGTTACCGCCGCCGATGGCAAGCGTTGCGGACGCTACCCTCGAGGGTCTTGCCAAACCCCAGGTACTGGTCACGGGTGCAACGATATCCGGTGCCAACGGGCTCGCCTTTGGCCCTGATGGGCTGCTCTACGTGGCAAGCGTGATCGGTTCCGAGATCGTCGTCATGGATCCGCGCGATGGCGCCGTGCGTCGGCGTATGACCGCGCAGGATGGCGTTGATGGACCTGATGACTTGGCTTTTGGTCCGGAGGGGTCGCTGTTCTGGACCTCTATTTTGAGCGGCGAAGTCGCAGGGTTTGACGCAGAGGGCAAGCGCGTGGTGGCCGGCGCGCCGGGCCCCGGCGTCAACCCGATCACCTTTGCGCCGGACGGGCGGCTCTTTGTTGCGCAATGTTTCTTCGGCGACGGACTGTTCGAGATGGACCCGACCGGGTCCAGTCCGCCGCGCTTGATCGCTGATGATCTCGGGCCTGGCTGCGGGCTCAACGGCATGGATTTCGGAACCGATGGCCGCCTCTACGGTGCGCGCTGGTTCACGGGCGAGGTGGTGAGCGTCGACGTGCAGACCGGCGAGCGCCGGGTAGAGGCCAGCGGGTTCGATGTGCCGGCGGCGGTCAAGTTTGACAGCAAGGGCAACCTGCATGTGCTGGATACCGCCCGCGGCGAAATTCTGCGCATCGACGAGTCGGGCCCGGTCAGCGTTGCCAAGCTGACACCGGGGCTCGACAACTTCGCTTTCGATCTGCGCGATCGTCTCTATGTCTCAAGCTTTACGGACGGCTTTGTGGTGCGGGTTGATGCCGATGGCGTGACCACCGAACTTGCGCCGGGCGGGCTGTCGCATCCTGGCGGTATTACCCTGCTGCCCGCGACCGCTTCGATGCCCGCGCAGGTGGTGGTAGCCGATCTGCATACGTTGCGCGGCTTTGATGCCGCAAGCGGCGCACCGACGTTCGTGGAACGCAATATCCTGGGTGTCGGCACCATGGGCAGCGCGCTCGCGGTCGAGGCGGATGGCGGCAATCTGATTCTCACGTCGTTCACGGACAACAGCGTGCGTATCTGGGATCCCGTGGCGCGACAGGTGATCGAGCGTCATGAGCGTCTCGCCCAGCCCGTGTCGGCGTTGCGCTATCGGGGTGAACTGGTCATCGCAGAGCATGGCAAGGGTCGGGTCATCGGAATTCGTGATGGGGCCGAACGCGTGATTTGTGATGATCTGCGCGCGCCCGTTGATCTCGCCACGGATGGCGTTTCCCTGTTCGTGACCGATCGTGGTCGCGGTCGCGTGTTCGAGATCGCGCGTGACGGTGAGCCAGTTCCGAAGCGGCGGGTGATCAAGAAGCTCAAGGCGCCGGAAGGTCTCGCGGTGTATCGCGGCGGTCTGTTGGTCGTGGAAGGCGAGAGCGGACGGATCGTGCATGTGGCCGATGGGGAATCCACGCTCGTCGCTTTGGTTGCGCCGGGCACACCGCCCGCCGCGCCCACGCAGCCCCCCTCTATGGTGCTGAATGACGTCGCCGTTCTAGGCGATGTCCTGTATGCGACAGGCGAGACAAACCGCGTTCTTTATCGCATCGATCTCGCCACGCGGGCGGCGGCCGCCGACGCTGGCGAGCCGCAGACCACAAACAAGCCGAAAAACGAGGAGTGAACGAATGAGCAGCGAGGCAACGGCGTTTGAAGATGAGGTGCTGGTAGAGGATCGCGGTCACGTCCGCTGGATCCTGCTCAATCGTCCTGAGGCCATGAACTCGATCACCCCGCGCATGCTTGGGCAGCTGAACGATGTGCTCAAGGCTGCCGACGATGATGACAGCGTGCGCGTGGTTGTTCTAAGCGGCGTCGGGCGCGCGTTCTGCGCCGGGCTCGATCTCAAGCAGGCGGCGCGGGGCGAAGGTATTGGCGGTAACCTCACCGGCGGCGCGCGGCACTTTTCCACGCGCGAAATCTGCACGGTCACGCTGCAGCGCATGGACAAGCCGGTGATTTGCGCGCTGAACGGCGCGGCCGCCGGCTACGGACTCGATCTCGCGCTGGGCTGCGATATGCGCATCATGGCCGAGAACGCGATTCTCATGCCGGGTTTCGCGCGCATGGGTGTCGTGCCGGAGAGCGGTGGCACCTGGTATCTGCCGCGTCTCATCGGGTGGGCGAAAGCCTGCGAAGTATCGATGCTGGGGGATACGCTCAGCGCACAACAGAGCTTTGAGTACGGGTTGGTAAATCGTGTGGTGCCGAAAGCCGAGTTCGAGTCCACGGTGACCGCGTGGTCGGAAAAGATCGCGGCCAATGCGCCGCTGGCCATCACCGAGATGAAGCGGCTCTTCCGCCACGCGCAGACGCAGGACTTCGAGAGCCATTCGCACCACGTGCTCATGTCGGTGCTGAACCTGTTCCGTTCCGAGGATTTCCGCGAGGGCGTGCAGGCGTTTGCGGAAAAGCGCCCGCCCGTGTTCAAGGGCCGGTGACGGGTTACAATCGTCCCACGTAATTCCTGACCAAGAGACACACACGACCATGCAGAACGTATACATCATCGAAGCGGTGCGGAGCCCCATCGGCAAGCGCGGCAAGGGCCTCGCCGGGCTCATGCCAGCGGATCTTCTCGGCAAGGTGCAGAAGGCAGCGATCGATCGTGCCGGCGTCGACCCGGCGAAGATCGGTCAGGTCATCGGCGGCTGCGTGTCCCAGGTGGGCGAGCAGTCTTTCAACGTCGCGCGCATTGCCTGGTTGTCCCAGGGACTGCCGCTCGAAGTTGCGGCCACCACGGTGGATAGTCAGTGCGGGTCGAGCCAGCAGGCAACCTCCCTCGGTGCGGCCATGGTCGCGTCCGGCATGGAAGATCTGGTCATGTGCTGTGGCGTCGAGATGATGACCCGCGTACCCCTGGGCTCGAACATGAAGGGGGGTGGTCCGATGAGCGAAAGCTATTTCTCGCACTACCAGCCCTCGAGCCAGTTCCAGGGCGCTGCCATGATCGCTGAGGAATATCAGATCACGCGCGCGGATGCCGATGTGTTCGGGCTCAAGAGCCAGCAGAACGCGGTTCGCGCGTGGGCAGAAGGGCGGTTCGATCGCGAGATCGTGCCGATCGAGGCGCCGGTACTCGATGCCGAGGGCAAGCCCACCGGCCAAACCCGTCTCATCACCCGTGACGAAGGTCCGCGTGAATCCTCACTCGATGGTCTGAAGGGCCTTGCGCCGGTGCCGGGGCAGGAAATCCACACGGCGGGCTCCAGTTCGCAGGT
>DMUF01000204.1:1854-8967 GCA_003476445.1 Gammaproteobacteria bacterium | reverse complement strand
TCGGACATGTCGATGCGCACCATGGCATCCGCAGAGTCGAAGAGTACTTCCGCGAGCGCCTTGCAGAGCTCGGTCTTGCCCACGCCGGTGGGCCCAAGAAACATGAACGAACCGCTTGGGCGATTGGGATCGGAAAGTCCGGCCCGCGCGCGCCGCACCGCGTCCGCAACGATACCAACGGCCTCATCCTGACCTACCACCCGCTGGTGCAGCGCGGTCTCCAGCTGCAGCAGTTTTTCCTTCTCTCCTTCGAGCAGCTTGGTGACCGGAATACCGGTCCATTTGGACACGACCTCTGCGATTTCCGCCTCGGTCACGCTGTTGCGCAGCAGTCGGCGGGTGTCCGTGGCACCAACCTCGGATGCAGCTGCAAGCTGCTTCTCGAGCTCGGGAATGCGCCCGTACTGCAGTTCCGACATGCGCGTGAGATCGCCCGCTCGACGGGCTGCCTCAAACTCAAGGCGGGCTCGATCGAGCTCTTCCTTGATGTCCTGCGCCCCGCGCAGCGACGCCTTCTCGGCCGTCCAGATCTCCTCGAGTTCCGCGTACTCGCGCTCGAGCTCGGATATGGTGTCGCAGAGCGCCTGCAGGCGCTTGCGGCTTGCCTCATCGGACTCGTGCTTTAGCGCTTCGCGCTCCATCTTGAGCTGAATCAGGCGGCGATCCAGCCGATCCATGGCTTCAGGCTTCGAATCCATCTCCATGCGAATACGGCTTGCGGCCTCATCCATGAGATCGATGGCCTTATCCGGCAGCTGCCGATCGGTGATGTAACGATGCGAGAGACGAGCCGCCGCGACGACGGCAGGATCCGTGATATCGACGGCGTGATGCAGCTCGTAGCGCTCTTTGAGACCGCGCAGGATCGCAACGGTGTCCTCGACACTGGGCTCATCCACGAGCACCTTCTGAAAGCGGCGCTCGAGCGCTGCGTCTTTCTCGATGTACTGGCGATACTCATCGAGCGTGGTGGCGCCCACGCAGTGCAGCTCGCCGCGCGCAAGGGCCGGCTTCAGCATGTTCCCCGCATCCATGGCACCTTCCGCCTTGCCGGCGCCAACCATGGTGTGCAGCTCGTCGATGAACAGAATGACATTGCCTTCCTGCTTCGCGAGATCGGAGAGCACGGCTTTCAACCGCTCCTCGAACTCGCCACGAAACTTCGCGCCGGCAATGAGCGCGCCCATATCGAGCGCGAGGATGCGCTTGTGCTTCAGCCCCTCCGGCACCTCGCCGTTCAGGATGCGCTGGGCCAGGCCTTCCACAATCGCGGTCTTGCCGACCCCGGGCTCACCGATGAGCACGGGATTGTTCTTGGTTCGCCGCTGCAGCACCTGGATGGTGCGACGAATCTCTTCATCGCGACCAATGACGGGATCAAGCTTTCCTGCCTCCGCCCGCGCCGTCAGATCGACCGTGTACTTCTCGAGCGCTTCCCTGCGCTCTTCCGCATTGGCGTCGTTGACCGTCTCGCCATCACGTGCCATGCGTACTATCTCCGCTAGTTTCTGCTGATCGACACCCGCGTGCCGAAGTACCTCTGCCACGATCGGGTCCGACCCGAGCGCAAGCAGAACCTGCTCCGATGCCAGATAGGCGTCGCCATCTTTCTGCGCCTGCCGATCCGCGAGGTTCAGCACCTTGGCCAGACTCGGCGCAACGCTGATTTCGCCCGTCGGGTGTTTCAGCGTGGCAAGCCGGCCGAGCGCCTGCTCGAGTCGCGCCTGGCATTCCGCCTGCTTGAGCCCGGCTCGCGTCAGCATCGCCTGCGTACCCCCGGCCTGATCGGCGAGCACCGCAAAGAGATGCACGGCCTCAACCGCCGCATGATCGCGCCCGAGGGCCATGGACTGCGCATCTGCCAGCGCTTGTTGCAGCCGGCTTGTCATCCGATCGAATCGCATGAGGATTCCTCCAGTGTGTGCTGGCGCTACAATGTGGTCGCTTAACCCAATTTCAACAAAATCGCTTCACGGCTGGATGACGTGACCTGGCGCAGCTTCTTCTACCCAGGCCGTCATCCTGAACAGGGCATGATCACCACCGAATTCGACACCGACGCCCGCGCCGGACGCATCGTTCTCGAGCCGAACCGCTCCTGGACCTGGCGCGCAAACACGCTCTTCGTCGCTACGCTGATGGTGATCTCAGTCACCATCGCCATCGCATTCACCATGCAGGGCTACTGGGTCGTCTTACCATTCACGGTGCTCGAGCTCGGCGTGCTCACCGGATGTCTCTACTACTGCGTGCGTCGCACCCATCTGAAAGAGGTGCTGACATTCCGGCCGGAGAGCGTGGTGGTCGAGCGCGGCGTACTGCGTCCGGAACGCCGTCATGAGTTCCAACGCTACTTCGCCCGTTTCTTCGTGCGACCCGCGCGACACCCCTGGTACCAGAAGAGCATTGCGCTGCGCTGCCGCGACGAAGAAGTTGAGATCGGGCGGTTTCTGACCTCGGAAGAGGTCGACGCGCTCGTTCCTGTCCTGCGCAGCATGATTCACCAGCTTGACACGCTGCCGACCGGCGACACCGGGGCGCGCCAGTAGGGCGCTTCAAGGCGTTCTTCCCCCACGCGATCGGGATCTCTGCTCGACCACGAGAGCGCGCCAGACCAGGCGGTGACATGGAGCCGCGCTCCGATGTCCTGAAAGCGCCCGATCACATCCGGGTGCGGGTGGCCGTAGCGATTACCGAACCCGGCGCTGAACCACGCGATCGGCGCGCCTGCGAGTCGCACGAAAGCACGCGATGACGATGTGCGACTACCGTGATGGGGTGCGACGATGAGCGACACGGGTCGGGTCATCTCCCGCTGCAGGCGCATCTCGACGCGCGCGCTGATATCGCCCGGGAGCAGTACCCGGGCGCGACCATTCCCGATCTCGAGCACGCAGGAATCATCATTGCTGCCCGGCTTCGCAGCCTGGCTGCCCGGCTCCGCAGCCTGCTCGACCCCGGCACGTCCGGAGCGCCCCGCACGCGAGCCGCCGGGGACCGCCTCGGCAGGCACCGTATTCACGGAGCGCCCGACCGGCAAAAACCGGAACGCGACGCCGTCCCAGGTCCAGGCACGGCCATGACAGCGGGTCAGACGAAGCGGCGCTGCGGGCCATGCCCCGAACCAGCGGCGCGGCGCGAGCGCCTGGTTCAGACTCAGGGCCCCGCCCGCATGATCAAGATCAGCATGACTCACAATGGCTGCATCAAGACGCGCCGGACCGGTGGCGACGATCGACGGCACTATCACGCTGCTCACGCGATCGGTGCCATCCGGAAAACCCGGCCCCGTGTCGAACAGCAGGCGATGCCGTGCGGTATCGACGAGAATGGCGTCACCCTGCCCGACATCCAGCGCCGTCACCCGAAACTCTCCGATCGGCAGTTCGACGCGCGCCGGCAAGAGCCCCGCGCTGATGGCAAGGATGAGAAGGCAGGCACTGCGTTTCCCCACAGAGAACAGCAGGAGCCCGCCTGCGGTAAGGGCGAGTGCTGCCAGAAGTGGCGACGGCGCGCCGTACAGCAGGGGCACCTTCGCCAGCAGCTCGAGCACCTCACGCAAGCCCGAAAAGATCGCCGAGGCCGCCTGCAGCGCAAACACCGCTAGCGCGGGCAGCACGTGAGACAGGGCGGCAGCCGCAAGCGCAAGCGGTAGCACCAACACGGTCATTACCGGCACGGCGACCAGGTTCGACGGCAAGCTCGCGAGCGGCCAGCTGCCGGTAAGCACGAGAAGCAGCGGCGCGAGCGCAATGGTCATGAGCCACTCGATGCGCAGGAGCATCACCAGCTGCGACCTCAGCATCGATACACGTAACTCGGTAGCTGCTCTGCGCGGGTCACGCTCGCGCCGGTCACATTGCATAGCCAGAACCATCACCGCGCCAACCGAAAGCCAGAAGCCGGGGGCATGCGCGCTGCGTGGATCGAACCAGAGCAGCACCAGCGCGGCCACGCGCAGGCTTGCGACCAGGCTGGTGCGCCAGCCAAGCGCCCGCAGGATGAGCGCCGGCATCACCATGAGAGCAGCTCGAGCAATGGCGATGCCCTCCCCTGCCAGCGCGACGTAAAGAATGGCGGCAACACCGCCGGTCAAGGCACCGAGCCGCGCTGCGTCAAGCGACAACAGCACGGGCGGCCAGAGCATTCCGAGGAAACGACCGAAGAGAAATCCCGCGCCTGCAGCCAGCGTGATGTGCAGACCGGAGATCACCATGAGGTGCACGGTGCCGGTGGCGCGAAAGAGCGCCCAATCCTCCGCGGGAACTTGGGTGACCTCTCCGATCACCTGCGCAGCCAACACAGCTGCATGTCGTGGCGCATGACGATCAAAGAATTCAGCGATCGCAAGACGCGCTTCGTCCGCCCAGCCGAAGAGGTCGGAAAATGCCTTGCCGCGAACACCCTCGACAGGGGTGGCACGCAGCACCGAACCGGTCCCCTGAATGCCGCTTGCGAACAACCAGCGCTCGGCATCGAACCCCGCTGGATTCACCAGACCGCGGGGCTCCTGCAGCCGGGCGGAAAAGCGCAGGCAGCTACCGGGCTCTACGCGCGGTGCATCAATCCATACCAGGCGCAGTCGCGTCCCGGCGGGCAGCGCCAACCGATTGATCTGATGGGCGCGGCCACTACGCGCGGCGCGCTCGGGGTTCCGCTTCAAATCGTCGATCACTCGCACCCGCAGGCGAAGCCCTTCCCTGCCGGCACCACGCGCTGCCAAACGCTCCGGCACACCCTCGATACAGGCTGCGAAGGTCTGCCCGTGTCCACGCAGCAGCGGTGCCACACGCTGATCCAGCGCAGTCTCCATGGACACCGCCGCCCAGCCCAGACCCAGCCCGAGACCGAGGGTTCCGGCTGCCATCGCCCGCACCGCGTCCGCTGCGGCGGGGCCGAGCCCCGTCCCGCGCCAACCCAACCGCAGCAGACCAAGAACCAGCGGCAGGAGCAGCATCGGCAGGCCTGCACCGAGCGCAGCCAAAGCAGACGCTGACCACGGCAGCGCAAGCAGTGCCATGCCGATCACAGATCCCGAGAAAAATGCGCCAACGTGGAAAGACCGCAACGGCAATGTCACCGAGTTCAGGACATAATGCAGGTATGCCGAAATCCGTTTTCACACGCTATTTGCCAACCCCCCAGCAGATTCGTGAGCATCGAATGCTGCGTCCGGTAAGCCGATGGCTCGACGAACCTGACCTTTGGCATATGAACCGGCGCTCAGTCTCGATGGCGGCGCTCATCGGTCTGTTCTGCGCCTTCCTGCCGATCCCCCTGCAAACCATTCCTGCGGTAGCCATCGCCCTGGCGGTGCGTTGCAATCTCGTCGTCTGCTTCGCGCTGGTGTGGTTTACCAATCCAATCACGATGCCGCCCGTGCTGGTCTTCTCCTATGAAGTCGGGGCCTGGCTGCTCGACCGCCACGTGAGCGTGAGCGAGCTTTCCCTCGAATGGTCGTGGCTGAAGGCGAATATGGGAGACATCGGTTACCCGCTGCTCGTCGGGTCGCTGGTATCCGGCGCAGCGCTCGGTTTGTTCGCCTTTGCGGCGATTCGAGTCGTCTGGCGCCTGCGTGTGATTTCGCGCATGCGGCTGCGCCGGGAGCGCGCCCAACTTCGCGCGGTGTTGAGTCGTTCGAAACCGAGCTAGAGCAATCAGCCCCGCGCACGGGTCAGGCACAACCCACTGTCCCGAACCGACTCACTCATCGCAACTAGCGATGCAGACCCGCAAGCGGGTCGAGAGCGGCCGCTCTGCGCGCGGGAAGCCATGCGGAGAGCAGGCACAGCGCGAGTGCGCAGCCCGCAATCAATGCCAAGTCGTCGAACAGAACGACAGACGGCACCTCGACAAAATACGTTCCTTCCAGAAAGCGAAACCCAAGCAGCCGCTCGGCCGCCGCAACGAGCGCGCCAATGTGCTCCGCGATGGCCGCACCCGCGCCGAGCCCGACGAGAATACCGATCGATGAGACGGCAAGCCCCTGCAGGAGAAAGATCCGCGTGATGAGCTCGGTCGACGCACCGAGGGTGCGAAGGATGGCGATATCCACCTGCTTGTCTGCCACAGCCATGGTCTGACCGGACACGATGCTGAAGGCCGCGACCGCTACCACGAGCAGGAGCAGCACGAACATCATCCGTTTCTCGAGACGCACCGCCGCAAACAGCCCGCCATAGGTATCTGCCCAGGACCTGACCGTCAGATCCGGCGCGCCCGCGCGCAGTGAAGCAGCAAACGCCGGGGCCTGCATAGCGTCCGCCAGCGTAAGGCGCAGACCGGTCTCACCGAACATCGACTGTTCCTGAGCGGAAAGGTCGCCACGCTCAATAAGCACGAGGGAATAATCGAGCTCGGCACCAATCTCGAAGAGACCCGCCACGCGAAAACGTAGCAGCCGCGGTTCAGCGCTGCCCCCGCTGGGATCGGTCAGCACCAGCGCGACATCGTCGCCGGGATAAAGTCCGAGAAACGACGCAAGCGGGGCACCGAGGAGCACGCCGCGCGGTGTGGAAAACAAATCCTCGAACGCTCCCGTCACCATGTGCTCGGCAACCATCGCAAGCCCCGACCCCACGTCGGCATCAACACCATGCACGGTCACCGGATTGACCGCGCCGTGCGCCGTGATCATTCCGTCGGCGGCGAAGAAGTTGAACGCGTGCCTGACCGAAGGCGCCTGCGTGATCTCCCTCGCGCGCGGTGCATCGAGCGTGGTGTTGGCAACGAGTACGTGGGGAACAGAGCCGAGAATGCGCAAACGCAGCTCTGCATCAAAGCCATTCATCACGCTCACCACGACCGTGAGCACCAGCACCCCGAGCGCGAGACCCGCGACCGATAAACGCGTGACAAATGTGGCGAACTGGCGACGCGGCGTCGATAGATAGCGCAGCGCGATCCACGTCGCGGCTCCGAACCGAGCGGTCACTGGAACTGCCCGTCGACCATGCGTATTACCCGATGCACGGCGCCCAGCATGCTCTCGTCGTGCGTAACGATGACAAAGCCAACGCCGCGTTCGTCGCTCAATCGACACATGAGCGCAAACACCTGCTCGGCGTTTTCACGATCGAGACTGCCCGTCGGTTCATCCGCAAGCACGATCTG
>DMUF01000204.1:0-1504 GCA_003476445.1 Gammaproteobacteria bacterium | reverse complement strand
AGTTGCGCCGGGCGGTGATCGAGCCGCTGCCCCAGCCCTACCTCGGCGAGCATGGTACGCGATGCCTCGATCGCCCTTCCGCGCGGCACGCCCCCGAGACGCAGCGGCATCATCACATTCTCAAGCGCGCTGAACTCGGGCAGCAGGTGGTGCATCTGGTACACAAAACCCATATGCCGGTTGCGGATGCCGGCCCGGATTGCTTCAGAGACTCCGGTGAGGGTTTCGCCGGCGATACGCACGGACCCACGATCAGGCTGGTCAAGCCCGGCCAGCAGGTGCAGGAGCGTGCTCTTGCCCGAACCGGATCGACCCACGATGGCGACCCGCTCACCGCGTCGCACCGTAAGCGACACGTCTTTCAGCACCGTCAGTCTGCCGTCGACCTGCGGATAGCTCTTGACCAGCCCTTCCGCTTCGAGGACCACCGCGCTCGCGGACACGTCGCTGGGGATCGGATCTGTATCACTCATGCGCCAGCACCTCGGACGGTCGCAGACGCAGCGCGCGCCACGCGGGGTACCACGTGCTGAGCAGGCAGAGCCCGAGCGCTACGCACACGATGCCAATCAGATCATCGAATCGCACTTCGACCGGCAGATAGTTCACGAAATACTGGCTCATGAGGTCCACCCCGAATGCCGCGGTCAGCGTGGCGTAAAGCTCGGGCAAGACACTCGCGAGCGCCACGCCAAGAGCGGCGCCAAGCAGAACGCCGGCTCCACCTAGTAACAGGCCAAGCAACACGAAGGTCTGCACCACGAGGCCAGAGGTGGCACCCAGGGTGCGCAAGATGGCGACATCGCCACTGCGCTGATTGACCACGGTGACAAGAGTAGACACGAGATTGAAGGCAGCGACCGCGATGAGAAAGGACAGGAGCACGAACATGGTGCTCTTCTGCATACCAATCGCGTGATACAGATTGCCGTGGGTTCGCATCCACGTGGTCGCGCGAACACCGGGTTGATCGAGCAGAGTCAGCGCCGTGGCCGCGGTGGATTCAACGGCAAAGAGATCATCGACGCGCAGCTGCCAGCCGTCTACGCGTTGACCCAGCCTGAAGAGCCGCCGGGCATCCTCGATGTGCACCACCGCGGCACGCGCATCGACTTCTGAGCGCGAACGCAGAATGCCCACTACCCGAAATCGCTTCTGACGCGGAACGATGCCCGCGGGCGTCACCGACGCTGAAGGCAGCACCAGCATGACCCGATCACCCGGTTGCGCCCGCAGGCGCTCGGCAAGCGCGGCACCAAGCACCACGCCAAAGGCTCCCGGCGCAAATCCGCTCTGATCTGACCACTCGATGTACCGCGCCAGATCTGAAACGCGATCCTGCTGGGCCGGATCGATACCCCAGAGCAGAGCCCCCGCGCTGCTGCCGTGACCCACCGCAAGACCAGGGCCCTGAACAAAAGGCGCCACGCCGAGAACACCTGGCACGCGCGCCAATCGATCCGCGGCGGCCGTATCGGGCGTGAGACCACCGCGCGCTTCCAGC
>DMUF01000250.1:14475-31842 GCA_003476445.1 Gammaproteobacteria bacterium | reverse complement strand
CTTGCCGTGACCAACGTGGTGTTGTTTGGCGCGATCGGGCTTACCGTCTGGGCGGTGCAGATGCTCTGGATCCCCGTCCTTGCGGCAGGGGTCATCAACGGCATCGGGCACTTCTGGGGCTATCGCAATTTCGAGTGCGGTGACGCGGCGAGGAACATCTCGCCCTGGGGCATCCTGATCGGTGGGGAAGAGCTGCATAATAATCACCACACCTACCCCAACTCTGCAAAGCTCTCGCAGAAGCCCTGGGAATTCGACATCGGCTGGTTCTGGATCCGTCTCTTCAGCCTCTTTCGGCTCGCCCGCGCTCGCAGCACGGGGCCGGTCGTGGCGCGCGTTCCGGGTAAGGCCGCGCTCGACATCGACACGGCGTGGGCAGTGCTCAACGACCGCTTCCGGATTATGGCGAAGTACGCTGAAGACGTTGTCACGCCCCTGGTTGAGCAGGAACTCGCCCGGGTCGGTGAGGCGCGCAGCAGCGCCGTGCGCAGCGTGCGCCGCCTGCTGTGCCGTGAGGAGTCGCTGGTCTCTGATGCCGGTCGGCGTGAACGTGCGCTGGTGCTCGCCGAGCAGCCGGTGCTCAACACCGTCTACGAGTTCAAACAGCGCCTGATCGCGGTGTGGGCCAAGCGCGGCGGCAATGCAGAGGAACTGCTGCGCGAACTGCGGCAGTGGTGCGCGGATGCAGAAGCCTCGGGTATCGAAGCGCTGAACGATTTCGTGCGTGAACTCAAGTCCTACTCGGTTCCGCGGCTCGCGCTCAATCGGGGCTGATCGAGCGCGACCAGTGATCGTTCATCACATCCGCTCCACGGTCTCGATGCCGAGCAGGTCGAGTCCGTGTTGCAGTGTGGCGCCTGTACGCGCAGCGAGAGCCAGGCGACGTTCGCGATCAGTCGGCTCAGCCTGAAGAATCGGGCAGGCTTCGTAGAACCGCATGAAGAGCGTTGCCAGCTCGTACAGATAAGCACACAGCAGGTGCGGAAAGCCGTCTGCGGCGACTTGTTCCACCACTTCCTGGTAGCGCGCGAGCTGCACGGCAAGCGCGTGTTCCTCGTGCGCCTCTGGCGCAACCTGCAAGGGACGCGGTCCTGACGGTACGCCGGCGCGGCGGAAGATGCTCTGGATGCGCGTGAAGGCGTACTGCAGATACGGGGCCGTATTGCCTTCGAATGAGAGCATCTGCTCCCAGTCGAAGACATAGTCGCTGGTGCGGTTCTTCGAAAGATCCGCGTACTTCACGGCGCCGATCCCCACCGCCCGCGCGATGACTGCCTGTGCCGCGGGATCGAGCTCCGGGTTTTTTTCCGCGACCAGCGCGAGCGCCCGACTCTCCGCTTCGTTCAGCAATTCGATGAGTTTGACCACCGTACCCGCACGCGTGCGGAAGGGCCGTCCGTCCTTGCCGAGCATCGCCCCAAACGGAAGATGCTCGAGCGCGACGGTCGAGTCTGCGAGACCTGCTCGCCGCGCCACTGCGAAGATCTGGCGAAAGTGCAGCGCCTGACGGGCGTCGGTCAGATAAAGCACCCGACTGGCTGCGAGGGATTCGGAGCGAAACTGTACCGCCGCGAGATCCGTGGTTGCATACAGATAGCCGCCGTCGGATTTCTGCACGATGACGGGCAGGGGTTCGCCCTCCTTGCCCACGAATTCATCGAGGAACACGCAGATCGCGCCCTCGGAAGGCACGGCCAGACCTTTGGCGGTAAGGTCTGCGACCACGTGTGGCAGCGCCTCGTTGTACGCGCTCTCGGCACGCACGTCTGCAGGTGTCAGCAGCACGCCCAGGCGGTCGTAGACGGCCTGGCAGTGCGACAGCGATATATCAATGAAGCGCTGCCAAGCGCGGCGGGCCGCCACTTCGCCGCTTTGGAGTCGCACCACGGTTTCGCGGCTGCGCTCCGCGAATGCCGGGTCCGCATCGAAGCGCGCCTTCGCGTCGCGGTAGAAGCTTTCGAGGTCCGCCAGCCCGTCGGAGCTTGCGCCCGTGTCCTCGAGGTGTGCGAGGAGCATGCCGAACTGAGTACCCCAGTCGCCGACGTGATTTTGCCGGATCACCGTGTGACCCAGGGCTTCGAGCACGCGTGCGATGGCGTCACCGATGATGGTGCTGCGCAGGTGCCCGACGTGCATTTCCTTTGCGAGGTTGGGGCTTGAGTAGTCGACGACAACGCGCTGTGGCGCCGGAACCGCTGCAAGCAATTCGGGTGTGGCCAGTGCTCGAGTCAGAAAATCGGCTGACAGCCGCAGGTTGATGAAGCCGGGTCCCGCGATTTCGGGCGGATCGGTGAGATCGTCGAGTTCCGCGAGGGCAATGACGCGCTCCGCGAGCGCGCGCGGATTTTGGCGCGTGCGCTTTGCGGCCGCCATGATCCCGTTTGCCTGATAGTCACCGAACTCTGGCCGGGCCGCGGGTTGCACCACCGCGGGGGTGGACTCTCCGAGCGCCTTCGCCAGGGCGGTTTCCAGTCGTTCCGTCAGAAGTGCACGAACATTCACGGCACCGGATCTCCGAAAAGGTAGGGCCTCGCGGTCGCTAGCCAGTTCAGCGCGCGCTGTCTGGGAAGACGTCTTCCGCTTGCGGGCCCTTGTCACGCACGGCGACCGTGAAGGTGACCTCTTGCCCATCGAGCAGAGCGGGGCGACGACGCGAGTCGCCCTCGTCGACCAGGCGGATGGAACGCTGATGCACGAATATTTCGCTGCCATCGGCGCGCACGATGAAGCCGAAGCCTTTGGTTCGATTGAACCACTTGACGGTGCCCGACTCGCGCGCGCCACCCGCCTCCCGGGGCGTGCTGCGAGCGGGCGCGGGACGTGGTGTCGTGCGTTCCCTGCGAACAGGGACGGACTCCGCCAGGTTGTTGCTGGCCGCACGGGCGGTACGTGCTAGACGCGCGTTCAGCAGCGCAGTGAGGAACAGGATAACGGCGCTCGCGATGAGTAGCGCCACCCGGTTATCCGGCCAGAGGCGCGTCGTGAGTTCGGTGAGCAGGGTAGCGCCGAGCAGAGCGCTCGCGGTGGCTGCGACAAGCATGTGCATGGAGTTGGTAGGCCGTCAGGAGAAGGCGCGCATGATAACGGACTGGGGCAGGTCTCAGCGAATCCGTGATGCTTTCCTGATCACAATGGGTGTGACAGGTACGCCTGCCATGCCATTCCGTATACCCGTCTCGGAGAGCTCGATGGCCACCACGGCCGTGTCGAGTCCGGCGACGACACGACCGAACACCGTGTAGCCGGGTTGATCCGGCCCGTGATCCAGGTGGGTGTTGTTGTTCACATTGATGAAGAACTGGGAGTCTGCCGAATCGGGATCGTCGAGGCGTGCCATGGCCACAGTGCCGCGGCGGTTCTTCAGCCGGTTACGTGCTTCGTTCGGGACCGTTCGCGGCGGCTCGCGGGGTTGCATGTCCCGGTCGTAGCCGCCGGTCTGGATGACGAAGTTGGCGACGACGCGGTGGAAGATCAGTCCGTCGTAGAAGCCACTGTCGACCAGATCCAGAAAGTTTTCGACAGTTTGCGGGGCCCGCTCCGGATCCAGTTCGATGTCGATGGCGCCGGCGTCAGTGTCGAAGCGCACGAGCGGCGGTCCGACCTGCGCCGCGTCGGCGGCGCCCGTCGCTGCCATGACGGTCATGGGCGCGTGACCCGCGACCAGCGTGGCAAGCAGAAGCCATACCGCAAGCAGTGCGGTCCGACGATGAGCGTGTGAGGTGACCATGTTCAACTCCTGCATCAAGCCCGCCGTCTCAGGCGGGAGCGAGTAGTGCGCAGTAGGCGCGGACGGTAGCGTCGAGCCCGAGCTGCAGTGCATCGGCTACCAGCGCGTGTCCGATGGACACCTCGGCAATAGCGGGGATTTGCCGAAACAGACGCAGATTTACGCGGTCTAGATCGTGACCCGCGTTGACACCGAGCCCGAGCGTTCGCGCGTGATCGGCCGCGGCTCGGTAGGTTTCGAGCAGCGCGAGGGACTGGGGATGTTCCAGCCCGAACTCATTGACCGCAGCGGCGAACGGGCCGGTATAGAGCTCGATTCGGTCGGCACCGACGGCAGGCACGCGATCGATCATCGGGGGCACCGGGTCCATGAACAGACTGACCCGCGCGCCGAGCGCGTGATAGTGCCCAATGCATGCCTGCAGCGCGGACTGATCTCCGCTCAGATCCCAGCCGTGATCGGAGGTGAGCTGCTGGTCGGAATCAGGTACCAGTGTCACCTGGTCAGGCCGCGTTTCTTCTATCAGGGCGTCGAAGCCGGGATAGCCGTTGTCGCGCGGACCGGCGAAGGGATTGCCCTCGATGTTGAACTCGATGCCTGGATACTCGGATCTCAGCAGAGCAGAAAGCTCAACAACATCGCTCGGGCGGATATGCCGCTGATCGGGGCGCGGATGTACCGTGATGCCGCGCGCCCCCGCGGCGATGGCGATGCGAGCGGCGCCAACCACGCTTGGCGTGTTACCGAGCCGCGAGTTGCGCAGCAGGGCGATCTTGTTCACGTTGACACTGAGCACGGTCATCATCAGCTCCAGGCACTGCTACGTCGGCGCGCGGCCAGCAGCCGACCAATCAGCAGTCCGGCGATAACCAGCCCGCCGCCATACAGCCACGCGCGGCGTTCGCCGCTCACGCGCACCGACTGCAGTTCCACCGCAAGCGATTCGAGCTCCTGACGCAGCTCGGCATTGAGCTCGCTGAGACGCTGGTTGGACTCGGTCAGTATCTGGGTTTCGGCGCGGGCGCGCTCCAGGTCGCGCTCCACCCGATCGAGCGCCCGGGTGACCGGATCCTGCGGGCTAGGTTGCGGCGTCGTGCCGGGCGAGGCGGTTTCGGCGGCCATGTCGCCGTCGGCAGACCTGGCGGCTGCGGCGGGCAGGTGCGGCTCGACCGGGACAAATCCGGAGGCTGCGGGCTCCGGGGTAGCTGCCAGCAGGTCGGTTGCAGGTAGCGCCGTGCCTACGGTCAGCGCCGCGAACAGAGCGACAGCCAGCCTGCGCATCAGCCGCTCGCTCACGAGCGCTCAGTCCGCTGCGTGCTGAGGCTCTCGGTCGTCAGCAGCCCCTTGCTGCCGAGGTAGGCGAGCGTCGCGATCACGTAGCCAAGGGTCAGCGCGAAGCCTCCGACCAGTTTGTAGGTAACCCAGAACGCCATCGGGAAGGAATAAGCCACGACGAGATTCAGACCCGCCGCGAACAGGAACCCGATCGCCCAGCCCAGATTGAGCCGGGTCCAGATAGCGTCGGGAAGCTCGAGCTGAGCCCCAAGCAGACGCTTCAACAAGTTGTGCTGCCCGACATACTCGCTTGCGATCAACGACAGACCCAGCAGACCGTTGACGATCGTGGGTTTCCATTGGATGAAGATTTCGTTGTGGAATATCAGCGTCATCGAACCGAAGATGATCGACATCCAGAACGTGAGCAGTAGCTCGCGCGACAGCGGACGCCGCATCAGCTTCACGGCGGCAACCTGCACGGTCACTGCGATCATGAGCGCGGCGGTTGCTACATAGATGTCGCTGGCGAAGAACACCGCGGCGAAAATTGCGATGGGCAACAGATCCAGTAGCGCATTCATGGCGTTTGCATGGCGAGTCGATGGAACCCCGGGATCAAACCGCGCCGGCTGGCGTTTTCGTAGTGACGGTCAAATGATAGTTAAAGATCAGTGTCCTGTAACGGCGCACAGCAGACCGGAGCGGTGGCACCTATGAGCCAGGTTCTCGTTATCCATCCCTCACATCCGCAGCAGCGTCTTATCGAACGCGCCTGCGACTGCCTTCGCGAGGGCGGAATTGTGGTGTATCCCACGGACACGACATACGCCATCGGCTGTCACATGGGAGACAAGAACGCCCTGGACCGCATTCGCCAGATTCGCCGTCTGGATGACCGACACCATTTCACGATTGCGTGTCGCGATCTGTCCGAGATTGCCCTGTATGCCCGGGTGGATAACCCGAGCTTCCGCCTGATCAAGCAGCTGACTCCTGGTCCGTATACCTTCCTGCTCCCGGCGACCCGGGATGCGCCGAAGCGTCTCGTGCACCCGAAGCGGCGCACGATCGGGCTGCGCGTGCCGGATCATCCGATCCTGCAGGCGCTGCTTGCGACCCTTGGCGAGCCCATCATGACCACCACCCTGCAATTGCCGGATGAGGGGCTCCCCGAAAGTGACCCGGAACTCATTCGCGATCGTATCGGTCGGCAGGTCGACTTGATCATCGATGGCGGCGCCTGCGGGCTCGAGCCCACGACCATCATCGACCTCACGGCCGCACCGCCAGTGCTGGTGCGGGCGGGGCTTGGACCGTTTCCCTGATGCCCGTCAGTCTCCGGGCAGGCCCCGCTGACGCCGCGTACTGAGGCTGCTGCCGCCCCCGCCGGCTGCCGGGGTATACTCCGCGTCTCTCTCACGCCGGGGACAGGGTTGAGCAGCAACGAATCAAGCCGCAGAGTACTCTCGGGCATGCGCCCGACGGGCAGTCTGCACCTCGGTCACCTGAACGGTGTGCTCAAGAACTGGCTGCGCCTGCAGCACGAGTACGAGTGCTTCTTCTTCGTAGCTGACTGGCACGCGCTGACAACCGATTACGACCGCGCGGAGAACATCGAAGACTACACCTTCGATACGGTGGTCGACTGGCTGGCCGCGGGCATCAATCCCGGTGCGGCGACCCTCTTTGTACAGTCCCGCGTGCCGGAGCACGCCGAGCTTCACCTGCTGCTCTCGATGATCACGCCGGTGAGCTGGCTCGAGCGTGTCCCCAGTTACAAGGATCAGCAGCAAAAGCTCAAGGATCGGGAACTGGCGACCTACGGATTTCTCGGCTACCCGCTGCTGCAGTCGGCGGACATTCTGATTTACAAGGCGGGGCAGGTGCCGGTCGGGGCGGATCAGGTCGCTCATGTTGAGCTCACGCGCGAGGTCGCCCGCCGATTCAACCATCTCTACGGCCGCGAGCCAGATTTCGAGGCGCACGCCGAAGCCGCTATTGCACGCATGGGGCGCAAGCAGGCGCGTTTGTACGCTGATCTGCGTCGGCGCTATCAGGAGGCGGGCGACGGCGAAGCCTTGGAACGTGCGCGGGCGCTGTTGCAGGAACAGCAGAATCTGTCGATCGGCGATCGGGAGCGGCTGTTTGGCTACCTCGAAGGGGGTGGTCGCATCATTCTGCCGGAGCCGCAGGCGCTACTGACGCGGGAAGCGCGGGTGCCCGGGCTCGATGGCGAAAAGATGTCGAAGTCCTACAACAACACGATCACCCTGCGCGAAACACCGGCGACCGTGGAGCAGAAAGTGCGCACGATGAAGACGGATCCGGCGCGGGTGCGTCGTACGGATCCGGGCGATCCCGCGCGCTGTCCGGTCTTTGATCTGCATCAGATCTACACACCGGAAGCGACCCGCGCGACCCTTGCCGAGGGCTGTCGGTCGGCGGGCATCGGTTGCCTCGACTGCAAGCGCCCACTCATTGAGGCGATCAATGTGGAGCAGGCAGGCATGCGTGAACGCGCGCGCCCCTTCGAAGAAGATCCGGGGCTCGTTCGCACCATTCTGGTCGAAGGCTCCGAGCGTGCACGGGCGGTGGCTCGGGAAACGCTCGAGGAAGTGCGCGCCGTGATCGGCATCTCGCACCGGTAGCTGGCAATGAGCGCAGAACCGTTGGCGGATGAGGTATCCGCCCCTGCCGTTGATGACACCCCGCGGCTCAAGGCGGCCCGGGCTACCGGTGTCCCTGCGCTCGCGCTGGTGCGGGGCGAAGCGGTGCTCGAGCTGCCGACCGATCTCTACATTCCGCCGGAGGCGCTCGAGGTATTTCTCGAGACCTTTGAAGGTCCCCTTGACCTGCTCCTCTACCTGATTCGTCGGGAAAATCTCGACATCCTTGAGATTCGCGTTGCTGAGATCACCGAACAGTACATGACGTACATCGAGATCATGCACTCGATGCAGCTCGAACTTGCCGGCGAATATCTGCTGATGGCCGCCATGCTGGCAGAGATCAAGTCGCGCATGCTGTTGCCGCGTCCTGCGGGAAACATTGACGATGAAGACGATCCGCGTGCCGAGCTCATTCGCCGTCTGCAGGAATACGAACAGCTGAAGAATGCGGCCGAGCAGCTCAACGCGCTGCCGCGTATGGAGCGGGATCTGTTTCCGGCACATGCCCTGCGACCGCAGGTGGTGCGCCAGCGCAACGAGCCCGAGGTCGATCTGCGCGAGCTCTTAGTGGCCCTGGCCGAGGTTCTGCAGCGGGCGGAGCGGTTTCGTCATCATCAGGTCCGACTCGAACCGCTCAACGTGCGCGAGCGCATGACCCGCGTGCTTGGCATCGTGCGCGATGCGCCGGATTTTGTGCCGTTTGGAGCTTTGTTCGCCCCGGAAGAGGGCAGGCGTGGCGTGGTAGTCACGTTTCTCGCAATTCTCGAGCTCCTGCGCGAGCGATTGATCGATTTCGTGCAGCACGCTGCCTTTGCGCCGATCTACGTGCGCGCCGGGGGGCGCTGAAGCATGCAGGACGACCAACAACCCGGCGGCCTGGAGCCCGTGACTGCGGAGCCTGCCCAGGTTATCGATCAGGCCAAGCTGCGGCAGATCATCGAAGCAGCGCTGCTGGCGGCTGATGAGCCGCTGTCGCTGGAACGGCTCGCCCGGCTCTTTGCGCACGGCGAACTGGACTCCGAAGAAGGTCGAGCGCAGCTGCGCTCGGCCCTCGAGGAACTGGAAGCAGACACCGTCGGGCGCGGCTATGAACTCGTGCGTGTGGCCTCTGGTTACCGCTTTCAGGTCCGTCAGGAATTGTCCGAATGGATCGGTCGGCTCTGGGAGGAGCGGCCCCCGCGCTACTCGCGTGCACTGCTCGAAACGCTCGCGCTCATTGCCTACCGACAGCCCGTTACACGGGGTGATATCGAGGATCTGCG
The DNA here is from genome assembly GCA_003476445.1 of Gammaproteobacteria bacterium. GTDB lineage: Bacteria > Pseudomonadota > Gammaproteobacteria > Pseudomonadales > Azotimanducaceae > UBA7803. Next base: position 22,906 of record DMUF01000250.1, on the reverse strand, counting down.
CGGGGTTGCCGTCAGCCAGAACATCATGCGCACGCTGCTCGAGCGCGACTGGATCCGCGTTGTAGGCGAGCGCGAGGCTCCCGGGCGGCCGTCGCTGTACGGAACCACGCGCGCCTTTCTCGACTATTTCAATCTGCGTAGTCTTGATCAGCTGCCGCCGCTGCCGGAGATCCGTGCGCTGCTCGAGGACGCCGTGGCAGCGAACGCCACTCCTGCGCTGACTGAAGCCCAGGACCCACCCGAAACCACGTCACCGGACCGTGACGACCCCGGGAGCGATCTGTCATGAAAGACCCTGTGACGGGCAAGCCGGATCGTGGCGAGCGTCCCCGCGCACGTGTCAGTGACGCGCGGGCCAAAGAGACGCAAGAGGCGCCGGCAGTTACGGGGGAAAAGCTGCAAAAGGTGCTCGCGGATCGCGGGTATGCATCGCGCCGCGCCATCGAGGACTGGATGCGTGCTGGACGGGTGTTGGTCAACGGTGTTGCGGCGCACGTGGGTCAGCGTGTCAGTCCAAGCGACCGCGTGCTGGTTGATGGGGTACCGCTGCGCGAGGCGTCACGGGATACCGCGCGGGTTCTGGTTCTCAACAAGGCGGCCGGCGTGATCTGCACGCGCGCAGATCCGGAAGGGCGCCCCACTGTGTTTGATGCGCTGCCGCGGCTCAGCGCTGGTCGGTGGGTGGCGGTGGGCCGTCTCGATTTTCAAAGTGCCGGGCTGCTGCTTGTCACCAATGATGGCGAGCTCGCCAACCGGCTCATGCACCCGCGCGCAGGGCTTGATCGCGAATACGCCGTGCGTGTTGATGGTCGGCTCACCGACAGCGAGATCGAACGGCTCAAGCGAGGCGTTCAGTCCGACGGCGAAGAGCTGCGATTCAGCGATATCCGTCACTACGACGGCAGCGGCCTCAATCACTGGTACCACGTGGTTCTTCTCGAAGGCCGCAATCGCGAAGTGCGGCGTCTCTTCGAAGCCGTGGGCCGGACTGTCAGCCGTCTGAAGCGCGTTCGCTACGGTCCGGTGTTTTTGCCGTCCACGCTGCGCAGCGGCCGACATCAGGCGCTTGGCGACGCCGATATTGCCGCACTCTACCGTCTGGTCGGATTGCAGGCACCGCGCCCCGGGCGATCACAGCGTCGTGGTCCTGGCGCGCGCGAGATACCCTCTCTGCTGCTGCCGTACCCGAACTTGTCGGAGGCACCCAGCCACAAGCAGCGGCGCAGGCGTTCGCCCGATGCCCGTCAGGTCTGATCGGGTTAGCTGGTTTCCGCGACGCTCGCTCGCGATCCTGCTGCTGTGTTTTCCGGCCATGCCGGTTCAGGCTGAGGCACTGGTTGCTGTCGCTGCGAACTTCGCTACCACTGCGCGAGCGCTTGAGGCGCTCTTCGTGGAGTCCGAGCCGCATCGCCTTAGCTTCTCCGTTGCGGCGACGGGCAAGCTTTACGCCCAGATCCGGGCGGGCGCTCCGTTTGACGTACTGCTCGCGGCTGATGCGGAACGCCCGGCACGGCTCGAGCAGGAAGGGTATGCAGTGCCCGGATCAAGACGTACCTACGCTCTTGGCAGGCTCGGACTCTGGATGCCTGACGCCGAAGTGCCGGTTTCCGCAGACACACTGAAAGACACGCGGCTGCGGCACATCGCGATCGCCAATCCACGTCTCGCGCCCTATGGCCTTGCGGCACAGGAGCTATTCGCCGCACTGGGACTTGCGCAGGCGATGGCTGGGCGGATCGTATTGGGCCAGGATGTCGGCGAGGCCTTCGCGTTGGTTGCGAGCGGAGCCGCGGACGCGGGATTGGTGGCGCGCGCTCAGCTTTTGTCGATCCCGACGACAGGAAGCATCTGGTGGGTGCCTGCAGACATGCACTCGCCCATCCGCCAGGATCTCGTGCTGCTGCGCCGCGGTAAAGACAACGCGGCGGCTCGGGCGTTTGTTGAATTCCTGACCAGCCCGGCTGCGCAGGCGACGATTCGCGCAAGCGGGTACGACACCCCGACGCCATGAACGCACCACTCCTTGCTGCGCCCGCTGCGGACTCCGGGCTCGAATGGGGTGCGCTGTGGTTGACCCTCGAGTTGGCGGCGATCACAACCGCTCTACTGCTGCTTGTTGGCACCCCGATCGCCTGGTGGCTGGCGCGCACGCGTGCTCGAGTCAAGCCGATCATCGAGGCGCTGGTCGCCTTGCCGCTGGTGCTCCCGCCAACGGTGCTCGGATTCTACTTTCTGCTGCTCGCCAATCCCGATGCGCCGCTTGGGCGGTTCTGGCTCGAGGTCACCGGGGACACTCTCACGTTCTCCTTTGCCGGCCTCGTCGTGGCGTCGATCGTCTATTCCGCGCCGTTCATGATCCAGCCGTTGCAGACCGCATTCGCCAGTATCGGCCGTGGTCCGCTCGAAGCGGCAACCATGCTGCGCGCATCACCACTCGACGCGTTTTTTACCGTGGCTCTGCCGCACGCGGCGCGAGGCTATCTTACGGCGACCGTGCTGACATTCGCACACACGGTGGGCGAGTTTGGCGTCGTGCTCATGATCGGCGGCAATATTCCTGGCGAGACACGGGTGATTTCCATCGCGCTGTATGAAGCTGTGGAAACGCTGGATTACGCGTCAGCGCATGCCATGGCGGCGCTGTTGCTCGTGTTTTCCTTTGTCGTACTGGCGATTGTTTATACCGCTGATCGGCGGTTCGCGCGGCGCGTGGCGAATCCGTGAGCGAACTGCATGTCGAATTGCGGGGTGCGCTCGGGGATTTCAGGCTCGATGTCTCGGAGTCGTTACCTGCCGCCGGAATCACAGCGATCTTTGGTCCGAGTGGTGCCGGCAAGAGCACGCTGCTGCGGGGCATCGCGGGTCTCGCGCCGGATCTGCACGGTCGTATCGTCTTTCGTGAGCAATGCTGGCTCGATTCAGAGCGCGGGATCTATGTGCCACCTCACCGCCGCGGCGTGGGGTTCGTGTTTCAGGATGCGCGTCTCTTTGCCTTTCGCTCGGTGTTGGGCAACTTGCGCTACGCGCTGCGTCGGGCACCGCCCGGTCCCGGACTGGGCGTCGACGATGTCGTGAGCGCGCTCGATCTTGGGTCTCTCCTCAAGCGCGCCACCGGTGAATTGTCTGGTGGTGAGCGCCAGCGTGTGGCCATTGCGCGCGCGCTGCTTGCGCGACCACGCCTGCTGCTCATGGATGAACCGTTCTCGGCGAATGACGTGTCGCGTCGCAACGAGCTTCTGCCGTACGTGCGCGCCCTAGCGGAGCGTTTCGATGTCCCCGTGCTCTACGTCTCGCACGCGGTAGAAGAGGTGGCGTACCTGGCCGATCGCATGGTGGTGCTGCGCCGGGGCGTCGTGCATGCGCGGGGTGCTGTCGACGAGGTGCTCGAGCGTCTGGGCGGTGATCTTCCGGATGGGCCCTTCGAGGCTGGCGTGCTGCTGCACGGCATGGTGCGCGATCACGATGACCGGTATTGCCTTACCTCCGTCGCGGTCGGCGCCCAGACCCTGGTCGTTCCGCGGCTCGAGGTTCCTGTCGGCGCAGCCGTGCGGCTGCGCGTCCGCGCGCGGGACGTCTCCATTGCCGCGGTAGCGCCTGTCGGATTGTCGATTCGCAACGTGCTTCCGGCCGAGGTGATTGCCGTTGCGGCGGACATCGAGGGCCCTTATGCCGAGCTGACCCTGCTGGCCGGCAATATGCGGCTGCGCGCGCGTATCACTCGGGCGGCACTTGATGATCTCGCGGTCGCAACCGGGAGCACCGTGCACGCGCTGATCAAGTCCGTGACTATCGAGTGAGTTCCGCGAACTTCGCTCAGGAAGCGGGCCCCTGCCATTGGGTCGCGTCCAGCGCCTGACCGTTAACCCCGCGCGACGCCGGTTCGAACAGGTAGACGTGAATGTCCATGCGTTCCTCCGGCGTGGCGACCGTGGTCGGGTTCTCGGCCGGATAGGCCGCTGCACGCATGGCGGTTCGCGTTGCGCCCGGGTTCAGACTGTTCACGCGGATGCGACCGGTGTGTTCCCACTCGTCGGCGAAAACCTGCATCAGCCCCTCGACCGCGAACTTCGAAACGGCATACGCGCCCCAGTAGGCGCGCCCACGCCGCCCGACGCTCGACGAGGTGAAGACCACCGACGCGGACTCGCTCGCCTGCAACGCCGGTGCCAGGGACCGCGTTAACAGAAATGGTGCGAAGCTGTTCACGCGCAGCACTTCCTGGAACAGGCTGCTCGGGTAGTGGGCGAGGGGTGCCTTCGGTCCAAGCAGCGATGCGTTGTGCAGAATGCCGTCGAGGCGACCGAAATGCGTGGCAACGGATTCGAGCAGGGCCTCTGCGCTTGTGTCATCCAGCGCCGCGAGGTTGCAGGGCACGATCACCGGTTCCGTGTTCGTACTCGCGGTGATCAGATCAGACACGGCTTCGAGCTTGGCGCGCGTTTTGCCGAGCAAGAGCACGGTTGCGCCGAAGGTTGCAAAGGTTCGCGCGGCGACGCGGCCGATACCGTCGCCCGCTCCGGTGACCAGAATCACCTGCCCGGACAGGCAGTCCGGGGCGGGCTGATAGCGCCATCGGGCGCGCGCGGCTTCGAGTTCCGGCCAGCTGCCGGTCAGAGGTTCAAGGTTTGCGTGCATGGAGCAGATAATTCACGTCGACGTCGGTCGCGATGGTCGCGCGCCGGGAGAACGGGTTGTAGCGCAGGCCCGCAATCTCGCAGACGAGAAGCCCGGCGCGGCGAACAGCAGCCGCGAGCTCATGCGGACGAATGAACTTGTCGTAATCGTGGGTGCCGCGCGGCAGCAGGCGCAACACGTACTCGGCTCCGACAATGGCGAGCGCATAAGCTTTGGGGTTGCGGTTGATGGTGGAGAAAAAGAGATCTCCCTGAGGAGCCGCGAGTTCGGCGCAAGCGGCCACGGTGGCTGGATAGTCCGGAACATGCTCGAGCATCTCCATGCAGGTGACCGTACGGAACCGGCCCGCATGCGTGGCGGCGAGTGCTTCAGCAGTGCTCTCGAGATAGTTCACCTCGATGCCGCTTTCGAGCGCGTGCAGCCTGGCGACGGTCAGTGGTGCTCCGGCCATGTCGATGCCCGTCACCTGTGCGCCAGCGCGCGCCATGCTCTCGCTCAGAATGCCGCCCCCGCAGCCCACGTCCAGCACGGGTCCGCCGGTAAGTGAGGTTCGGCTCGTAATCCATTCGAGACGCGGCGGATTGATGTCGTGTAACGGGCGGAAGTCGCCTTCCGGGTCCCACCAGCGGCTGGCGAGCGCGTCGAACTTGGCTATTTCGTGTGGATCGACGTTGGGTGTGGTCATAGGGCAATGCTCTCGATGCGCTGCTGCCAGTGCGTTGCCCGGTCGCGCAGTTCCGCTTCGTCGAGCGTGCAGAGCGCGCCATCGGCAACGAGCGCGCGGCCGTGAACCCACACGTGGGTCACCGCGCTGCCGGCCTGGGTATGCACGAGCTGGGAGATGGGGTGATGTACGGGCAGAAAGCGGGGTGCGGACAGGTCCACCGCAACGAGGTCTGCGGATTTGCCCGGCTCGAGCGACCCGATGGTGTCGTCCAGACCGAGCGCCCGGGCGCCCCCCAGGGTAGCCATATGGAGAGCCTGGCGTTCCGGGAGTGCGGCCGCGTCTCCGCTCGAGACCTTCGCCAGCAGGCTGGCGAGACGGGCGGCTTCGAAGAGATCGAGCGCGTTACTCGACGCCGCCCCGTCGGTACCGAGAGCCAGGTTGACCCCGGCCTGGGCAAGGGCGGGTGTCGGGCAGAGTCCGCTCGCGAGTTTCAGATTCGAATAGGGGCAGTGCACCACGTGCACGCCATAGTGGGCGAATCGTTCCACATCCCGGTCGGTCAGCTGCGTGCAGTGCACCGCCTGCAGCCGCGGACCGAGCAGACCGATGCGCTCAAGGCGGTCGATGCCGGTGAAGCCATCCTTGGCCAAGGCTTCGGCTACCTCGGTGGCGGTCTCGTGCAGATGGATCTGCACCGGAGAATCGAGCTCCTCTGCGAACATCAGCACCTGCTCGAGGGTCGTGTCGGAGACGGTGTAGGGCGCGTGAGGACCAAACGCGATGCGTACCAGCGGGTCTCCGCGGTAGTTGTCGTGCAGGCTCATGCCACGGTGCAGCGCGTCGGTGGCGTTCTTGCTCCAGGCGTTCGCGAACTCGATGATGGGAAAAGCAACCTGGCAACGCATGCCGGTTTCACGGGCCAGCGCGGCGACGGTCTCCGGGAAGAAGTACATATCGGAAAAGCAGGTCGTGCCGGAGCGCAGCATCTCGGCCGCTGCGAGCCGGGTGCCGTCGCGCACGAAGTCTGCGTCCACGAGACGCCCTTCCAGCGGCCAGATATGTTGCTGCAGCCAGGTTTCAAGCGGCGCGTCTTCGGCGACCCCACGCAGCAGGCTCATGGCGGCGTGACCGTGCGCGTTGACGAGGCCCGGCAGCAGCGCGTGGCGCGGCAGAGAAATCGCGGTCGCGGGCGACCACGCACGGCGCAGTTCGGCAACCGGACCGAGCGCAATGATGCGGCCGTCGCGAACGACCAGGCCGGTGTTGGTCAGCACGGTGTTTTCCGGCGCGACCGGCAGTAGCCAGCGTGGCTCGATCAGTAGATCACAGGGTTCGGGGCGCATGCGCCGAGTATACGCCGAGACCTTCGGTAGTGGCGCTCTCTGGCGTGGGAGCCGGCCGGTGCGGGTCCCGACCGGGCCGGCAACTGTCTGGCGCGCCGAAGGATTCCTTCCGCGCTTCTCAGTAGCTGCTTCTGCTAAAATGCCGGGCTTCGGAGCGGAAAGCGCAGTTCATGGCAGAAACCGGACCGGCTCAACCCCGCGATATCGTCGCGGTCAATATCGAGGACGAGCTTCGGCAGTCGTATCTCGACTATGCCATGAGCGTCATCGTGGGGCGCGCGCTGCCTGATGTCCGGGACGGGCTCAAGCCCGTGCACCGGCGCGTACTCTTCGCGATGAGCGAGCTCAACAACACGTTCAACCGTCCGTACGTCAAATCGGCGCGCGTGGTGGGCGACGTGATCGGCAAGTTCCACCCCCATGGTGACGGCGCGGTATACGACACGGTCGTGCGCATGGCGCAGGATTTTTCCATGCGCTACACCCTGGTGGACGGGCAGGGCAATTTCGGCTCCATCGACGGTGATCCGCCTGCCGCCATGCGGTACACCGAAGTGCGCATGGATCGCATTGCCGCTGAACTCCTCGCCGACCTCGATCACGAAACCGTCGATTTTGTGCCGAACTATGACGGCACGCTGCAAATGCCAGAGGTGCTGCCCACCCGAGTGCCCAATCTGCTCGTCAACGGCAGCGCCGGTATTGCGGTCGGGATGGCGACGAACATTCCGCCGCACAATTTGCGCGAAGTGGTGGATGGCTGTCTCGCGCTCCTGCTCGATCCCGCGCTCGAAATCGATGACCTCATGACCTATGTGCGGGGGCCCGATTTCCCCACCGCCGCGATCATTAATGGCCGTGCCGGCATTGTCGAAGCGTACCGAACAGGCCGCGGGCGGATTTATGTCCGGGCGCGAGCAGAAGTGATCGCGGATGAGAAATCCGGTCGCGACACCATCGTCGTCCACGAGATTCCCTACCAGGTTAACAAGGCGCGTCTCATCGAACGCATTGCGGAGCTGGTTAAAGAAAAGAAGATCGAAGGTATCAGCGAGCTTCGCGACGAGTCGGACAAGGACGGTTTGCGCATCGTCATCGAGCTGCGGCGCGATGTCAGCGGCGAAGTGCTGTTGAACAATCTCTATGCCCAGACCCAGCTGCAGTCGGTGTTCGGTATCAACTGCGTCGCGCTCGTGGACGGTCAGCCGCGGCTGCTCAATCTGAAGCAGATGCTCGAGGCATTCATCCAGCATCGGCGCGAGGTGGTTACCCGGCGCAGCATCTTCCTGCTCCGGCGCGCGCGCGGACGCGGCCACATTGTCGAAGGCCAGGCGGTCGCGCTCGCCAATATCGATGCCGTCATTGACCTGATCAAGGCTTCCCCCGGGGCGGCCGAAGCGCGCACGGCGCTCATGGCGCGCGGCTGGGAGTCCGCCGGCGTGCAGGTGCTGCTCGAGCGCGCGGGCAGCGATGCGTGCCGCCCAGACGGTCTTGATCCCGCCTTCGGCTTCCGCGACGGTGTGTACTACCTGTCCGAAGAGCAGGCGCAGGCGATCCTCGATCTCAGACTGCAGCGCCTGACAGCGCTCGAGCAGGACAAGCTCCTCGAGGAATACCAAAGCATCCTCGACGAAATCGCCGACTTGCAGGAAATTCTCGCGTCGGAAGTGCGCCTGATGCAGGTCATTCGTGAAGAGCTCGAAGCCGTGCGCGAGACCTTCGGCGACGCGCGCCGAACCGAGATTCGCGATTCGCACGAAGATCTCACCGACGAAGACCTGATCGA
>DMUF01000250.1:9931-14112 GCA_003476445.1 Gammaproteobacteria bacterium | reverse complement strand
GATGCCTATCAGGCACAGCGCCGCGGCGGCAAAGGCAAGGCAGCCTTGTCGATGAAAGACGAGGATTTCGTTGCTCAGCTGCTCGTTGCCGGCAGCAAAGACACGCTGCTCTGTTTCACCAACCTGGGCAAGGTGTACTGGCTCAAGGTCTGGCACATTCCGCAGGGCAGCCGTACCGCCAAGGGTCGCCCGCTGGTCAATCTGCTGCCGCTGGCGGACAGTGAACGGGTAACGGCGATTCTCCCGATCCGCACCTACGAAGAAGACCGCTTCGTGTTCATGGCGACGGCGAACGGCACGGTCAAGAAGACCCCTCTTGAACAGTTCTCGCGACCGCGCAGCGCGGGTCTGATCGCCCTCGAATTGGATGAAGGTAATACGCTGATCGGCGCTGCGCTCACCGACGGACAGTGCGATGTCCTGTTGCTGACAAGTTCAGGCAAGGCGGCGCGGTTCGCAGAGTCCGATGTTCGAGCCATGGGCAGAACGGCCCGCGGTGTGCGTGGTATCGCGCTCCGTGGTGAGCAACGCGTCATTGCGCTGATCATTCCGCGCGCTGATGGGTTCGTACTGACAGCGAGCGCGCGTGGCTATGGCAAACGTACGCCGGTGGACGAATTTCCGCGTAAGGGTCGCGGCACTCAGGGCGTGATCGCCATGCAGACCAGCTCCCGCAATGGTGACCTGATCGGCGCGGTGCAGGTGTTTGCCGGCGACGAGATCATGCTTATAAGCAATCAGGGCACGCTGGTTCGGACAGCAGCCGACGGGGTCTCGCTGCTGGGTCGGAATACCCAGGGCGTAAAGCTCATCGGTTTGCGTGGCGATGAGATCCTCGGCAGCGTGCAGCGAATTGAGGAATCTGCGTCGGATGAAACTGACCTGCCGGAAGCGCCGGCAGACGAGGAGTAAGACCTGATGGGTCGAGTGCATAATTTTTCCGCCGGGCCTGCGGCGCTGCCTGAAGAAGTGCTGATCGAGGCGCGGGACGAGCTGCTCGATTACGCGGGCAGCGGCATGTCTGTTATGGAGATGAGCCACCGCAGCAAGGAGTTCATCGCCGTTGCCGAGCGTGCCGAGGCTGATTTCATCGAGCTGCTCGGCGTGCCTGACGATTACAGGGTGCTCTTCCTGCAGGGCGGCGCGACCCTGCAGTTCGCCATGGTGCCGCTCAATCTGCTTGGTGACCGCGATACGGCGGACTACGTGAATACAGGCGCCTGGTCGGTCAAGGCGATTGAGGAGGCGCAGCGCTTCTGCCGTGTCAACGTGGTCGCGTCGAGCGAAGCGCGCGGATTTACCGACATTCCGGCGCTGTCGGAGTGGCGTTGCAACCCCGATGCGGCGTATCTGCACCTCTGCTCCAACGAGACCATCGGTGGCGTGCAGTTCCACGACTTTCCGGACACCTCGGTGCCGCTCGTTGCCGACATGTCGTCCGACATTCTGTCGCGCCCTGTAGACGTCAGCCGTTTCGCACTCATTTACGCAGGGGCCCAGAAAAACATCGGGCCTGCCGGGCTCACCGTTGTTGTAGTGCGCAAGGATCTCCTGGGTCGCCCGCGCGCCGGCACACCCAGCATGCTCGATTACGCGGTGCACGCCGCGGCTGACTCTATGTCGAACACGCCCCCCACCTACGCCTGGTACCTGGCAGGGCTCGTGTTTCGCTGGATGAAAGCGGAGGGTGGGTTGGCTGCGATCGCGGCTCGAAACGCCCGCAAGGCGGCGAAGCTTTACGCCGCGCTCGATGGTGGCAATTTTTATCGAACCCCTGTGCTCGGTAACTGCCGCTCGGTCATGAACGTGCCGTTTACCCTTCCTGACGCCGCGCTGGATGCGGTGTTTCTGAAGGGTGCCGAGGCGCGCGGCCTTACCAATCTCAAGGGGCATCGCAGCGTCGGTGGCATGCGTGCGAGCCTCTACAACGCCGTGCCCGAGGCGGCGGTCGATGCGCTTGTCGACTACCTCGGTGTGTTCGCGCGTGAGCACGGCTGACAAAGACGCCGGCGCGCCTGGCTCGGGTGCGCCCGATGGATTGCCGGACACGCTGGAGGGCGTGCGGGCGCGAATTGATGCCATAGACGACGCCATTCTGGGCCTGCTGAACCAGCGCGCCGCGTGCGCGCTCAAGGTCGGCGTGATCAAACAGGCGACCGCGGATCCGGCGGCGGCCCCGGTGTTTTATCGACCTGAGCGTGAGGCGCAGATTCTCACGCGCCTGCAGGCGGATAATCCGGGTCCCCTGGGCGGGGCGGATGTCACGCGCCTCTTTCGCGAGATCATCTCCTGCTGTCTCAATCTCGAGCAGCCGCTGACCATTGCGTACCTGGGGCCTCCGGGCACGTATACCGAAACCGCCGCCCTGACCCAGTTCGGCCGTTTCGCGAGCACCCGGCCGGTTGGAACCATCGACGAGGTGTTTCGCGCGGTCGAATCGGATGCGGTTCATTATGGCGTGGTTCCCGTGGAGAACAGCACCGAGGGTGTGGTCAATCACACACTCGACTGTTTCATGAACTCGCCGTTGCGTGTCTGCGCCGAGATCGAGCTGCCTATCCACCACGCGTTTATGGTGAGCGCGGGCAACAAGGGCGAGGTGATCTCCGAGATTGTTTCGCATGCCCAGTCGCTCGCGCAGTGTCGCGGGTGGCTGGATGCGCATTATCGCGGCGTGCCGCGTACCTCGGTCAGCAGCAATGCCGAGGCCGCCCGGCTTGTGGCTGATCGAACAGATGCGGCTGCGATCGCGGGGGAAATGGCGGCGTCGCGCTACGGGCTCAAGGTGCTGGCGACACGCATCGAGGACGAAACCAACAACAAGACCCGATTTCTTGTGATCGGTCGCCAGCATGTCGGTCCAAGCGGTCGTGACAAGACGTCGATCCTGGTCTCGACGCGCAATGAGCCCGGCGCCCTGTATCGGGTGCTGGAGCCGTTCGAGCGCCACGGCATCAGCCTGACGCGTATCGAAACGCGCCCCGTCCGCGGCGCCAGCTGGACCTATGTCTTCTTCATCGATTTCGACGGGCACGAGAGCGAGCCCCGAATCGGATCGGTCCTTGCTGAAGTGCGCAAGGTAGCACTGGAAGTCCGCTCTCTTGGTTCTTATCCGCAGGCAATTGTGCAATGACCCTCAAGTTCAATCCGGCGCTGGCCGGAATTTCACCTTATCGCCCGGGCAAGCCGGTGTCCGAACTGACGCGTGAGCTGGGTATCACTGATGTCGTCAAGCTCGCGAGTAATGAGAACCCCCGCGGGCCAGGTCCGGCGGTGCGGGCGGCGATTGTCGACGCGTGTGGCGACCTGTCGCGGTATCCGGACGGCAACGGCTTTGCGTTGAAGAGCGCCCTGGCCGAGCGTCTGGGCGTGGACATCGCCTGCCTTACCCTCGGCAATGGCTCCAACGACGTGCTCGACCTCATGGCGCGCGTGGCCCTGACGCCTGGCGCGTCGGCGGTGATTTCTGCGCACGCTTTCATTGTCTATAAGCTCGCGGTCACCCTCGCGGGGGGGACGCTCATTACCGTTCCCGCTCGAGACTACGGCGCGGATCTCGACGGCATGCTGGCAGCGATCCGTCCGGATACGGCGATCGTGTTTCTCGCAAACCCGAACAACCCGACGGGCACATGGACAGACGAATCGTCGCTGACGCGATTTCTCGACGCGGTGCCAAAGCATGTCTGGGTCGTGCTCGATGAAGCGTATTTCGAATACGTTGATCTGCCGGGCTATCCGGATGGCATCCGGCTGCTTTCGCGCTATCCCAACCTGGTAGTGACGCGGACCTTCTCGAAGATTCATGGTCTTGCGGCGCTGCGCGTGGGCTACGCCGTTTCCAGTCCGGAAGCAGCGGATCTGCTTGGTCGCGTGCGTCAGCCGTTCAACGTCAACAGCCTTGGACTTGCGGCCGCGACCGCGGCGCTTGCGGACGAAGGTTTTGTCAACGAGAGCCGCAGGCTGAATCGTGAAGGGCTTGCCGAGCTGACGTCGGGTCTCACGCGGCTCGGGCTTGCCGTCATCCCCTCAGCGGGAAATTTCGTCGCGTTCGAGCCCGGGCGCGATCCCGGCTCCGTCTACAACGCCCTGCTGCGGGAGGGTGTGATCGTTCGTCCAGTCGGCGAGTACGGGCTCGACCGGCACCTGCGTGTCACCGTGGGTCTGCCGGAGGAGACGGC
>DMUF01000250.1:5475-9559 GCA_003476445.1 Gammaproteobacteria bacterium | reverse complement strand
GCCCGCGCGCGGGGAATCGCGACGCACATTACGGGCGTCGATGCCGACCCGGGCAGAGCATCCGAGGCCCTTGCCCGGGGTATCGTTGATGAGTTGGCAGAGGTGCCACCGGGCGATGTCGACGTTGTTTTGCTCGCGGTACCGAGTGACAGGGTGGCGCCCTGGGTGGCGGCCCTGGCGGACCATCCCGGCATTGTTTTCGACGCGGCGAGCGTGAAGGAATCAGTGATCGAGGCGGTGCGTTCGACGCTCGGGCGAGTACCTCCGCGCTTTGTGCCTGCGCACCCCATTGCCGGACGCGAGACGAGCGGCCCGGGCGCGGCGGACGCCAGGTTGTTCGAATCGCATCAGGTTGTGCTCACGCCGGTACCTGAAACCGATGCTCGCGCGCTGACAGCCGTGACCCAGCTCTGGGAGGGCGTAGGTGCCCGCGTCAGCGTGATGTCGGCGGCCGCGCACGATGAGATGCTCGCGGTCACCAGTCATCTGCCGCACCTCGTGGCGTTCGCGTACCTGCAGACGGTAACGCCGGAACACATGCGCCATGCCGCGGGCGGTTTTCGAGATTTTAGCCGCATCGCCGCGTCCGACCCCGCGATGTGGGCACCGATCTTCACCCAGAACGGCCGGGCGGTGCTCGCAGCGCTTGACGATCTGGAGCAAGAGCTCAATCGCCTGCGTGCGCTGATTGCGGCGGGCAAGCGCGAAGACCTCGTGCAGCTCATCGAGGAGTCGCGCCGCCGGCGACGCGCCTTTGGAAAACCTTCCGTGAACGAAGCGGTGGCAGTGTCCCCGGCGCCTGTGATCGCGATTGACGGACCCAGCGGGTCGGGCAAGGGTACGGTTGCGGCGGCAGTTGCGGAGCGGCTCGGCTGGCGTCTGCTCGACAGTGGCGCGTTGTACCGGGTGGTGGCGGACGCGGCCCTGCGCCGTGGTGTGGCGCTCGATGATGCGGCGGCGCTTGCGCTGCTTGCTACGGACATCGAGATCCGTTTTGCCGGTGAGGCGGTGATGGTGGATGGCGTTGATCGTGCGCTTGCGATTCGCACCGAGGACGTAAGCGCGGCCGCGTCCAAAGTTGCTGCTCTTGAGCCTGTGCGTGCGGCCATGCTTGACCTGCAGCGGGCGCAGCGGCTGTTTCCCGGTCTGGTCGCTGACGGTCGTGACATGGGGACCGTGGTGTTTCCGGATGCCGCGCTCAAGGTGTTTCTCGACGCAAGCCTCGAGGCGCGCGCGGAGCGCCGATATATTCAGTTGAAAAACAAGGGCTTGGCTGTTAGCGTGTCCGACCTTCTCGCAACGCTCGAAGAGCGGGACAGGCGAGATCGAGGGCGTGCGGTGGCACCCTTGCGGCCGGCGGAAGATGCGGTCCTGATTGACAGCACTGCTTTGACGGTCGATGCCGTGGTCGCTCGCGTGCTGGAAGCAGCGCGCGTTCGCGGGATTGTCACTCGCACTTGATGCAACCAACCGGTCTGTGTGCGCCAACTTGTCCGGCGCCCGAGATCGTTCATCACGACGGAGAAACCACGCGGTGCCCCATGCGGGTATGACGCGTGACAACATTTATGAGTGAAAGTTTTGCGGATCTTTTCGAAGAGAGTCTCCGGACTATCGAGATGGCGCCGGGCGCCATTGTCACCGGCACCGTGGTCGCGATCACCAACGAATGGGTGACCGTGCACGCCGGACTCAAGTCCGAGGGCGTGATCCCACGCAACCAGTTCCTGAATGATCGCGGCGAGTTCCTGCTGTCGGTTGGCGATCAGGTCCAGGTCGCCATGGAAGTGGTCGACGACGGTTGGGGTGAAACGCGTCTGTCCCGGGAGAAGGCAAAGCGTGCCGAGACCTGGATCATGCTCGAGTCCGCCTTCGAAAAGAACGAAGTCATCAAGGGGCAGATCAACGGCAAGGTGAAGGGCGGCTTCACGGTGGATATCAACGAGATCCGCGCGTTCCTGCCGGGGTCGCTCGTCGACATTCGCCCGCTGCGTGAAACGGCGCACCTCGAAGGGCGTCCGCTCGATTTCAAGGTCATCAAGCTCGACCAGAAGCGCAATAACGTCGTCGTATCGCGTCGCGCAGTGCTGGAGCAGGAAAACAGCGTCGAGCGCGAAGCGCTCCTGTCCTCGCTGCAGGAAGGTCAGGTGGTGAAGGGCATCGTGAAGAACCTCACGGACTACGGTGCATTCGTCGATCTGGGCGGTGTGGACGGTTTGCTGCACATCACCGACATGGCCTGGCGTCGTATTCGTCATCCGAGCGAAATGGTCAACGTCGGCGACGAGGTATCGGTCCGCATTCTCAAGTTCGATCGCGAGAAGAACCGCGTCAGCCTGGGCATGAAGCAGCTCGGCGACGATCCGTGGGTGGATATCACGCGGCGTTATCCCGAGGGTTCGCGTGTTCTGGCGACGGTCACGAACCTCACCGACTACGGCTGCTTTGCCGAGATCGAAGAGGGCGTGGAAGGTCTTGTTCACGTCTCCGAGATGGACTGGACCAACAAGAACATCCACCCGTCCAAGGTCGTGTCTGTGGGCGACCAGGTCGAGGTCATGGTGCTCGACATCGACGAGGAGCGTCGTCGTATCTCGCTTGGGATCAAGCAGTGCCGTCCGAACCCCTGGGATGAATTCAGCATTCACCACGCCAAGGGCGAGCGCATCTCGGGTCGGATCAAGTCGATCACCGATTTCGGTATCTTCATCGGTCTCGATGGCGGTATCGATGGTCTGGTGCACCTCTCTGATATTTCCTGGAACGAGCCGGGCGAAGTGGCCGTACGCCGCTACAGCAAGGGCGAGGAAATTCACACGGTCATCCTGTCCGTGGATCCGGAACGCGAGCGCATTTCGCTCGGCATCAAGCAGCTCGACCAGGACCCCTTCTCCGATTACACGACCGACAACGATCGCGGCAGCATAGTTCGCGGTACGGTAGTGGAGATCGAAGCCAAAGAGGCCCAGGTCAAGCTCGCCGAAGAGGTGATCGGCGTGCTCAAGGCGTCCGAACTCAGCCAGGATCGGGTAGAGGATGCGCGCAACGTGCTGTCCGTCGGTGATGAGATTGAAGTCAAGATCATCAGCGTCGACCGCAAGAATCGGTCCATCAGTCTGTCGGTCAAGGCCAAGGACGTCGAGGACGATCGCGCTGCGGTGCGTGAACTGCGTCGTCAGGAGTCCGATCGCCCGAGCCCGACCACGCTCGGCGACCTGATCAAGGCGCAGATGGAGCAAAACAACGACTGATTGACCAAGCCTGTTCGGCGGCCGCTGATTGGGGCCGTCGACAGGGGAAGGTAAGCGCCCGCTCTTTCGCGGGCGCATCAGTAGCAGGGACGGTGTGTTCATGACCAAGTCCGAACTGATCGAACTGATCGCCGCTAGACAGACGCAGCTTTCGCTCAAGGATGTCGAGCTTGCGGTGAAGGCCATCATCGAGCAGATGGCAGAGACCCTCGCGAGCGGCGAACGGATCGAGATTCGGGGTTTCGGCAGTTTCTCGGTTCACCGGCGCGCATCGCGGATCGGTCGCAACCCAAAGACCGGAGAGCCGGTATCTCTGGCGGAAAAGTACGTACCGCATTTCAAGCCTGGGAAGGAACTGCGTGATCGCGTCAATCAGCTGCTGCACGGCGCTGAGCTCCCCGCGGAACTTTCCGATCCCGACGACGAGGATTAATCAATGCACGCACTGCGTCGGGTGGCCGGTGTCTCCCTCGCGCTCTGCGTCGCGCTGTTCGGTCTTCTGGCGGTCAATCAGACGCCTGTCGCCCTGCGTTTCCTGATTTGGGAAACGCCGTCTGTCAGTCTGTTTTGGTGGCTGCTCCTCGCCTTTGTGTTCGGGCTGCTCGTGGGCGGTCTGAGTGCGGTCATTGGCGGCGTGCGTCGGCGAGCCCGGCAACGCGCCCGTGAGCACGCTGCTGACACCGCCCGTGGCTCCGGGATGTCCTGATCCCGGGCTTCTCGCCTACACCCCGCAGTGGCGGTGGCGGGCATGGACCCCTGATTCTCTCCCACCGGCCGCGCGCCGCGCTGCGGTTAGCCTGTTGCTCCACTCAATCGCAACAGGACATCCAGAT
>DMUF01000250.1:4801-5132 GCA_003476445.1 Gammaproteobacteria bacterium | reverse complement strand
CCCCTCGCGGCCTTGGCGCTTGCTCTGTCGTTGGCACTGGCGATGCCCGTAAAGGCAGAGATGCGCGGCGCCGCTCCGACCACGGATCCACGGGCGGCGCAGGAGACCGTCAATATCAATACGGCTGATGCGGCAACGCTGGCCCGCGTGCTGGATGGTATCGGCGAGGCGAAGGCGCTCTCGATCGTTGAGTACCGCAAGACCAACGGCGAATTCGCGGACGTATACGAACTGGCCAACGTCAAAGGCGTGGGCGAAAGAACGGTCGAGCTCAACGAAAACCGCATTGTGCTGAAAGACTGATCGTTTCGGTGCCGGTGCCGGTGCCGGT
>DMUF01000250.1:3119-4460 GCA_003476445.1 Gammaproteobacteria bacterium | reverse complement strand
GGGGCGGCTCACGCTGTGGCCGCGCCCGCGCTACCATAGGCCCCGATTCGCGTCGTGGAGGGGCACCATGGGCAGATGGTTTCGTGGATGTGCGGTCGCTGTTGCGTTCTTTGTGACGGGTTGTACCAGCGCGCCGCCCGCGGTTGACGTACCCCCATCGTTCAATCTGTCGGGCAACTGGCAGTTGGTCCCCGGCCAGAGCGATGTTCCTCCCACGCTGCTGCAGCTTCGTGCGCGTGGCGGCTTCCTGCATCTGGTCACGAGCGATTTCTGCACCCTCGAGGCGCGGTCGCTGCGTATCGAGCAAGACGCCCAATCTATGGGAATTGCCTGTGATGAAGGAACCTGGCGGGACGTGTCATGGGGCGAGCGCCGTCGTGGTCTATGGGAGGTACAGGCGGGCTGGCTGGAGGATGCCCTGGTGATCCTCTCAGAGGCGCAGGATGCAAGAGCGAGCGAATCTTTCAGGTTGGAAGGCGATCGCCTGCTGACGATCGTGATCGAGCTCGAGGCGGGCGGTGAGCGCATTGCGATCACACGAACCTTTACGCGCGTCTGATCTCGGCGCGAGACGGCGCGTAGTCCTGTGCAACGTGCTGTGCAACGCTCCCGGCTCCGTTCGGGGTTGAATTTGAAGCCGTCGCCGCTACACTAGCGCGCTTCTTCCGCCTTAGCTCAGTTGGTAGAGCAGCTGACTGTTAATCAGCGGGTCGCTGGTTCGAGCCCAGCAGGCGGAGCCACCTCTACCGAGCCTTAAACAAGGCTCGGGTCATTCAGTCACCTCAGGCCATGTCCTCGCCGAGCATGTTTCAAAGGCTCGCTGTTCGCGACACGCTGCTGATCATTCTCTCGGTTTCGGCTTGGATGCAGCTTGCTCCGCTTGGCGATGCAAGTGCCGCGGCCGGCTGGACAGCGGGTCTTGCACTCGCGCTCGTTGCGTATGTCGCCCATGAGTGGGGCCATGCCCTGGCGGCGATGGCTGCCCGGAGCGCGATCTATCCGCCGCGCACGTTGCTGCATGTTTCGCTCTTCAGTTTCGACGCGAGGGCCAACAGCGTTCGGCAGTTCATGCTGATGTCGCTGGGTGGTTTCGCGGTAACGGGCGTGGCGGTGCTTATGGCGCACTTCGTATTGCCCGCCGATGAGCTTGCCGGCAGAGTCGCGCGTGGCGGCATATTCGTACTCGCGAGCATCACGCTGTTCGTCGAAGTACCGCTGCTGCTCTATGGCCTTGCCAGGGGGCGAATCCCTGCGGTGGTTGCCGTGTTTCGTGCGGGACCCGAAACCCGCAGTCGCTGATGACGCGATACGGAATCGGTTCTAGGCGGACCGTACCCCTCC
>DMUF01000250.1:0-2788 GCA_003476445.1 Gammaproteobacteria bacterium | reverse complement strand
GCCGCCAGCGTCTCACCCAGATTGCGCCCCGCGTGTCGCCAGCTCCTTGCGCAGTTCCGCATGCCGACTAGCGGTGATTGGGTAGCGCCAAACGATCATTATCGCGATCACATAGAGCACCATGGGGCCGCCGGAGTAGAAGATGCGCAGGCCAAGGATTTCGTCCGGGCCGTTGCTCCCCTTTGCATCGAAACCGATCCAGGCAAGGGTGGTGAAGGCCAGCCCCTGCCCCACCGCGGCTATGAATTTCACTGCAAGCGACCAGGTGGCGAAGAAGAGCCCCGCGCGGTCCTCGCCGCTCTCGATCGCATCCAGGTCCACGACATCAGCCTTCATCGACGCGGGGAGTGCACTGAGTGCGCCGGACCCGATCCCGGAGAGCGCGAGGATGCTCACCATCAACCAGATGTCGCCTTCACCGACAAGCATGTAGGAAACGGTGACAACCGCCATCAGGGTCATGCCTACCGTCCACGCTCGGTGCTTATCAATGCGTCGCGCCAGCGCCGCCCACAGGAGAATGCCGATGGCGACCGTCGGGTAATAGATGAGGAGAATCTTTGGTCCGGACGTGGTATCACCGACCACGTGCTGCATGAAGAATGGGAACATCGCGCCCTGCAACACGGGGCCGAGCCCAACGATGGTGAAGGCGGCGAGCAGGCGGAGAAACGGGCCATTACGGCTCATCACGCGGATACCCCGCATGATCGGAACGTGCTGCGTACCGACCGCCATCCCCCGGTCGGGCACGCTTACCGCGGCGAATGCGACGAATGCGGGGATCGTGATAAACGCGATGGTGGCGATGATGCTGAGCACTTCTCCCGGTTGTCCACCGACCCCGAAGATCTGTTGCCGCACGGCGGGAATCAACAGAAACGCGAACGAGCCGAGCGTGCCGGAGATGGTGCGCCAGGTGGTGATGCGCGTGCGCTCGTGATAATCGGGCGAGAGTTCGGCGCCCCAGGCGTAGTAGGGGATGTTGATCATCGAGAATCCGAGCCAGAACATGACCAGCCACCCGGCAAAGTAGGCAGCGCTGACGTCCGGCGGCGGAACGAACAGATTCCAGCAGGCAAGCACAAAGACCGGCGCCCCGGCGATCACCCACACCTTGCGCCTGCCCCACGTCGATCGCGTGCGATCCGACATCAGGCCAACCGCAGGATCAATCAGTACGTCCAGCAGTCTCGCCATCATCATGATGACGCCGATTTCCGCAAGGTTGACCCCGAGCGTCGCGTAGTGGAAGCCAAGGAACAGCGACGTGGCGTTCATGGCACCACCGACCGGAAACTCGATCAGGGCATAGGCAATCAGGCGCCGTAGCGGCACGCGCGACGTGGCGCCCTCGGACGACGGTTGCTCGGATTGAATCGCTGCTTCTGCCATTGCCCCCTCCTGTCGCGCGCCCCCCACGGACGCGCACGTGTGACGATCCGTCAGTCGAGCAGGTGCGAGACCAGACCATCCGCAAGCTTTGGTTCGAACCAGGTGGATTTGGGCGGCATGATCTGTCCCGCCTCGGCCACCGCCATGAGTTCTTCCATGCGGGTGGGCACCAGCGCGAAGGCGGCAGCCATTTCATTGCTATCCACGCGCGCGCGCAGGCCGGCAAGTCCCCGCGCTCCGCCAACGAACTCGATTCGCTTGTCGCGCCGCAGGTCGTGGATGTCGAGGATATCGCCAAGCACCCAAGTGGAGAGCAGGCTAACGTCGAGGCTCGCAACGGGATCGTCCTTCGGTATGAACTCCGGGCGCAAGCGCAGCGCATGCCAGTGCCCCTGCAGATACAGGTGGAATGTGCCGGAAGCGGTCGGCGCCGCCTCGCGGTCGATCGCTGATACGTCGAACCGCACCTGGAGCCGCGCGAGAAAGTCTTCAGGCGACAGACCGTTCAGATCTTTCACCACGCGGTTGTACGCGAGAATGCGCATCTCGTGGTGCGGGAAGATCACCGTCAGAAACTTGTTGCAGTTGGCCTGCGCTGGAGCGCCGCGGCCAGCGGCCACGCGGGATGCCGCCGCGGAGCGATGATGCCCATCAGCGATGAACAGTGCGGGTAGCGCGTCGAACGCCCTTGTCAGAGCGGTCTTCAGCGCCTCGTCGCGTACGACCCAAAGCTGATGCCGAACGCCGTCATCGGCGACCGCGTCCGCATCGGGTGTGCCCACCGCAGCTTGCGCAAGGAGTGCATCGATGTCGGCAGCTGCGGGGTATGCGAGCAGCACGGGCCCGGTCTGTGCGCTCAGCGCCTCGATCTGTCGTACCCGATCGTTTTCCTTGTCGAGCGTGGTGAATTCGTGTTTCCGGATTCGGTTGCTGTCGTAGGCCTTTACGTCGGCGGCGGCCACTAAACCCGTCTGTATATGCGTGCCGTCGATGATGCGATACACGTAGTAGAATTCGGCTGCATCGCGTTCGAGTACGCGGGCGTCGAGCATGCGCTGCAGATTGGACGCAGCCTTCGCATAGACCACCGGGCTGTAGGCGTCGGTGTCCGGCGGCAGGTCGATTTCGGGCTTCGAGATGTGCAGGAAGCTGAAAGGCTTGCCCTCGGCGCGCACTCGCGCCTCAGCGGCGGACAGCACGTCATAGGGAGGCGCGATGACCTCGGCCGCGCGACCCGGTGCAGGACGCAGTCCGGAAAAGGGGGCGATCAATGACATGGTCGATCTCGGGCGAAAAAAACGGATTATAGCGATCTGGCCAGACGGGCGCCTGACGTGATGCGGGTGGTTGGGGGGCGCTTTCGTGCCAAACCTCTGCGCAGGGTGCGAGCGCC
>DMUF01000183.1 GCA_003476445.1 Gammaproteobacteria bacterium | reverse complement strand
GCCAGCGTGAACTGCTGCCCCTGCAGCTGAATCCCGTCTCCGGAATCCCCTGCAAATCGCACTACCCACGTCAGACGGTCTCCGCTCGATTGCGTGCTCATGGTTTTAGCGCAGTCCTGGCGTTGAAAAAGCGGCGCATTGTACTGAAACGGCTGCGGATAAATCACCGACCGTGCCGGCATATGCATATTCCGATAGACTGCCGTTTTGGCTTGCCGCCATGTCGACGACACTATCTTCGAATCCGTTTCAGCTCGTTGCTGCCTTCGGGCCGGCTGGCGATCAGCCGGGGGCTATCGAAGGGCTCGTGAACGGGTTGCAGGACGGGCTTTCCCACCAGACCCTGCTCGGTGTAACTGGCTCAGGCAAGACTTTCACCGTCGCCAACGTCATTGCGGCGGTGCAGCGCCCCACCCTGATCCTCGCGCCCAACAAGACCCTGGCCGCCCAGCTGTACGGCGAGTTTCGCGAGTTCTTCCCGCACAACGCCGTCGAGTATTTTGTTTCCTACTACGACTACTATCAGCCCGAGGCCTACGTGCCGTCCTCCGATACGTATATCGAGAAGGACTCCTCGGTCAATGCGCACATCGAGCAGATGCGCCTTTCTGCGACCAAGGCGCTGCTCGAGCGGCGTGACACGATCATCGTGGCGTCGGTCTCGGCCATTTACGGTCTCGGCGATCCGGCCTCGTATCTGCGCATGGTGCTGCATCTCGATCGCGGCGATCGCGTCGACCAGCGCCAGCTGGTGAATCGCCTGGCAGAGCTTCAGTACACCCGCAACGATCTCGCGTTTTCGCGCGGCACCTATCGCGTGCGGGGAGATGTCATCGATATCTTTCCCGCGGAATCGGAGCGCGAAGGCGTGCGCGTCGAGCTGTTCGACGACGAGATCGATCAGCTGTCGCTGTTTGATCCGCTCACCGGTGAGGTACTGAAGCGCGTGCCCCGCTTCACGGTATTTCCCACCTCGCATTACGTGACGCCGCGCGAGCGCACCCTGGCGGTTGTCGATCAGATCCGCGAGGACCTGCGTGAGCGCCTCGAGTGGCTGCATGCCAACAACCGACTCGTGGAGGCCCAGCGTCTCGAGCAGCGCACTCGGTTCGATCTCGAGATGATCCGCGAGCTCGGCTACTGCAACGGCATCGAGAACTATTCCCGCTACTTGTCCGGTCGGGCGCCCGGCGAGCCTCCGCCGACGCTCTTCGATTATCTGCCGGGCGATGCGTTACTCGTCATCGATGAAAGCCACGTCACCGTTCCACAGATCGGCGGCATGTTCAAAGGTGATCGCTCACGCAAGGAAACCCTGGTCGAGTACGGATTCCGCCTACCGTCCGCGCTGGATAACCGCCCGCTGCGTTTTGAGGAGTGGGAGCATCTGGCACCGCAAACCATCTTCGTCTCGGCGACACCAGCGGATTATGAGGCGCGGCACGCGGGCCAGGTGTTGGAGCAGGTGGTTCGTCCGACCGGGCTTGTCGATCCCTTGCTCGAAGTGCGTCCGGCCACACACCAGGTACAGGATCTGTTCGAGGAAATCCGTAAAACGGTCGCCGCGGGCGATCGCGTACTGGTCACCACGCTGACCAAGCGCATGGCGGAGGATTTGACCGAGTATCTCGGTGAGCACGGCGTGCGTGTGCGCTACCTGCACTCGGACATCGATACGGTTGAGCGCATGGAGATTATTCGCGATCTGCGCCTTGGGCAGTTCGACGTGCTGGTGGGGATCAACCTGCTGCGCGAGGGGCTCGATATGCCGGAAGTTTCTCTGGTCGCGATTCTGGACGCAGATAAGGAGGGCTTTCTGCGCTCGGACCGATCCCTGATCCAGACCATCGGGCGCGCGGCGCGGAACGCGGCGGGGCGAGCGATTCTCTATGCCGACAAGATCACTGGATCCATGCAGCGTGCCATGGAGGAAACCGAGCGGCGCCGCGCCAAACAGATCGCGCACAATCTCGCACACGGCATCACGCCGCAAACCATCCGTAAGGACATCGCCGACATTATGGAAGGCGCGCGCGTTGCCACCCCGCAAGGCAAACGCCGCGGCGCAACCGCAGCTCCGCGCAAGGGTGGCGCAGCACCCGCGGTGCCGACCGATCCGCGCGCGCTCGGCAAATTTCTGGAAGCGCTGGAAGCCGAGATGCTCGAGCACGCGCGCAACCTCGAGTTCGAGGAGGCGGCGGCTGTCCGCGATCGAATCCGCACCATTCGCGCCGAGCGGTTGCTCGCCTGAGCCTCGCGGGGTCGCTGTCGCATGTCGATCGTTACGTCCCTGACCGCCTCGGCAATGGCCTGGTACTGCGGGGAGGCACGTGAGCGTGCTCGTCACGCACGCGCGGAAAGCGAGCGTTCCCGGCGGGGTTTGCCGCATCGCATAGAGTTCTTTCATGAGGCGGGTGAGCCCCATTCCGAGCTCATGCGCGTGGCGCTCGCGCGCATCCGCGCGCGGCACGAGGTGGAGATCATCGAACACCCGGTGGGTCCGCCGGCCGACTGGGCGACCTCGGAACCTGCTCTGAGATCGGACTGGGCCCGGATCGATGCGGAGCGCCTCGCGCAGCGCGCGGGGTTGACGCTGTCTCTTCCCGCCGCGCCCGAAGGGGGCGCGCCTCGCGCGAGTGATGCCGATCTGGCCGCCGGCGCTGCTCGACGTTCACGGCTAGGGCATTTTCTGAGCGGCGTCGCGTGGTACGGCAACGACTGGTACGCCAGCATGGATCGGCTGCATTTTCTTGATAACCGCCTGACAAGGCTTGGCACGCGTCGAGCGGCTGATCAAACGCCGGCGCCCTGGCGCGAGCCCCCCTTCGATGCGGGTGTTCCGCTCCGGGAACGGCACGCGCCTTCGACCTCAGCGCTGGGTGAGCGCAAGGAGCCGACTACCGGGACGCAATCGGCGGCGCCGGGCGTCAAGCTGCATTTTTATCTCTCCTTCCGCAGCCCGTACACGGCGGTTGCGGCACCGCGCGTGGTTGATCTCGCCCGACGCTACGGAGCTCAGCTTGAGCTCCGCTACCTGTTGCCGATGGTCATGCGCAAGCTACCGGTACCGCGACAGAAAGCGCTCGCCTTCGTGCGGGACGCCGCGCGCGAAGCCCGCTATCACGGTATTCCATTCGGTCGCATCGCAGATCCGGTGGGCCGGCCCGTGGAGCGCGGCTATGCCCTCATTCCGTGGGCGCGCGCAGAAGGGCGTGGCACGGACTACGTGCTCGCGTTTCTCGACGGAGTCTGGGCGCGCGGCATCGACGCGGGGTCCGATCGTGGTCTCAGACAGATCGTCGAACGGGCGGGACTTTCGTGGGCGCTTGGGCGCAAGGAGCTTAGCAACCCGGGCTGGCGGACAGAGGCGGCGAGCAACGCGCGCGAGCTAAGCTCGCTCGGGCTTTGGGGTGTGCCGTGCTTTCGCGTCGGGGACCAGGTGACCTGGGGTCAGGACCGGCTCTGGTTTGTGGAGGAAGCGCTGCTGGATGCGGCGTCGCGCGCGAGCCCCTCGGGCGGTTCTGCGTTGAGATAGTCCTGAATCGTCGCGTAGCCGCTGTCCATCGATTCGAGCAAGCTCTCAAGATGCTCGCGGCTGTTCACAAGCCCCTTGCCGCGCAGTACCCCCGCAGCATCGATAAGCACGGCGTACGGCAGCTTGGCCACTTCGAAGCGCATGCCAAGCTCGAAGCTCTGCACATAGGGCCAGGCCTCGATTTCCATGTCTGCGACATAGCGGCCATGCGAGGTGGTATCGCCGCCATCGCTGGCAAAGGCGAGATCAAGACGCTGACGTTCGCTGCGCGCCATCGCGCGGGCTGCCGGTACCAGCGCCTTGCACAGAGGACACGTGGGCGAAACGAACAAGATGAGCAACGCCCGTGATCGCTGTCCCCCGACTTCAAGCGTATCGCCAGTCAGGGTCGGAAGGTTGAGGCGCGGCGCGAATTCTCCCACCTTGGGTCCGCTCGCCGTCACCAGCGCACCTGCGGGGGCAAGCCGGGTGTGGAGTAATCCAACCTGCCGACCCAGCGCGAGAACCGCGACAATCAGGCCGATAATCACAAGCCACTGCACGATCATGCCGGTCAGGAGCAGTTCAGTCATGGGTTGAATTCCATTCGCGCAACGCGGAGGCGTTTTCGAGCAGCTGGTCCATGGTCTGATACAACACGATGAGCGCGATCAAAGCAAAGGCCCCGACCACACCATCCATGATCCCAAGCTCCCGCGAGGTGGGCGCAAGCGTCAGCAGCCCGGCCCCGACCGCGAGCACGGCGTTGCGCAGCAGTAGCCAGGGCGTGAGCAGAATCGCAGTGTCGCCGCAGCCGCAGTCGATATAGGTGCGCTTGCGGGCGAGATTCACGGCAATCGCCAAGCCGTAAATCGTGAACAAAAGGGCAGCCACGGCGCCCGTGACCGCGCGCAGAGCAGGCCAGGGCAGCAACAGGGCGAGCGCACACTCGATAACCACGAGCAGCACGGCCGCGCTGTCGGTCAGCCACAATGGCAGCAGGCGGTACTCAGCGAGCTGGGCGGCGAAGCGGGCGCGCTGGTTGAGCTTGTGCAGGCCGCTGCTCGCGAACAGCGCGCAAAGCCCTAGCGCGATGACGCTGTGGAGCAACGGGTCGTTCACGCCCGTGCTCGCCGCCTTTCGCGCCAGTTTTCGTAGAGTGAGTAGACCGCAGGAACCACGGCGAGTGTGAGCAGGGTGGAGCTCGCCATCCCCCCGATAACGGCGACGGCGAGCGGGGCGTTGGTGTCGGCACCGGCGCCAAAACCCAGAGCCGCAGGCAAGAGCGCGAGGATGACCGTGAGCGACGTCATGAGAACAGGCCGCAGCCGAATGGGGCATGCCTCACGCAGCGCCTCGTCGATGCCTCGCCCCTGGGCGCGCAGCTGGTTGGTCAGGTCCACGAGCAGAATCGAGTTCTTTGCTACCAGGCCGATGAGCAGCACCATGCCGATCATCGAGAAGATGTTGAGGCTACGCCCGAAAGCCCAGAGTGCGACCAGGCCGCCGATGATTGCGAGCGGCTGTGCCACCATGACAATGAGCGGCTGGGCAAACGAGTTGAACTGGCTTGCGAGCACCATGAACACGAGCACCATCGCAAGGCCGAAGGCGAACTGCACGTAGCCTGTGGTACGCGAGAGCTCCCGTGCCTGGCCCTGAAGTTCGAGCTTGTAGCCGATCGGCATGATGGCATCCGCCATCTGGAAGGCGAGGGTGGTGCCTTCCCCGAGGGCTACCGCGGGCGTGACGTAGAAATTCGCCGCGTACTGCAGATTGAACCGGTTGACGACGGCGGCGCCGATGACCGGTCGCACGGTGGCCACGCTGTCGAGTCGCACCAGTTCGCCGCTGCGCGTGCGGAGCATGATGCGGTGCAGGTCTTCAGGGTTATCCAGATCGCTTTCCCGCGCCTTGACGCGCACGTCGTAGCGTTGTCCGTCGCCTGGTTTGTCGTTGTACTTGGCGATGTCGAAGCCACCCGCGAGGACATTGACGGCGAACGCGATGTCCTGGGCGGTCAGCCCGATAGCGGCGGCGCGCGCCCGGTCCACGTCTACCTCGACCTGTGGCAGATCGAGCTGCAGATCCATGTCCACGGTGGCAAACCGGGTATCGGCGAGCATCTGCTGGTACAGCGTGTCGGACAGGCGCGCGACCTCGGGCAGCGAGGGACCAATGAGCGAGAACTGAAGCGGATCGCCGCGCTGTCCCCCCACCGGGCTCGGTTCGGCGGCAAACGCGCGCAGACCGGGAATCGCGGCGAGTTCGACTCGTACCTGATCGATGATTTCTTTTTGGCTGCGGTCGCGATCAGCGCGGGCGGCGAGTGTGACGAACGCGACGCCCTGGTTGGCCTGACTCGAGAAGCCGCCGCCACTGCCGCCTGCGGACGCGAAATAGCCGATTACCTCGGGCTGCCGGTTGATGACCGCTTCTACCGATGCGAGCGCTCGATCCATGGCTTCCGTCGTGGTGCCGAGCGGTGCGCGCAGACTGATGATGAAACGGCTCTGATCTTCCGCCGGCATGAATTCCTTCGGCACCGCGGACAGGAACCAGCCACTCGACCACACGGTGACCAGCGTCAGTACCACCACCATCCAGCGGCGCTTCAGCGCGAGTGCGAGCACGCGTTCGTATAACCGGTCGACTCGGTCGAGGATGCGCGCGAACGACCGATAGAGCGGCCCGGGGGACGTGTTCACGGTGAGGAACCGCGAGCACAGCATGGGTGTCAGCGTGAGCGACACGAACAACGACACCAGCACGCCAACCGTTACGACGACGGCGAACGATTCGAAGAAGCGCCCGATCATGCCTTCCATGAACACCACGGGCACGAAGATCGAGACCAGCGTGAGGCTTGATGCGACGACGGCGAATACCACCTGATCTGCGCCATTGCGGGCTGCCGTGATCGGATCCGGATCGATCTCTTCGCGATGCCGGTAGATGTTCTCGAGTACGACGATCGCATCATCGACCACCACCCCAATCAGCAGCAGCAGCGCGAGCAGCGTCATCTGATTAAACGTATATCCAAGGAAATAGATGACCGCGACCGCACCCAGCAAAGAGACAGGAATGGCGGTCGCGATGATCAGGGTCGAGCGCACGTTGCGGAGGAAGAACCACACCACCAGGCCAGCGAGCAGCGTGCCTTCGATCAGATGCTGTTCCAGCGCCGCAACGATCTCGCGAATGATGTTGGCATCATTGACGGCGACGCTGATCTCGACGCCAGGCGGTAGCTGGGGGCGGATCTCCTGCTCGAGACGAGTTTCCACCGCTTCGATCACGGCGACGGTATTCGCGTTGCTGATCTTGACGATGCCGAGACCGACGGATGGTTTGCCGTTGAAGCGCGCGATCTGGCGCAGGTCTGCCTGGCCGTCGGTCACGGTCGCGAAATCCTGGATGCGTACGGGCGCGCCGTCCCGGTAGTTCACGATCATGGTCCCGAGTTCCTCGGGACTGTGGAATTCCAGGTCGAGCCGGATCAGTCGCTCGCTGTCCTTGCTGACCAGAAACCCTCCGGGCGCCTGGATGTGCTCGGTACGGAAAGCGCGCTGGATATCGCTGACCGCGACCCCCATGGCGTGCATGCGATCGAGATCGATCTCGACCCGGATGGTCCGTACCCGACGCCCGCCCATCTGCACCTGGCCGACGCCGTCGATGACCTCCAATCGTTTCTTGACGACGTTTTCCGCGTACTGATTCAGCTGCTGCAGGGTTCGATCCCCTGTCAGCGAAAGCCACATGATGGCGTTCGCCCCGACCTCGATCTTGCCGACGATGGGTGGGTCAGCATCGTCTGGCAGCATGCGCAGCGTCTGATTGACCTTGGCCTGCACTTCGTTGAACGCGACATCCACGTCCTTTTCGAGCAGGAACTGCAGCCGCACGATCGACACGCCGGGGGACGACGTGGAGGCGATGACGTCGATGCCGGGAACGCTGTTCACGGCGTTCTCGATCACGTTCGTGATGCTGGTGTCGATGATCTCCGGATCCGCGCCGGGCAGAACGGTGGTGACCGAGACCATCGGCAGATCGACTTGCGGATATTGATCTACGCCGATATCACGGAAGGCGATGATGCCGAACAGCACGATGAGCGCGCTGACCATGTAGGCGAAGACATGACGCGAGATGGAAAGTCCGGGCAGGCTCATTGCACCCGCACTCGCGCGCCGTCAGTGAGAAACCCGGCGCCGTCCGCGGCGATGGGGGTGCCGGCGGCGAGCCCCTCGCGGATTTCGACCGTGCCCTTGCGCCGCACACCGGTGATCACCGCTTGCTGGCGCACCGTCTCGCCCTCGATGACATAGACGACGTCGCCCGCGGGGCGCTGCACCACGCTCGTTTCCGGCACCAGAATACTGTTCGCGCGTGTTTCCACGGCGACCCGTCCGCGCACGCTGGCACCCGCACGCCAGCCACCCGGATTACGAAAGTCGACGATGGCCTCGAAGGCGCTGGTTCCGCTGCCGACCATGGGTCGCAGGTCCGTGACCGTCGCGCTGATGGTCGCGGCCTCAGCGGTTGGCAGACTGAGTTCCACCGCCTGTCCGGGCACGATTGTGTTCACAAGCGTCTCCGGGAAGGGCAGATAGGCGCGCAGCGCGTCCGCGGCAACAAGTGCAAACAGCGGCTGTCCGGGCGCAACGAAATCGCCAACGGAGACGTGGCGCGCCTGCACAATGGCGTCGATCGGGCTCATCACCTGGGTCTTTGCCAGTGCCCGTCGTGTTTCTCGGGCCCGCGCGCTGGCCTCGGCCACCTGCGCGCGCAGGGCGCGTGATTGAGCAACCGCGTCGTCGACCATGCTCTCAGCGACCGAGCGATCAGTGGAGAGCCTCTCGAGCCGCTCAACAGTCCGATTCTGGTTGTCGAGCAGCACCTGCAATCGGGCAACCGTTGCTTCGGCGGATTCGACCGATAGACGCTGAGCTTCATCGTCGATGGTGGCGAGCACCGTGCCTGCGGTAACCGTTGCCCCTGCATCCACCTGAATGGCGCGGATCTGACCTGCTGTCTCGGCCGCAATGTCGGGAATACGCTGTGCTTCGAGCCGACCGAGGCTTTGCTCCTCGACGACCACGGTTTGCGCCTCGGCAACCGCGCTGCGGATCGGAACAGCCCGGGCAGGGGGCCCGGACGCGGCCTCGTCCTTGCTGCCACCGCAGCCGGCAAGCAGCGCAGCAGCCGCAATGATGCTGGCGGCGAGGCAATGACGAATGGTCCAGTCAGACAATGGCACAGGGTTTCTTCGCTTGGTCGATCGCCGGCGTCGCGCCAACGCAAGCGCGGGATTATAGCCTCAAGCGGTGGATCGGCGTGGACCCGGACGAAAACGGATTGGCATACGTCGGATGCCGGAGATGAAATTCGAAGGCAGCCACTCGGGCTCGCCATCCAGTTCGATGGCGTGCAGACGGGTGAGCACCTCATGCAGCATGCAATCAATCTCCACCCGCGCAATGTGCTGGCCAAGGCAAACATGCGTGCCGGCACCAAAGGCGATGTGCGCACCCGCGGCGCGATGAATGTCGAGCCGCTCGGGATCGGCGAACTTGCGCTCGTCGTGATTTGCAGCGCCAAAGTAGCGCACGACCTTGTCTCCCGCTCGGATGCGCTGACCGCCGAGCTCGGTATCGACGGACGCGGTGCGGCGCATGTAGATCACCGGGCTCACCAGGCGCAGCAGTTCGTCTCGTGCCTTTGGCACAAGCGCGGGATTTGATCTGAGTTCCGCCAGCGTTTCCGGGTGCTGCATCAGCAGATGCAGACCGCCGGCGACGAGATTGCGCGTGGTGTCGCCGCCCGCGTCGATCAGCAGCATGAAGAACAGCTGAAAGTCGATCTCATCGAGGCGATTGCC